>NZ_CALKTC010000079.1 GCF_937996225.1 uncultured Campylobacter sp. | reverse complement strand
GCGGAATCGCGCTTAAAATTTGCTCGCTAGCGACTTCGTTTATACCTTCGCTCATCGCCGTTTTGATGAGCCCGGGAGCTACCACGTTTACCGTGATCTTGCGGCTTGCAAGTTCTATCGCCAGCGATTTTGCCGCGGCGATTAGGCCTCCTTTGCTAGCGGCGTAGTTGCTCTGGCCGCGGTTGCCGGCAATTCCACTAACCGAGCTCATCACGACGATACGCCCGCCCTTTTTGGCACGGATCATCGGCATCAGTGCGGGCTTTAGGACGTTATAAAACCCGCCTAAATTCGTATCTATCACGCTTTGCCAATCCTCGCGTTCGAACCACACGAAGGAGTTATCCCGCGTAATGCCAGCGTTTAGCACGATGCCCCAGTACGCGCCGTTTGCCTCTATATCTGCTTCGATATGCTCCTGCGCCGCAGCAGTATCTGCGACGTCAAATTTTAAAATTTGAACTTCCGCCGCGCCCGCGTCCAAGCAGCGTTTCGCTACGTCATTAAGCTTTGCCTCGTTGCGTCCGTTTAGCGCCAAGCCGTAGCCCTTTTGCGCTAAATTTAATGCACACGCCTCGCCGATACCGCCGCTTGCTCCGGTGATTAAAATTCTCTTAGCCATTTATACTCTTTAGCATTTCATCATTTGGGTTCATCACGCTTAGCGTGGCGCTTGCGATATGTTCGTCGCCGCAGCGGATCTCGCAGTCGAAGATATATAGCCCCTCGCCGTCGCTTACGCTCTGCCTTGCCGTCGTGATTACGCGCTCGCCCACTTTCAGGCCTGCGCGCGAAATATCCAGGTTCCGCACGCCCAGCAAAAACCCAAGCCTCACCTCGCCGTCGTTTCTGTAGCCCGAATACACGCCGATACACTGCGCCATTATCTCCATATACGCGTAGCTGCCGAGCTCGCCGTCTTCGGTAAACGGCAAGTCCTCTTTAACGCTAAACGCACAGCTCGCATACCCGTCGCTAACCTCTAAAATTTCATCCACAAAGACCATATATCCGCTCTGCGGTAGGATGCTAGAGGCTTTCATACGCGTCCTATTATGGTTACGGCGTTGTCGCCGCCGAAAGCAAAGTTTATATTCATCGCGGTATCTACGCGCGCCTTTTTTGCTTCGCGCGCGAGGTTAAATTTAGACAGCGCTGCTGGAATTTCGCTCATTTGTGAAGTTTGATCCGCGGCGTTATTTAAAATTTTATCGTCCGCGCCTTGCAAAGCTTTAGACGCAGCCAAAATTTCATCCGCGCCGCTTTTTGGAATTTCACCCTGCGCATTTTGCAAAATTTCGCCACTAGAGCCGCACGAAATTTGCTCACTCGCGTTATTTAAAATTTCATCGTTTCGCACGCCGCGCCGCGCCTGCGCGCCACGAAAAATTTCAGCCTCCGAGCCGCGCCAAATTTTATCGTTTGTAAAATTTGGCGGGATCACGCCCTGTTTGATCGCCTCGTAGCACACGGCAAGCTCGATCGCCCCCGCTGCGCCAAGAGTGTGTCCGGTCGCCCATTTGGACGAGCTTGCGGGCGCTAAGGGCAGGGCGGCGCTCATAGCCAAGGCCTCCATCGCGTCGTTGGCCGCAGTGCCGGTGCCGTGCAGATTGACGTAGTCCACGCTTTGCAGCTGCGCCGATTTTAGCGCGGTTTTAATCGCTTTGATCTGCATACGTGCGCCGGGATCGGGCTTAGTGATGTGATAAGCGTCGGAGTTTGCGGCGTGAGCCAAAACCGCGACGTCGCTTATGCGCTCGCGCGAAAGCACGAATGCGCAGGCTCCCTCGCCTAGATTTGTGCCTGATCGTGCCTCTGAAAACGGCTTTAGCGGCTGCTCGCTTAAAATTTCAAGCGCGCTAAAGCCCTGCAGCGTGAGCTCGTCGAGTGCGTCGGCGCCGCCGAACACGACCGCGTCGCAAAGTCCCGCGTAGATGAGGCGCGAAGCTTCGATGAGAGCTTTGTTTCCGCTGGTGCAGGCGCTAGAAACTCCGATCGCGACGGATTTTAGTCCGAGGCATTCGCGGATAAAATTTGCGGGGTTTGCGTGGGAGTTGCGCTCGAAGCAGAAGTTTTTAAATTTATCGTTTGCGTCTTTTGAAATTTTGGCGAAATTTTCGCCGTTCATTGCAGAAATTTCACTGCGCGGCGCGGGATTTTCGCCGTCTTGCGAGATAAAATTTCCCGCGTCTTTACCGCAGGCGAAAAATTCCGCATAGTTTTCTTGCACGCCGGTGTTGGTGGTCGCAAACACCACGCCTACGCGGTGCGCGCCGAATTTTTGCACGGCTTGTTCTATTTGCTCTTGCACGCCGAGGCAGGCGTAAAGCGCCAGAGCGTTCGTGCGCGTGGCGTAGGCGCGATCTTTGATCTGCGGCAGCGGCGTATCCACGCGCCCAAAGATGAAGTTTTTACCGCAGACGCTAAGCTTTTGCAGCGCGGATCTTTTTTCGCACAGCGCGCTAAAAAGCTCTGCGGCGCTGTTTGCGCCCGCACAGATGAGCCCCGGACTACTTAGATACTGCGTCATATCGGCGCCCCTTTGCGTTTATGGCGAAATTTGCTTTATCCGCATTCCCAAGCAGGGCTAAAAATACTAGCTCGCTCTGTGAATCGGGCGGCAGGAAGCCGTCGTTGCGAAATTTCGCCTCGCCGCCTTTGATCGATAAAATTTTGCGTGCTACCGGCGCGCCTAGCATATCGAGCCAGACGAGCTTGTAGCGGCTCTCCTCGCCGTTTGCGGGTGAAATTTTTGAGATCAGGGCTCTGCTTTTTACGCCGTTAGGATCCGTCAGGATGAACTGTTTTTGGCTAAATTCCGCTATTTGCCCAGGCGCCTTGTGTGCGCATCCGCCTATAAAAAACGCGGCGCAAAGCAGAATGAAAGCCGTTTTAGAAATAGCGTAAAAACGATAAACAGGTCTCAAAAATTCTCCCTAAAAATGAGCGAAATCAAAATCTCGCCCTCCAAAATATAGCTCTTGTGTGACCACGCCCTGCCGCGCTCATCAAGCGTCAGAGCCTCTCCATCTGCGCCGCGCGCCAGACCCACGCGAGCAAGCGCGTAAAAACCCAGGCTTCGCGCCTTAATCAGCGCCTCTTTGATCGTGTAAATTTTATAAAAAACGAGCGTCTTTTCGCTCTCGTCCGCCGCCGCCAAAAGCTCGCGCTCAAAGGCGTTGAAACAAAACTCGCTCGCCGCGGCAAAATCCCGCGGTTTTAAAATTTCAAGATCAAGTCCGAATTTTTGCCTCGCTAGAGCCACGGCGACGATCGTTTTGCCATCCGCACTTTTGTGCGAGATACAAAATCTGCCGCGTTTTTTAAAGCGCGCTTTAAGCGCCCGCGAAACGCGAAACTCGCGCAGATGTCCTCGTACGCGCGCCAGCTTCTTATCGCGCCTACTCAAAAGCCGCCTTGGGGCGCACAGATCCTCGTCGGTGATTAAAATTTTTATCTCGCTCATAAAGCCCTGATTTTACTAAAATAGTCTTTATAAAAATATAAAATAGCGCGGCGACGTTGAAATTTCGTTTAAAATCTATTTGATACGCTCGGGCTCAAAGGCGCACTAAAACATAAAATTTATTGCGTTTGCGCTAAGGCCTCGGGCACGGTAAAATTTTAAAATTTAGCTCGCTTATGAATTGCGTTGTAAGTTTTTTGATTCGTTGCGTCTCGCTCTGCGGCGTCGGCTGTATTCGTTGCGCTCGTCTTGTTCGTCGTATTTTGTGTGACCGTCATGTTTGGTTAAATTTTAGCGCGGCTGTATCAAGAGGCAGGCAGCGCAGGTTTTGAAAACATCGGCGCGGAATTTTAAAAATTCTGCGATAAAATTTCTGCCGCTGGCGGCGTTTATGCCAGAGCTTTTGCGACGAAATCTAGATGCGTCGTGCGATGAAATTTTTAAATTCCGAAGCGAAATTTAAAATCGCGAGCAGTGCGCGGCGCAGCAGGCATCGTAACATAACAGCGCAAAATTAGCCGCATTTGAATAAAACGGCATAAAATTTAAGCGCTCCTGAATACAGCAGCTTGAAATTTAAATACCCTTAAATTAAAGCGACACGAAATTTAATCGTGCTAACTGCCGCAACCGCATTAAATCCCGAGCCGTTCCGCGCTGTGCCGAGCAGAATGCTTTAAGATCTGTGCCGCATCACGCTATTTGTATTAAATTCTGTGCCGCGTCGCACTAAATTTGCGTTAAATTTCGAGCCGCATTAAATTTACGTCAAAATTCCGCCGCCGCAAGGACGGCGTTTGATTTTATTTTTTGATCATGCGTTTGTATGGGCCGAAGCGGTGATCGTTCTCGTCAAATCCGTCGTTGTAGGGCCCCACATCCATATCCATCTGCTTGACGTCTAGATCGGGGAAATCTTTCTTCCTATCGGGTTTGATCTTGCGCGGTTTTGAGTTTATATACGCCGTCACGTCGAAAGCTTCCTCCCAGCTTAGCGAGGCGTCTCCTTTAGGCATAGTGGCTTTGACATACCTAGCCCCTTCGATGAGCCTATACATACCGGCGCCCGTATTGTAGCTGTCATCGCCCCAAAGCGCGGGGAATGTGTAATAATCGCCACTTTGAGCAAACCCCTCGTTTTTTACCCCTTCGCCGTTTTCGCCGTGGCAGGCGGCACATTTTGCGGCGTAAATTTCGCCTCCTTTTTTAGGATCCGCCGCGCGGTCTAAAAACTGCGCTTTCGGCAACCCCTGACCTTTTAGCTTTGCGCCGACCTCATAGCCTGCGGAGAGCCAGTGCATGTAAGCGATCATTGCGCGCATCTCTTTGGAGTTTGTAGGTATCGCTTTGCCCGCCATCGAGCGCTGAAAACAGCCGTTTATGCGGTCTTGCAGCGTGACTAGCTGATCCGATCTCGCGACATACTGCGGAAATCTCGCGTAGATACCCACGAACGGGCTTTGATCGGGCACGACACCGCCGCTCGTATGACAGCTCGAACAGGAGAGGTTGTTGCCCGCAAAGCGCATTTTTTCATCCTTCGCCTGCGGTCCGAGATATCTCGTCGTCTCGTTGATGAGCTTCGCGCCGTAGATGACGGTCTTTGCATAAGGCGAGTCGCCGAGCTTTGCCTCGTCTATGACGCCGTTTTCGTCGATGCCTACGGGCAGCCTAAATTCCTGCGTCTTTTGCTCGTACGGCACGGCTTTTTTGGCGTTGAGTTTGGCTACATCAAAGCCTAAAACGGGCGTAAAAAAGAGCGGAAGCGCTAAAACAAGGGCGGTTTTTCTCATATGTTCTCCTTTAAAAAGTAAAATATACATTTGAAATTATTGAATTTTTTAGTTAAATGTGCGTTAAAATTTCAAAAAAAGGAGAAATTCCGAGAGCTCACACAGAGGAGAATTTTAAAGAGCCGATTTTAAAATTTAAGCGGGCGAAAAAATTTTAAAAGCTGATTTTTGCGGTCTGCGCGCAGGGGAAATTTTAAAAAAGTCGATTTTGAAGGCTTGCGAGAGCGCAAATCTAAAGGGCGCCTTTCACGGCTCGTTTCGTCCGCACCGCTCGGCACGCTTGCTGCGCCTATGTATTTTTTATCGCACGCACGGACCGCTTCATTTTTTGCGTCGTGGATGCGGCATAGCGCCGCGTATAAATACGGAGCCCATGCAAGCGTCCGCGGGAAACGAACGGATAAGATAAACGGATTAATTTCGCTCATTCGCGACCGCGGTATATTTGATCCGTGCCGCCTCTGCTACTCCGCCACAAACGAGCCGTTCGCAAAAACGTGTCGCGGCATGCCGCCGAAATACAAGTCGCAAATTGGTATTTCAGCGCGAGATTTGTAAAAGCGTGTCGCGGTGCATCGCAGCAGGATCGCCGCCGCATTTGAAATTATCTAGGTCTGCCGGCGCGATAGGGCGAGGCGGATCGTCTCGTCTATGCGCCGTTTGGGCGGCGCGCGTATTTATGCTCGCCCTGCACGCGCCTTAAATGGGCGCTAGGTTTGAAATTTAACCCGAGCGGGCTTGGAATTTTAAATTTAAGCGGATTTGGGCTTTGGCGGTCGGATCGCGCCTGCACGCCGCGCCGAACCGTATCCGCGCTAGAAATATCGCCGCCTAGATAAAATTTCGCGCGGTAGGCACCGTAATGCGGCGGTATAAAAATCTAAAGCTCTTGAGTAAAACGTAAAGGAATTGGGGAAATCGAAGTAGCATCGACAAGTATGAAATTTTAATGTTTTTGAATAAAACGGCGCGAAACTTAATCGTTCTTAAGTAGAGCAAGAGCAAATTAGCCTTTATCACCAAGCTCGCGATAGTTATAATTTTGAATTAAACGGCGAAATTTAAATACTCTTGGATAAAACAGCATGGAATAAACTTAAACGCCTCGGATCAAAAACGTTAATTTTAACCACACTGAACTACCGCTCTATCTGAGCTAAGCCGAGTCGTATCGTGCTGTGATGGGCGGTTGAGTTAAATTCCGTGCTGCGTCGCACCGGATTTGCTTTAAATCTCGCGCAGAGCTGTGCCGTGCCACACTAAATTTGCCGCTAAGCCGCATTAAATTTTATGTAAAAAATTTCGCTGCTAAGCTACGACAAATTTAGATTCAAATTTCGCTAGCATGCCTATCTGTGGTAATTTTTTACGAATTTTTCTATGCGCTCAAAGCCGCGTTTTAGATTTTCCATAGAGCACGCAAAGCTTACGCGAAAGTGCCCATCCATGCCAAATCCGCTTCCTGGCACCGTGGCTACGAGCCCTTTATCTAGCAGTTGCATGCAGAATTTCATACTATCAGGTTCTACCTGAGAGCAATCTATGAAGAAATAAAATGCGCCATCTGGTTTTACGACACTAAGCCCTGGGATCGCACCTATCGCGTCTGTGCCAAAATCGCGCCTGCGCTCGTATTCGCGCCTCATCTCCTCAATATAATCGTCCGCCTCGCCGCGCAGCACCGGCATAGCGCCTGCCTGGACGATGCTAGCTACGTTGCTGACGCTTTGACTTTGTAGGCTGATCATAGCCTTATTTAGCTCATCGATCGCGCACGCCGTGTAGCCGAAGCGCCAGCCGGGCATCGCGCCGCATTTGCTTAGCCCGTTGATCGTCACGGTGCGCCCGAACATATCCTCGCTGATGCTTGCTGCGGCTATGAAGCTCTTGCCGAAGACGATTTTTTCGTAAATTTCATCGGCAATTACTAAAATATCCGTGCCTTTTAGCACTTCCGCAAGCTCTTGCAGCTCCTGGCGCGAATATACGGCGCCTGCGGGGTTGCTCGGGTTGAAAAGGCACAGCGCCTTCGTACGCGCCGTGATCGCGGCTTTGAGCTGTGAGGCGGTGATTTTATATCGGTTTTCCGCCTTGGTGTCTACGATGACGGGCTTGCTGCCGCAAAATTTTACAATTTCAGGGTAGGTGACCCAATAAGGCGCCGGTATTATAACCTCATCGCCTTCGTTTAAGATGCAGTTAAAGGCATTAAATAGCGAGTGTTTGGCGCCTACGTTGGTGATGATCTGATCGGGTCTGTAGTTTAGAGCATTATCACGCTTTAGCTTCTGTGCGATTAAATTTAAAATTTCAGGCGTGCCGGCAACCGGCGTATATTTTCCACAGCCCTTAGCCATAGCTTCTATGACAGCCCTTTTGGCGACCTCTGCGGTATCGAAATCAGGCTCGCCCGCACTTAGGATTACGACGTCTTGCCCTTGAGCTTTCATCTGCTTGGCTTTGGTGCTGATTGCGATCGTTAGGCTTTCGCCGAGCTTGCTTACGCGACTTGAAAGTGTTAATTTCATTGATGCTCCTTGGATTGGTTTAGACAATTTAAAATTTGATTTTTGACGCTAAAAGCTCTGCCGCTACTTGGGTCTTGGTCGTAGATATCGTCGATTTTATAATCTCCTCCGCTACGGACGAGTTTGTAGATTATCGTCTGCGCGCCGTAGGGGCAGGTCTGAGTTACTACGACGGTATCGCGCTGCCCTAGCTCAAAATCATATTTCGCATCGTCGCAGACATCTTGACCGCCGATTACCGGATCGTAGTCCAAGCAGCCAACCTCACCTTCGCCAGCAGATGCTTCATCCTGCATAAGCGCAGATTTGAAAGAAGCCGATAAGACATTTTTGTGATCGCCGAAATAGGTATCTTTGATGTATAGGCTTTTTACTAAACTTATTCTGACGTCGTTCGCGGAATTTTTCGCGCTATTAGCATCGCTGCCGCTTGCCGACAAAATAGCACAAATTATAAAAAATAGAGCTTTTTTCACTTTAACCCTCTTATTTTAATGATTTCAGATACTCTTCGTAGAATTTATTTAGATCCTCATCCATTGCGGCGATATCTTTTCTGCCGCTGCAAATGCACTCCTCCAAAATTTCGATACGCTTGATGAGATATTTGATAAGCTCCTGGCTGATGTCGGGAATTTTATTATGCGCCAAAGGATCGCTCTGGCAGCTTCCTAAAATTTTGGCGGGCACGCCCACGGCGGTGCAGTTTGGCTCGACATCCTTTACGACGACGGAATTTGCGCCGATTTTAGAATTTTCGCCGATGGTGATGTTGCCTAACACTTTAGCTCCTGCACCAACTACGACGCCGTTTTGCAGCGTCGGATGGCGCTTGCCGTGCTCTAAGCTCACGCCGCCGAGAGTGACGCCCTGATAGATCAGACAGTTATCGCCGATGATCGCCGTTTCTCCAATGACAAGCCCCGTGGCGTGGTCGAAAAACACTCCTCTACCGATCTGTGCGCCCGGATTTATATCTACGGCGGTGATTATGCGGGTAAGTCCGCTGATCGCGCGAGCTATAAGCTTAAAACCTCGCTCGTAAAAAAAGTGCGCGAAGCGGTAATTTATTAGCGCCCAGACGCCTGGATAGCAGAAAAATATCTCAAATACGCTATTGCATGCGGGGTCTTGACGCAAGGGCTCGGTAAAGTCTTGTTTTAAAATTTGCCAAAAACTCATTTGATTGTCTTTAAGTAGCTATTGTCGTTTAAAAACAGATATAGTTCGCCCAGGATATGCTTTTTCTCTTTATCTCCGATAAGATTTGATTTTTCGACGCGCTCGTTTAGGCTTTCGCGGATATCTACTACGTCGTAGTCCATATCCTCCAAGATGTCGATGACCGATTGAGATTCGATAAAATCCTTGATCTCAAAGCCGCCGTCATCCTTTAAAATCACGGTCGCCTCTGTTGGGTGTGCAAAGAGGTTGTGGCTCATGCCAAGCACCTCCTGGTAGGCTCCGACAAGAAAAAAGCCCAAAAAATACTCCTCTTTTTCAGGATCGAAATCGTGCAGAAATAGCGGATTTTTTTGACTGTCGAATTCTATCTCGCCGTCGCTATCGCAGGTGATATCCCAGATCGACGCCGATAGGGTGGCGCGCTCGTCCAGCCTCTCTAGCGGCATGATCGGGAAGTGCTGCTTGATGCCCCAAAAATCGGGCAGGCTTTGGAAGATCGAGAAATTTACCAAATAGCGCTCTTGGGCGTTGCCTAGGGAGTTTAAGAAATTGCTATATTCTTGCTTGTTGCCTAAAATTCCATACGCTTTTCGCATTATTAGATGAACCAAAATTTCGCCGTTTGAGCGGTCGATCAGATCGACGTATCCTAGATCAAAAAGGGTAAGCACGCTCTCCATGTGCGACATAGCATCGTGCAGATACTCTAGCGCGTTGGACGGCTTTAGAGTTTTATACAGATCGTATAGCTCGGCGACTACCGGCGGATTATCCTTTTTTAAGGCGAGCTTTTCTTCGGCGTATTCTTGGGTAAAAAGCTCCAAAATCGGCGCTACTAGCACAGCGTGGCTGGCGGCTACGTATCTGCCGCTCTCGATAAAGATATCCGGCTCCGCCTCTTTTTTATCCTCTGCGATCGATTTTAGCAAAAAAACCACGTCGTTGGCGTATTCTTTTAGCGTATAGTTGCGGCTGGAGCTTTCTTTGGCTTGGGAGTATTCGATAGCAAGACCTCCGCCTAAATTTATGGATTTTAAATTTTTCGCACCCATTTTGCGAAGCTCGGTGTAGATATTGCCCGCCTCGATAAGAGCTTTTTTGAGCGGATGGATCTCGGTAATTTGCGAGCCGATATGAAAATGAATCATCGTAAACTGCTCGATGAGGTCGTTTTTCTTGAGTAAATTTATCGCCTCTATAAGCTCGGTCGAGGTAAGACCGAATTTTGAATTTATCCCGCCGCTTTTCGCCCACAATCCGCTTCCGGAGTTGTGCAGCCTGATGCGAAGCCCGATGAAAGGCTTTGGCGCAAACCGCTCCTTAGCCGTTTCGATGATGGTTTCAAGCTCGTTTAACCCCTCGATCGTAAGCGTTACGTTATGCCCCATTTCTGCGGCGATGAAACCGATATTTATAAGCTCCTTATCTTTAAAACCGTTTACGGTAATCGGTGCGCCGTAGTTATTATACGCCATCGCTAGCAGCAGTTCGGGCTTGCTGCCGGCCTCAAGTCCGTATCCGTAAGGCTCGCCGATATCGACTAAATTTCTAACGAAGCCCGGGAATTGATTTACTTTAAGCGGATAGACGGCGTGGAATTTTCCCTTGTAGCCGAACTCCTTTATGGCTCGGTTAAAATTTGAATAAATTTCGACGATTTGCTTTTTGATGAGGTGTGGGAAGCGTAGCAGTATCGGGCCTCGCACGCCGTCTGCGCGGATCTCTTTTATGATATCTACCAAAGGCTGCTTGAAATCGGAGTTTAGGCATAGTTTGCCGCCGTCTATCGTGAAGTTGGAATTTCCCCAAATATTTAGTCCGTAATCGCTCATGCTCTATCCTTAAAAAACGCTTCGACCTCTTTAAATTTGATCGCAAAGGTGGTTTGATTCTCTAAATTTTTGCACCACACCTCGGCGCGATCAAACTCGTCCTGCCCGATGCAAAGGCAAAATTTCGCCTCCGCCCCGTCAGCTGCTTTTAAATGCTTCGCAAGCGCCTTGGGCTCGTATGAAATTTGAGTTTTACAAAACTTTCGCAGCTTTAGCGCAAACGAAAACGCCGTGCTAACAAACGCCTCATCCAGTGCGCCGATATAAAGTCCCTCGCGCTCTTGAGGGGCTTCGCGCGTTTTTAAAATTTCGGCTATTCGCTCGATGCCGATCGCAAAACCCACGCCCGCCGTCTTTCTGCCGCCTAAAAACTCCACGAGTCTGTCGTAGCGCCCGCCGCCGCCTACGGCACTTTGTGCGCCAAGCTCGCTTGAAACGAACTCAAAGGCGGTTTTGCAGTAGTAATCAAGCCCGCGCACGAGCTTCGCATCGATCTGAAATTTTTGTCCGTTTTGGGTTAAAATTCTTTGCAGCTGTGCAAATTCCGCGGCGCAAGCGTCGTTTAAATTTTCAGTTATAAGCGGCGCGGCGGCTAAAATTTTCTGGCAGCTTTCGTTTTTGCAGTCCAGTACGCGGATCGGATTGGTGTCGATGCGCCTTTGGCAGTCCTCGCAGAGCCTGTCTTTGCGTTCTTGCAAGAAATTTACGAGCTTGGTTTTATATGCAGGCATGCACTCCTCGTCGCCTAAAGAGTTGATTTTAAGCGTTGCGGCGACATTTAGCTCGCGTAAAATTTGAGCTAGCATCAAGATCACGCTCGCATCCTCATAAACGCTACTTTCGCCGAAGCACTCGACGCCGAATTGATGAAACTCGCGCAGACGCCCCTTTTGCGGCCGCTCGTAGCGAAACATCGAGCCTTGATAATAAAATTTATGCACGCCGCCGCTGCGGTCAAGTTTTTTTTCGATAAAGGCGCGCACGACGCCCGCGGTGCCCTCGGGGCGCAGGCAGACGCTATCGCCGCTTTTGTCGCTAAACTCATACATCTCCTTGCCGACGATGTCGCTGCTCTCGCCGACGCTGCGGCGAAATAGTGCGGTCTGCTCGAGTTTGGGAGTTTCGATGAGGCAAAAGCCGTAATTGCGCGCCACGCGCTCGCACACGCTTAAAATTTGCGAGTAGATGCGCGCCTGTTCGCCTGAAATATCGTTCATACCGCGAAGTGCCTTGATCATCTATGAAATCCTTTGTGAAATTTTAAAATTTTCAAATTTTTGCGGCGATTATAGTTAAATTTACCTAAATTTTAAGCCCTGCCGCTGCCGCTTCGTATCGGTTCTGCTTATTTACATCGAGCGCCGTTTCGGATTGGACGTCTATTTTAAACCGGCTAAGCTCGGCGGTAAAATTTCTACTTTGCCTCCTTGAAGCTCAAGAATTCCTCGTAGCGGCAATCGATGATCTCTTTGATCTCGGCGTAATTTTGCGGCGAGTTTTCTATGTAAAAATAGGCGTTGTCGAAGTTTTTATCGCCAAATTTGCGCGCGACGAAATCGTCGTAATCTTGCAAATACCAGCCGTGCGTTTTGGCAAATTTCGTGCGGTCTGTGGTGTAGTAGGCCTTCGCAAAGGCCTTGCCCGCGGTGTTTAGCTCGTCGCTGCTTAGCACACCGTCCATGGCGCCCAAAAAATACTGACGGTAATCAAAGCTATCGTCCATCCGTGCTATATCGTCCGCGAAATCCGCCGCAAAGTCCTTGGAATAGAGCTTGCGCTCCATGCACCAGCGGAAGAAAAACGCGATGTGCGTCGCGCCGTTTTCCTGCGGAATGTCAGTCGGCGCATTTGCCGCGCCCCAATGCCATTTTGCCTTGCCGTAGGTCACGTAAGCCATTTTGCTCTCCTTTTTTTGGACTTTAAGTTGCATAAATTTTAGAAATTAAAAGCAAATGAGGCTTGGTAAAGCTCTAAATTTTATCCGATGCAATCTGCGCCGTGAAATTTCAAATTTTATATCAGATCGCTCCTTACCTCATAATCGCATTCGCTTCGTAAAATTTTGCCGCGGCTAAAATTACGTTTAAATTCTATCGCATCTCGTAGAATTTCACGCACCTCGTCCTATGTCCTTTAGTCGCTGCTTTGCCGCCGCCGTCACGTCCTCTTCGTAATCGTACCACGTAAACATCGCGCCGTGCTGCACCGAGCCGCCGAGTAGATCGCCTCCTTGGCGGTTTTTCAGATCGATATTTGCGACCTTGAATCCGTCCAGCGTCGCTGCGAACTCGCGCAAGCGCTGCGGCGGGGATTTGAGCTTGGTGTAGAGGTAGCAGCGCCCCGCCTGTCCCTTACGCCCGACGCGTCCGCGCAGCTGATGAAGCGACGCAAGCCCCATCCGCTCGGCGCCTACGATTAGGATGACGCTAAGCCGCGGCAGCGAGATGCCCACTTCGACGATCGTCGTGGTTATCAGCAGCCGCCCCTCGTCGCGGAAGCGGCGCAGGACCTCCTCCTTGTCCTTGTCGCTGCCGTGGGTGATCAGCACATCGAGGAATTGAGCCTTCCAAAACGGCGCCGCCTCCTCAAGGCTTTGATAGACCGAGCTTTCGCTTTGCTGCACGAGCGGATAGACGATGATCGCTTGATTGCCCGCGGCGAGCTCGCGGCGCAGATCCTGCATAAAGCCCGCAAATCCGTCGTTTTGCAGGATTATAGTTTTGATCTGTTTTTCAAACGGCAGCTGTTTTAAAAAGCTGAAGCTCACGAGCTCGGACTGGATCATGCTTAGCGTACGCGGTATCGGTGTGGCGCTAAACTGAATGAAATGCGCTCGAAACTCGCCGTTTTCGGTGAGGCGCGCGATCTTTTCGCGTTGGTTGGAGCCGAAGCGGTGCTGCTCATCGACCATTATGAGATTTGACGGCGCGAGCTCGTGGTAGAGCAGGGCGTGAGTGCCGATGATAAAGTGCGCGCCCGCAAAATTCGGCTCGCGATCGCCGCTTTTTACGAGCAGGACTTTGATCTGCGGCGGCAGCAGGCGGCGCGCCTCGGCGTAAATCTGCTCGGCCAAGATGCTCGTAGGCACCATCAGATAGCTGATGCGCGGGTAGTTCATCGCCGCGCTCGCGAGGATGACGAGAGTCTTGCCGCTACCTACGTCGCCCATGACGACGCGGCGGCGTGCCAGAGGGCTTTGCAGATCGCTAGCGATGTCTTTTATCGCTCTCAGCTGATCGCGCGTAGGCTCAAAAGGAAGAGAAGCAAGCCAGTCCGAAATGTCGTGCAGCGGGTAAATTTGCGCAGGGAAGCTCGTTTTTTTCGCGCTTAGCTTTTGCAGGTAGTTTAGAATTTCGATAAATTTCAGCGTGCGTAAAATTTCAGCACCGCTCATCTCTGCGACGGCTACGGCTCGGACAGCCTCGGCGGCATGGACAGTTCCAGTGTCGCTTGCAATTTGAGCGATTGTAGGTATGGCGGTTGTAGCTTGGGCGGCTGCGGTCTGGATAATTTCAGTTTGATAATGCGTAGGTTGCACGGCACAATCGCGCGAAGCGCTCATCGGTGCGGCGAGCGCGTCTTGAACAGCATCGGCGTTTGCATTTTGAGCGATCGTAGGCTTTGTGGTTGCGGTCTGCACGGCTGCTACTGTCTGAAGACTTTCGATTTGATCGCATATAGGCTGCACGCCCGTAGCTTGTGCACTTAAAGTTTGGGCAGTCGCGGCTTGCGCGCTCGCTACTTGGCTTGAAGTTTGGATTGCTGCGGGTTGCGCACCTATGTCTTGGGTGCTTGAATTTTGTTGTGCGGCTTGCTCGGCTACGGACTGCTCGGTAGTGACATGAGTTAGCATGGGTTGAGCGGTTGCGGTTTGAGCGTATGCTGGCCGTACTGCCATTTTGGCGCTGCTGAATCTTGGGTCGTTTGAAATTTTATCGCTGCTCGCCGCCGCGCCATTGTCGCTTTTGAGATCGTCTGAAATTTTATCCTCACGCGCCTCGGCGCCATATGCGGCAAGAAAATCCTCGTTGCTTTGAATGCTAAAATTTTCGTCGTTATAAATCTCCGCGCCGTGCGCCTGAGGTTCCTCGCCGTCCAAAATTTTATCACTCACAGCCTCTCCGCTGTGGATATTTTGGCTGGGCGAGGCTTCTGCGCCATTTGGAATTCCGTCGCTTAAAATTTCATTCGCCGCGCCGCGCTTTGTTACGCAGGCAAGAACTCCGCCATTTTGCGGATGGCTTGAAATTTCATCATTTTGCGATCTGCCGTTTAAAATTTCAGCGACCGAGTTTTGCGAGTTTGGAATTTTGCTATTATCTGAAATTCCATCGTCATTTAAAATTTTATCGCTGCTTGAAATTTCGTCTCTTAAAATTTCATTCCCGTTCGGAATTTTGCCGCTGCTTGAAACGTCGTCGCGCTCGCCGAAATTTTCCGCGCCGCCCTCTTTGAGCTGCCTATTTAGCGCGGTTAGCATTCGCACGCTGCGCGGCGAGCTCTCGTGTAGCGCAAGCAGTACCGCCGCCTCGTCTGCGCGCAGTCCGCAGCCTAAAAGCGCGCCCGCGCTTAGATATTTTTTGATCAGCTTTTGCGCCGCGGCGTCGCTCAGCGCGGCTTTGTATTTGGGTGCGATCCTGCCCGGCTCGCTTACGATTTTTGGATTTACGAACTGCCACGAGCCGAAGTTCTCGTCGCATTTGCCGTGGATAAAAAATTTTTTGCCGCGCTTGAAGGCGCCGAAGTGCCAGCTTTTGGCGTTGAAGATCACGATTTTGATCTCGCGCTCCCAGCTGAGGCAGTGCGCCGTGACGATGAGCATCGAGCCGCGCCTATGCTGGAAGAGGCACTCGACCTCCGCCGTGCTCTCGCCCGCGCACGGCGCGTCCCCCACGCTTAGATCGTCGAAGCTTTTGGGCAGAAGCAGCGCCAGATCCAAAAGCGTCGTAATGCCCGCCTTTTGCAGTGCTGCCGCGTCTTTTGCTTCAAAAATCAATTTTCATCCTTTAAATTTTATAGGCGTTAAGCCATTGCGCTACGAAATTCTATGCGCCGCAGTGGAATCGCTCGCCTAAATTTAGCCGAAATTTTACCTGTCGCAGCGAGATCGCTCACTTAAATTTATTTAAAATTTTCACCCATTGCGGCAAATTTGCTCGCCGGCTGCGCCTGTAAATTTTGCCTGGCTTGCGCGTTATTTTGTTTGGCAGCGTACTTTGCAGCGTGCGCTAGGTTTTAAAACGGCGTGTGATCGCTTTTGAAATTCATAGCGCGATTTGCAAACCGCAAAAATTTAATTACGGTAGCCGCCACCGCGCGCCTTTTTAAATTTCGCAGCGCGGCTTACAAACGGCGTGCGAGGCAGGACTTCGATTTTGCGCGCTGAAATTTTACCGAGCCGCGCACGGCGTCTTTAAATTTAGCCGTTCTTGCAAGGCTCGTAAATTTAATCGCTTCTGCAAAGCCCACAAATTTTAGCGCGACGCGCAGGCGCGGTTTTAAATTTAAACGCACAAGCCGTCCGCAAACGGAGCGCAAAAGTAAAATTTAGCGCCGTTCGCGCCGCTTTATAAATTTAAAATTTACCCATTTATGCCGATCACGGAGATACGCGCCGCGACGAGCTAAATTCTAAGCCCCTTTTTCGCGGCGGCCTCGTCGCAAATGACGGAAAAGCTTAGGTTCATGATCTCATCGTGCGACTTGATGAAATCGTTGAGCGCCCCGAGTTTTAGCGTCTCGATGCGCTTTAAATTTCGCTCGAACTCGCCGAATGCGTAGCCCTTGTAATACTCGCTCTGCGCGATTGCCGCGCGCTTAAACATCGTCTCTTTTTGCAGCACGGCGCTTCCGATTAGGAATTTTTTAGCGCTTTTCAGCTCCGCTTCGCTCACGCCAGATGCGATAAATTTTGCGATCTCCTCTTTTACGAGCGCGGCGGCGTTTTGTAAATTTTCGTTTTTGGTCTGCAGATAGCCCCAAAACTCGCGGCGACTAAGCTCGAAATCGCCGCGCGCATAGACCGAGTACGCAAGGCCGTGCTTGACGCGGATACGCTCCATCAGCCTGCTGCCGAAACCGCTGCTTCCGAGCACGAAAAGCGCGGTGTTTGCGATAAACTCCTGCTCCTTCGGCAGCGCAAAAGGCGCGCCGAAGTAGATGTAGGCCTGCTGCGTCTGCTCCTTTTGGATCTTTATTTTTTTCGCATCGCTGGGCGTGAAAAACGGCAGCTCGCGCTTTTCTCCGCTTGCAAAAAGGCTCAAAATTTCCGCGATTTTCGGGTTTTTATCGCTCACGTCGCCGCATAAAACGACGTATAAATTCTCTAAACTCAGCGAGGCGAAAAACTCCCGCACGTCCTTCATCGTGATCCGCTCTATGTTCGCCTCGTCGCCTATGAGCGGCCGCTCGAGCCTCGTGCGCGGATACAGAAGCGCTTTTAGGTTGCACGTCGCGATGTAATCGAACTCGCTTTTTAGCACAGCGATCTCGCCTATGGTTTGCATTTTTAGCTTTTCCAACACCGAGGGCGTTAAATTGGGCTCTTTAAGCAGTTCCCGCAGCATGTCTAGGCCGAAATCGAAGTGCTCTTTTAGGCAGTTTAGCTGGATGCCGAAGGTTTCAAAATTGCTCGCGGCGCTGATCTCGACCGCGCGGATATCGAGCTTGCGGTGAAATTCGCTCACTCCCAGCGTCTTTGAGCCCTCGCCCAAAACGCCCGCGCAGATGCGCGCAAGACCCGCTATCTTCTCGCTCACCGCGCCGCTTGCTTTGAAAATTAGCTTGAAGCTCGCCACCGGCAGCGAATCGTCGAATTGATACAAAAAGTCGATTTTAGCGCTCTTGCCGCCTTTGATTTTAAGTGAAATCTCTTTTTTTTCCATCGTTTTCCTTTATAAAATTTTTAAATTTCATCGCTCTTGCAGGCGCGGTTTTAAAATTTTGACGCAGCCGCGCCGCTTTTAAAATTTGCGCCAGGGCTCGCTTCTAAAATTTCGCGCTAGGGCAGTTTTGCCCGTCCTGTTTAAAATTTAATCGCGCCGCAGGATACTGCAAATTTTAAAATCGCCGCCCTCGTCCACGCCGCGAATATGGTTCGCCGGTACCAAAGCACAGGCTGCGCGCTGTTTATACGGCTCTTGCAACCGGCTACAAACTACCTGCGGCATTGCAAAACTTAATCGCACCGCACGTTTTGTAAAATTTCAGCGCCCCAAACGGCGCGCCGCCGCAACGCGTTAGCAGAAATATATCCGTGCTCAAACACGGCAAGCGTTGTAAACGAAATGTCTCTCACGCGCCGTCTCCGCCGCATTGATCTTGCGGCGTGGAATTTCGCGTCCAAAAAATTTTAAGGCGAAATTCCATAGCGAAATGAAATTTTACCGTGCGAATTCCGCTCGCGCCTGTAAATTTAAACCCGTACCCATATCAAAATTTTAAATTCCGTTGCAAAATTTCACGATCGCAAAAATTCGCCATCTGTTTTAAGATAAAATTCTACCGCTAGATTCTAGCCGCAAGCGAATAAAATTCCCGCCGCAAACACGCAAAAGCCCGCACCTAAGCGTACGTCTCCAAAATATCGTAGTTAGTGTTGCGCTTGGCGGGTATTTCGCCTACGTCGCGGATCAGCGCTATCATCTCGTCCTTGCTCATCCGAAAGCTCGCGCCCGCCGCCTTTACGACGTTTTCCTCCATCATCGTGCTTCCAAGATCGTTTGCGCCGAATTTTAGCGCCAGCTGCCCGATGTAGCTGCCCTGCGTGACCCAGCTGCTTTGGATATTTTTGAAATTATCCAAAAATAGCCGCGAGACGGCGAGCAGGCGCAGGTAGCGGTTCGGGCTTTGCTTTTTGATCTCGGGATGCTCGCGCAAAAGGCGGGTGTTTTGCCCCTGAAAGCTCCATAAAATGAACGCTCGAAAGCCGCCCGTGCGGTCTTGCAGCTCGCGGATTTTATCCCAGTGTTCCACGATCTCGCGCGTGCTCTCAAGCGCGCCGAACATCATCGTGGCGGTCGTTTTCATGCCGATGCCGTGCGCCTCTTCGTGCACTCTAAGCCACGTGGCGCTGTCGCTTTTACGCGGCGCTACGAGATCTCGCACGCGGTCGCTTAAAATTTCGGCTCCAGCTCCAGGCATCGAGTAAAGCCCCTTGGCTTGCAGCCTGCGAAGTACTTCAAGCGTACTGATGCCGCTAAGACGCGCGATATAATCGATCTCGATCGCCGAGAAGCCGTGGATCGTGATGCTCGGGTAATTTTTGTGGATGAACTCCACGAGATCCTCGTACCACTCGATTTTCAGCTTCGGATGAACGCCGCCTTGAAATAAAATTTGCGTGCCGCCCACGGCGATGAGCTCCTCGATCTTTTCGCCGATCTGCTCAAAGCTCAGCACATAGGCGTCCGCGTCGCTTGCATGGCGATAAAATGCGCAAAATTTACAATCGACCATGCAGGCGTTGGTGTAGTTTATGTTTCGATCGATGATGAAGGTCGTGACGCGATCCGGGTGCAGCTCGCGCTTGCGTGCAAACGCCGCGCGCCCAAGCTCGTTTAGATCGGCGTGCTCAATTAAATTTAGGGCTTCATCTATACTTAGTCTTTTCAAATTTATCCTTCCGATTTGCCTTTGCGATACGGCTTTAGTGCGTCGATGATTTTTTGATTTAGCGTTGGAAGATAGTTCTTGATGGCTATCTCTATCAGCTCAAAATTTAGCCGTTCGTATTCGTGCGAAGCAATATTTCTGGTGGCGTTGATAGCTCTTATTTCATCTTTGCTAAAGATCGCCAAAGCCTGCAAATCGTTGCTTTCTTGCAGCCCTTTTAGCAGGGCGTGGATATTGATGAATTGCATCATTATTGCGGGCTGCAAAACGTCCTCATCGGTAAGAGCCTGCGCTACGCCGCCCTCGCATTTTTTTAGGATGGATGAAATTTTATCAGATATCTTTTTTAATCGCTCGGCGCTTGATCTTTCAAACATAAATCGCTCCTTGCAGTAGCTTTGTTTTTTCTTCGCGACTTAAAGAGGTAGTATCGCACAGATCGACATTTACATTAAATTTACCGGAGAGCTTTTTTTTAAAATCGTCTAAAAAAACCAGCGCCGAAAATGGGTTTCCTAAATTTTTTACCATTTTTGCCCCGTCGGTTTCGATCGCGATGTCGATGTCCGAAAACGCGTCGGCGCTACCTTTGGCGTAGCTGCCGAAAAGTCCTAGCTCGGTAACGCCAACTGCAAAAAGCCTCTTTTTCTGCGACGATAAAAATTTTAAAATTTCATCTTTGCTGTTGATCGTTTTTTTCGGTGCGGTTTTAGCGCTCACTCTACGCCTCTTTCGGATCTTCGGGCGCTTCTTCTTTAGCGCCAGAGCTTTGTACGTCTTTGCTCGCGGCGGCGTTGGAATTTTTATCGTCGGCACTCGTGCTGTCCGCGCCGCTTAAATTTACGCTGCCGTCATTTAAATTTACGCTGTCCGCGCCGCTAGAATTTCGACTACTATCTTTTTTAATCACGATCTGGCCGTTTTTTACGCCTAAAATTTCGACGCGGTCGCCCTCGTTAAGATCCGAAATTTCATCGCTTTTCCAAAACGTGCCTTTGAAATAGACCATGCCGTTTTTGACGGTGCCGGTGCCGCTTTCGTCTAAAAAATTATCTTTATGTTTCTCTTCGGGTTTGAAAAAGCGCGACTTTAGCGGCCTTTTAAGTGCGATCAGAAGCACGAAAGATAGCACGAACGAAAGCAGAATTTGCACGTCCCAATCAAGATGAAAGCCGAAGCTCAAAAGCCCCGTGATGAAAAATCCGGCGCTGAAAAATATAAAAGTAAAATCCATCACCAAAAGCTCGACGATCGCCAAAATCACGCCGATTATGATAAAAATCAGCGCGTTCATTTGAGCTCCTTCGCGCCGTTTTTGCCGAGGAATTCTTTAAGCACGCTAAGAGAGCCTATCAGCTCGCTCGTTTCGTAAGGGATCAAAATTTTATCCTTGCTCGGATTTTTGGATAGCTCGCTAAAAGCGTTTACGCGACCCTGCGCGAGCAGGTATTCCGCCGCAAAGCTGGAAGCACTCATCGCTAAATTTATACTGTCCATCGCGTCTTTTTGACCTTGCGCGAGCGCGATCTGCTCATATTTTTTCGCATCCGCCATACGCTCGATCGCCTCGGCTTCGAGCACCTTCTCCTGCTTTAGCGCTTCGGCGTTTCGGATGAGGGCTGCTTTTTCAGCCTCGGCTTTAAGCTCGATCGCGCGCTTTTCGCGCTCGGCTTTCATCTGCATATTCATCGCCTCTTCGATGCCGTGCGGTACCGAAATTTCGGAGATCTCCACGCGCATGATCTTTACGCCCCAGTTATCCGCGGCGTCGCCCAGAGCGATTTGCAGCTTGGAATTTAGCTGATCGCGCGAACTAAGCGTGCTGTCTAAGCTCATCTCGCCGATCGCGCTACGTAGCGTCGTCATCGCTAAATTTGAAATCGCGCGGCGATAATCCTCGACGTTGTAAAGCGCCATCTTACCGTCGATGACTTTTAAAAACACGATACCGTCGACGCTTATGTTGACGTTATCTTTGGTGATGACCTGCTGCTTGCTGATGTCCACGAGCTGCTCGCGAACGCTCATCTTCGCGCGCACCGCGTCAAAAAACGGCACGATGATGTGAAAGCCGCCGTCTAGCACCTTATGAAAGCGACCCAGCCGCTCGATGATTAAAATTTCCGATTGTGAGACGATCTTGACCCCCATCTTTAGAATTGCCGCGATGAGGACGCAAAATACTATTACCGTAGTTACGAACCCTTCCATTTTCACTCCTGAATTTAAAATTTCGCAATTATAGCATTTTTAGCTTATTTTGGCTTTTAAGGCGCGCCGTGATACAATTTCGCTAGATTTTTTATATTAAATTTACGGGATAAAATTTTATGATCAGATACATCGTGCTGCTTCGCCATTCACGTAACTACCGCCTGCTCTTTTCGGCGGGTTTTATATGTATGTTCGGCTTGTGGTTTTCGGTGGTGGGGGTCGCTACGTTGCTCATAGAGCTTGGCGCGCCGGTGTGGGCGATCACGGCGGTGGGCGTCGTTTCGTTCGTGCCAAACGTTTTTTTAGCGCCCATTAACGGCATCATTGTGGATAAATTTCAACCAAAGCCCCTGATGACGGCGATGTTTATAACCGAGATGATCAGTATTTTCATGCTGATTTTTATCGATAGTTTGGATTATCTGTGGCTGCTGCTTTTGATCGTGGTCGTGCGCAGCGTCGCAGGCACGCTGTTTTTTCAAACCGAATCCTCCACGCTGCCGAAATTTTTAAGCCGCCCCTATTTAAAGCTTGCTAACGAGATGACGGGTATTATCTGGACGATCACATATACTTTCGGCATGGCGAGTGCAGGCGTTTTTATCCACTATTTCGGCGTGCGAGCGGCGTTTATTTTGGATTTTTGCTTATACGTTTTTTCGTTTTTCATCCTGCTGCGGCTAAATTTTAAAGACCTCACAAGAAACGCGCGTGAGCCGGTGTTTAAGATGCTAAAGGAGGGCTTTTCTTACCTGCGCTCGCATCCTTTGGTCGTGCATCTCATCGTCCTTCACGCCTTCGTCGCCGTCACCACCTACGACAATCTCATCGCGCTTCTTGCGAAATACCGCTACAAAGAGATTTTAAGCGCTTCGCTAGTCATCGGGCTTATGAATATGTCGCGCTCGGCAGCCGCATTTTTCGGGCAGATATGGCTGAGCAAGATCGTAAATAAGCACACCTTTTTTTGGATCCTGCTGGGGCAGTTTGCGGGCATCGCGCTGTGGGCGGTGCTGGAGTTTAACTACTGGCTTTCGTTTGCGGGCATGATCGCGGCGGGATTTTTCATCACGACGGTGTGGTCGTATTCTTTTACGCAGCTGCAAAACCACGTCGATAGGGAGTTTTTCGGGCGCGTCATCGCTTATAACGACATGGCGTATTTCATCGTCGCCACGCTCGTGTCGGCTGCGATCGGATTTTTTTTCGAGCTTGGATTCTCGCTTTCGCAAATCACCTTCGGTATGGGCTTTATGTTCGCAATCGCGGCGTTTTATTATAAATTTTTGATTTACGAAAAAATTTAAAATTTTAAAGCTATCTTTTCGGCGCGATCTCAGGGCGAAAGATAGCAAATATAAATAAAAAGCTCATCGCTGCGAAAAAGACCCAGATAAAGCCGTTTGCGCCTAAGAATTTCATCATCGCGCCGATGATCAAAGGCGAGCAGAGAGACGCGCTCGAATAGATAAAAAGCATCGCCGCTGAAATTTGCACGCGAGATGCACCCTCGCCGGTAATGGAGTCGTTTGCGCGCGCGATGGCAAGTGAATATAAAGGAAAAGCGCCGAATCCTAACATCAACGCAAGTGCGCACGTTAGGATGAAGCTTTTGGCAAAAAATAGCGCCGCGCAGGAAGTAAGGCCCACGACGCAAACTATCATTATGGCGCGTTTGCGGCCGAATTTATCCGAGATTACGCCGCAAATAAGCTGCGATAGGAAGCCTCCGACCATCGCCGATCCCATAAATGCGCCTACCGAGCCCACTCCAAGCCCTGCGCTTAGCACAAAAACGCTCGCCATCGAAAAAAAGCCGTTAATCAAAATGCCCGCGCAAACCACCGTCGCAAACGCAAGCGGCGGCACGATCGAAATTTGCGGCATACAGATGCGCATGCGAGCGGGAACTCTGGGAGGATTGAAGCGGATTAAATTTACCGGCAGCAGCGCCAGGATGATGAAAAATGCGCTTAGCACGAAGACCTTCATCGTTCCGAAATTTAGCGCCAAGATTATAACTCCTATCGCAAACGCGCCGTAAAAAACCGCTTCGTAGATCGCCAGCACGCGGGAGCGGATGGAGTTTGTGATCTTTGAGTTTATCCAGCTTTCGATTATCATCAAAAGCGCGTAGTAGCAAAAGCCCAAAATAAAGCGCAAAATCGCCCAATACACGAGGTTTGAGCCTAGATCGTGCAGCATTGCAGCAATTCCGAAAAGCGCCGTAAAGACCGCGTATGCCCGCACGTACGAGAGCGCGCCGATTATCGAAGGCACGAAAAAGCCGCTAAAGATCGCTCCTAAAAAGAAAAACGCCGAAATTAGTCCGATCTCAAGCTCGCTGTGGCCGGATTCTTTTAGCATAATGCCCGCGCTTGCGATAACTAGCGCGTCACCGATAAACATAAAGAAAATCCCCAGAAATAGGGGGCTTAGCGAGCGTGCCGCGCGCATAGATTCAAACAATGACTTTCCCTTGGAATTAAATTTGGCGTATTGTAGCCTTTTATTGATTAAAGCTCGGTTTTTATATAAAAATATTTGAAA
>NZ_CALKTC010000078.1 GCF_937996225.1 uncultured Campylobacter sp. | reverse complement strand
TCAGCCGCTCGCTTGCGTATTTGGGCGCGGCGATGATATTTACGTTTTGATTTTCGATGAAAGTGGCCAGATAGCGCAGCTGCGCCTCGCTCACACCCTGCACGCGGTATGCGGGCGGGCGATCGATCGTGCCGAGATCTACGCGGTGCGGATTGATGCGAGCTAAAGCTGCATTCAGCGCCACAAAATCCTCTTGCGTGTCGTTTAGCCCGCGCACGACTAGGATTTCGATATCAAGCTCGCCGCGAAACTCGCGCGCAAAATCCGCGATCGCGCTTACGATATCCTCGGCACTAATGCCTGCGTGCGGGCCGTCCACCTTGCGAAAGCTTTTTGCAATCGCGCTATCTAGCGAAAATTTGCAGATATCAAGCTTCGCTAACGCCGCGCTGTTTTCGCGCACGAGCGAGCCGTTTGACAAAACGAGCAGCTTCTGCGGCAGGTGCAGCGCCTTTAGCGCGTCCACGAGCTCGGCAAAGCGCGGATGCAGCGTGGGCTCGCCGTTTGCTGTGATCGTAATGACGTCAATGCCCGCGTGGCTTTGCAGCGCGGTTTTCAGCTCGGCGATGACCGGGCCGATCTCACAGGGCTCGCTCATCGCGCTTACCGGCTTGCCCGCGCCCAGCTCACAGTAGACGCAGTTGAAGTTGCACTGCTTGCGCTGCGGGCTCAGATCGATGCCGAGGCTGCGCCCGAACCTACGCGAGGCGACGGGTCCGAAAATATATCTCATTTTTGCTCCATGATTTGATTTGCGGGGTTTGCTTGCGCGCAGAATTTCGCTTTAAAATTTGCTTTAAATTTTGCTTCTGCGCGCCAAAATTCTGCGCCGGTTTTATGCGAATTTCACTTCCGCCGCCGCCCCGCTACGGCGAAATTTTAAGCTTAGAGCTTTGAATTTATCCTTAAATTCAGGGCGCGCGAGCTAGAAATTTAAGGCGCGGGCTAAATTTAGCTCGCAAGCTCGCAGTATTTTTACGCCGCCGCATACATAGCGCGTAAAATTTTAAGCCTCGCTCGGCATAAAATTTCAAACTACGGCTAAATTTTAAAATTTAGAGTTTTGCGTTTCGTGAGCTGTTTTAGCGGCGTGAAATTTGAAATTCATGAACAGCGGAAGCAAAGCAAGCGACCCGGGCGAGTGAAATTTTAAATTACGGTTTTATAAAATTTCACAACGACGCGCCGCAAGCAGGCTCTCGCAAAGTCCAGTTTAGCGCGCGCTTAGCTCGTGCACCAGATCCACCAGATATTTGGCGTTTTGCACGCTTACGTCGGGCAAAATTCCATGGCCTAGATTAAAGATATGCGCGACACCCTTCATCGCCATTAAAATCTCGCGCACGCCCGATTCTATCGCGCCGCGATCGTATAGCCGCATCGGCTCCAGGTTGCCTTGAAGCGCAAATTTGCCCCCGAGCTGCTCGCGCGCAAGCTCAATCGGAGTGCTCCAATCCACGCCCCATACGTCAAAGCTCGCCTCGCCTCGCTGCTCCGCGATACGGCTCAGCCGCGATATCTGCGCGCCCGTGCCTTTGGCAAAGACGATGAGCGGGATATGCGGGAATTTCGCCTTTAAAAATTCCGTGATTTCTAGGATGTATCGCCAGCCGAACTCCTCGTACGCGCTCGGCTCCAGCGCGCCTGCCCAGCTGTCGAAGATCTGCACCGCATCGACGCCCGAGCCGATCTGGCGCGCCAGATAAAGTTTCGTCGCCTCCGTAACGAGGCGCAAAATTTCATGCAGAAGCTGCGGATTTTCGTAGAGCATCCTTTTGCAAACGGCGTAATTTTTACTGCCGCCGCCCTCGATCATATAGGTAGCGATCGTCCACGGCGCGCCGCAAAAGCCGATGAGCGCTTTGTCCGCGGCAAGGCGAGAGCGAGTAAGCGAGATCGTATCATAAACGTATCCGAGCTCCGCAGCGGCCTTTTGCGGATCAAGGCGCGCCAGATCGTCCCGCGAGCGGATCGGATTGCTAAAGCGCGGCCCTTCGCCCGCTTCGAAGCGCAGATCCATCCCCATCTGCATCGGCACGACCAAAATATCGCTAAATAAAATCGCCGCATCGACGCCCAAAATCTCTACGGGCTGGATCGTCACCTCGCTAGCAGCGCGGTAGTCGCGGCACAGGCTCAAAAAATCGCCCGCCCTCTCGCGCACCGCCATGTATTGCGGCAGGTAGCGCCCTGCCTGGCGCATCATCCAAATGGGCGTGTATGGGGTCTCTTTGCCGAAGCATGCGTCGATGAAAACCATTTTTATCCTTTAAATTTACTCAAAATATACAAAGCCAAACAAACCGCAAAGATAGCTCCTGCGAGCAAAAGCATATCCAAAGGGGTAGTAAAATCGGTGCGCAAAATTCGCTTGAAAAAATCTACTACAAGCACCATTATGATGACGCTACCGAGTTTGTGCTTCAGCTCATCCAGCGAGGCGATCTTTAAAACTTGTAAATTTAGATCCACAAACTCGTCGATAAAGAGCTCGTAAATTCCGAATACGAAGATTAGCAGCACTATAGCGACCAGATACAGATCGATCGCCGTTATTATTTCGCTTAAAATGCCAATGTAAAGCGCTCGCTCGCTCTGCGGGGCTAGGAAAAATTCTACGATTTTATAAAGCGCCGAGCCGATTTCGTAGCTTGCCATCACAAATATCGCCGCGCCTGCCGCGATGCAAAAAAGCACTGGCAGGAGGGTTAAAAATTTGCTGCAAAGCAAAAATTTTTCAAATATAGCTTTCATTTCTTCCTTAAATTTTAATCCGATATTGGCCGCTCCTTAAACGGACGTATAAATTTAAAAGCCGCTCTATGCCGAAGCGTCCTTTTAAATTTACACTCGTTTGAAATAGCGTAAATTTATCTCTTTTGATCGCGCCCGTTTGAGTCTTTAAAATTTTACGCCAGGTTAAAGGCGTAAAATTTCAGCTTGTGGCGTTAAATTTTAACTAGGTTGATTTGCGAATTTTATTCGCCAGGCCTCGGTGCCGAAATCACGCGCGCAACCGTATCCGCGCACAAAGGCTCGGCAACTCTGCTAAATTTATCTTACTTGTCTTGTTGCATATCGATCCAGCGAAGTGCGATGCGCACGGCATTTGTAGCCGCTCCGACGCGGATCTGATCGGCGCTGCACCAAAGATGCAGAATTTTATCGTCGAAATTGTCCCTGCGGAGCCTGCCGACGTAGGTCTCATTTGTGTCGCTCGAAAGCAGCGGCATCGGGTATTCGTTTTTGCTCGGATCGTCTACAAGCACGATGCTAGGCGCGTTTCTTAAAATTTCGCGCACGCGGCTAATCTCGAAATCCTTTTTAAATTTTATCGTGATCGCCTCGCTGTGGCTGCGCAGCACCGGCACGCGCACGCAGGTAGCCGAAACGGCGAAGTTTTTATGCAAAATTTTCTGCGTTTCGTTCACCATCTTCATCTCTTCTTTGGTGTAGTCGTTGTCCAAAAATACGTCGATGTGCGGGATGACATTCATCGCGATCTGATGCGGGAAAACCTTCGGCTCGCATTCATCAAGCTTAAAAGCGAAAAACTGCTGCAGCTGCTCTACAAGCTCGCTCATACCCTCTTTACCTGCGCCGCTTGTCGCCTGGTAGGTGCTTACATCTACGCGCTCGATATCGAACGCATCATCAAGCGGCTTAAGAATTTGAACCATCTGGATAGTTGAGCAGTTCGGATTAGCGATGATGCCTGTCTCTTCCCATAGCTTTATATCCTGCGGGTTGCACTCGGGCACTACAAGCGGGACATTTTCTTGCATGCGAAAGTGGCTCGTGTTGTCGATCACCACCGCACCGCTTGCCGCAGCAAATGGCACGTAATGCGCCGAAATGGAGCCGCCCGCGCTAAAAAACGCGATGTCGATCTCGTTTTCGTCGAAGGTGCTGTCCGTGAGCTCCCTCACGACGTATTCTTTGCCGCGAAATTCTACCTTCTCGCCCGCGCTCTTTGCGCTCGCAAGCGGCAGTATGTCCTTTACGGGGAAGTTCATCTCGTCTAAGACGCGCAAAATCTCCTCGCCTACGGCGCCGGTAGCGCCTACGATGGCGATATTATAACTACTCATCCTCTCCTCCTTTTAAAATTTCATCGCTAGGGCCCTCGCTCTGCGAATCTTTACTATCTAAATTTGAATTTAATAAATTTTCATCCTGTGCAAGCTCGTCCGCTTCGCCCTCGTCGCCCTCCTCGGCTTTCGGGCAGGTCGCGATGCTCACGACGTCGTCGCCCTCGACATTTACGACGATGACGCCGCTGGTGTTGCGGCCCGCTTTGCGGATACTTTGCATATCGACGCGGATCATCTTGCCGCTGGTGGTTAGCGCCATAAGATCCATCTCTTCATCGACCATCACGACGCCGATGAGCTCGCCCGTGCGGTTGGTGAGCTTCATGCAGATGACGCCCTTGCCGCCGCGGTTTGTGAGGCGATACTCGCTCGCGGTCGTGCGCTTGCCGATACCCTTTTGGCTCACGCTTAAAATTTCTTGCATATCGCTTAAAATAAACGCGGCGCCGATAACCTCGTCGCCTTTTTCTTTAAATTTAATACCCTTTACGCCGCGAGCGATGCGCCCCATCTGGCGAATTTTATTTAGATTAAATTTAAGGCACATTCCCTTTTTCGTAGCGATGAAGAGCATATTTTCGTTGGCGCTTTGTGGCTCGCCCTCTTGTGCGTCCGAAATTTCATCTGAAATTTCATTATCGCTTCCTTCTAAAATATCCTGCTCGATCTGCTCTAAGGCTTCCTCAGCCTCGCCGCCGTCCAGATCGTCGCCGCTTAGAGCGCCTCCTTTGTAGTTTTGCATCTCCTCGGCGCTGTTTGGAGCGATGAGAGCGGTTACTAACGTATCGTCCTCATCTAGGCTGATAGCGCGGATGCCGAGTGAGCGAATATTTTTAAACTCGCTTAAATTCGTGCGTTTTACGATGCCGTTTCGAGTGAAAAATACGAGCGACTTGCTCGGATCAAAATCGGTCGTAGGGATGATCGCCATGATCTTTTCGTCCGAGCCAAGCTGGATTAGATTTACTACCGCCTTGCCCTTTGCGGTGCGCGAGCCCTCCGGAATTTTATAGACCTTGAGCCAGTAAAGCTGCCCGCGGTCGGTGATAAACATAAGCGTATCGTGGGTATTGGACGTAAAAAAGCTCTCGATGAAGTCATCGTCGTACGTCGTGACTGCCACGCGTCCCTTGCCGCCGCGCTTTTGCTTTTCGTAAGTCTTACTAGGCACGCGCTTGATGTAGCCGCGGTGAGTGATCGTAACGACCATATTTTCATTCGCGATGAGATCTTCGATGTCGATATCCTCGTAGTCATCGACGATTTCGGTGATGCGCGGGCATTTAAATTTATCCTTGATCTCCAAAAGCTCATCTTTGATGATCCCTTCGATTAGCTCCTCGCTCTTTAGGATCGCGTCAAGCCGCTTGATCTCGGCTAAAATTTCTTTTAGCTCCTCCTCGATCTTTTCGCGCTCAAGTCCCGTTAGGCGGCTTAGCCTCATATCCAAAATCGCACCCGATTGCGCCTCGCTAAGGCCGAATCTGCTCATTAAATTTTCGCGCGCGATGTTGGTGTCGGCGGAATTTCTAATCACATCGATCACTTCGTCGATATTATCTAGCGCGATCTTTAAGCCCTCTAAGATGTGCGCTCTGGCGCGCGCTTTTTGAAGCTCAAAAATTGTGCGGCGGATGATGACGGTTTTTCTGTGGTTCAAAAATAGCTTCAAAAGCTCTATCAGCGTGAAAATCTTCGGCTCTTTGCCGTCGATTGCGAGCATTATCACGCCGAAGGTCGCCTCCATCGTGGTTTGCTTAAATAGATTATTCAGCACGATCTCGCTCATTGCGTCGCGCTTAAGCTCGATTACTACGCGAATTCCGTCGCGATCGCTCTCGTCGCGCACCTCAGAGATGCCCTCGATCTGCTTTTCCTTTACAAGATCTGCGATCTGCTCGATCAAGCGCGCCTTATTGGTCTGATACGGCAGCTCGTCGATTACGATGACGTCTTTACTAGCTTTTTTTTCGATATGGGTTTTAGCGCGAATTTTAACTCGCCCTCTGCCCGTTTTATACGCCTCGATGATCCCTTTTTTGCCGTAGATTATGCCGCCGGTCGGAAAATCGGGACCCTTGATCTCGCCCATGATCTCCTCTAAGCTTGCGTTTTTATTCTCAAGCAGTATCAAAAGACCGCCTACAAGCTCATCTAGGCTGTGCGGCGGGATATTCGTTGCCATTCCCACGGCGATTCCACTTGAGCCGTTAAGTAGCAAATTCGGAACGCGCGCAGGCAATACGTCGGGCTCGTTTAGGCTCTCATCGTAGTTCGGTACAAAATCGACCGTCTCTTTATCCAGGTCTTTTAGCAGCTCCTCGGCTAGCGGCGTCATACGCGCTTCGGTGTACCTCATCGCCGCCGCTCCGTCGCCGTCGATTGATCCGAAGTTACCTTGACCGTCGACGGAAGGAATTCTCATCGAAAAGCTCTGCGCCATTCGCACGAGCGCATCATAAACGGCGGTATCGCCGTGCGGATGGTATTTACCGATGACGTCGCCTACGATACGAGCGGATTTTTTGTATGGCTGGCGAGAACCCACGCCAAGATCGTTCATCGCGTATAAAATTCGCCTATGCACGGGCTTTAGGCCGTCTCTGGCGTCCGGCAGCGCACGACCGATGATGACGCTCATTGAGTAATCAAGATAGCTCGTCTTGATCGATTCTTCGACGTCGATATCGATGATCTCCTGATTTTCAAACATATTTGATTGCATAAATATCCTTTTAAATTTTAAAGCGCGATTATAGCGAATTATTCTTTTGCATTAGCTAAAACCAAGCCGCACACGGGCATAAAGCCGCCATCGATCAAGCTCTCGCGCGCTTGCAGCATGCTAAGACCGGAGGTGATGATGTCGTCTACTAGGATCACGGGGAATTTCGGCGGGGTTAAAATTTTAAAATTTCTCTTGTGTTTTAGGCGAAATTCCAAACTCTGCCCCGTGTATTTGACGCGATTTTGCGCGCGCAGGCAGTGAAATTTTGGCTCCACGAGCTCGCTTTTTAGCGCGCGGGCTAAGATCGCCGTGTGCGAATAGCCGCTACGAGCGTCATCATCCAGCGGCACGGCGTTAAATTTAAAAATTCCGTCCGTTCTAAACGCTTCGTAGTTTTGCGGATTTGCTGAAATTTCTCGCCGCAGATGAAGCGGGAATTTCGCTAAACTTAAAGAGGCTATGCGCGCAAGCACCGCAGCGCCGTATTCGTGATGTTTAGAAAGTATAAGCTCGCGAATTTCGGAGTAGCCGTAGTAATAAAATACGCTAAAGCCCTCCACCTGCCGCATACTTAGGTGGCATTCGGCTAAATTTGCGGCGCAGGCGGCGCAGATCATGCGCAGGCTAAACGCGCCGCAATTTACGCAGCGCATCTAAAGCGTCGAGATGATTTGATCGGCGGATTTTTTGACGATGTCGCCAAGCAAGCTTTGCACGAAAGGATTAAGCGATCTAGCCGTACGAAGCGCCGTAAATTGGCTCTGATCCTGCGCTACGCGCTTGGTCGTGGTTTTGTTGCCCTGCACGATAGAAATCGCGACCTCGCCTCTTGCGCTCATATTTTCTTTCGAGTAGCCGTTGATCGCCGCCGAGATGCTTCTGATATTTACGGTTACGATATTCGGGCTTGCCGGATCGATCCTTACGCCGCGAGCCTCAAGCTCCGCGCGCAAAGCCTTATCGAACCACGCCGAGAGATTGTTTTTTAAAAGCACTTCATCGACGAGTTTGCCGTCGTTATCGTTTATAACGGCGATTACCATCTGATTTTCGCGCTGATCGTTGATCGCATTGATATTTACCGACTTACCGCTTACGGTCTGATCGGCCTTAGAGAGATATGGATTTAGACTGATGACGCTGCTAGTTTGCGAGCAGGCGACAAAAAATAGCGCAAAGACGCCGAGTAAAAATTTTTTCATTTCGATCCTTTTTCTGAAATTCGGGCGCATTGTAGCACTAAATTTAAAATTTATAGATTTTTTTGTATCATTGTAAGATTAAAGGAGAAATTTTGCAAGCACTCGCTTTAAAATACAGACCCAAAAGCTTCGAGCAGCTCATCGGTCAAGACGCCGTCGCCAAAAGCCTTGCGCACGCGCTGGATTCGGGCAGGCTAAGCCACGCATATCTTTTCAGCGGACTTCGCGGCAGCGGCAAAACCTCGACGGCTAGGATTTTTGCCAAAGCGCTTTTATGCGACAAAGGCCCTACCGGCAAGCCGTGCGAGGTCTGCGATAACTGCGTAATGGCAAACGAGGGGCGCCACATCGACATTATCGAGATGGACGCCGCCAGCCACCGCAAGATCGACGATATCCGCGAACTCATCGAGCAGACGAAGTATCATCCCGCAAGCGCGCGCTTTAAAATTTTCATCATCGACGAGGTGCATATGCTCACTAAAGAGGCCTCCAACGCGCTTTTAAAGACGCTTGAGGAGCCGCCTAGCTACGTAAAATTTATCCTTGCGACGACCGATCCGCTCAAGCTTCCAGTCACCGTGCTATCGCGCACGCAGCACTTTCGCTTTAAACCGATCGCAAAAAGCGCCGTCGTAGCACATCTAGAGCAAATTTTAAAAACCGAAAACATCGCTTACGAAGAGGGCGCGCTCGAAATTCTAGCGCGCAGCGGCTCGGGCTCGCTACGAGACACGCTCACGCTCCTTGATCAGGCGATTATCTTTAGCCGCGAAGGCATCACCGAGCGCGCGATCGCCGATATGCTGGGCTTGCTCGATCCCGCTAAAATTGGCGAAATTTTAGACGTCGTTCTGCGCCAAGACCGCGCGGGCGCGATCGAGATCATCAAAGAGGTCGAAAACTACAACGCCGAAACGATAATCGACGAGATGATCGCAAATTTAAAGGATAAATTCCTGCGCCGCGACGCGAAATTCAGCCTGCTGATGTATGAGCGGTTTTTCCGCATTTTAGCGGGCGCTAAGAGTATGCTCGCCATCAGCCCCGACAATACTTACGCAATTTCTATGATGATTTTTATGATGATGGAGGCGGTCAATCTACGCGAGATCGACGAGCTGATCGAGGTCGGCAGATCCCTGGATCAAGGCGAAGGCTATCCTTCCGCTTCGGCGCCTAATTTAAACGCGCAAAGCTCCGCACCGAATTTCAAGTCAAATTTAAACCAAAGCGCGAATTTTGCGCCAAATAGCGAGCCTGGCGGCACGACTTTTGCACCGAGCGACCAGGGTAGCGCGACAAGCGGCGTGCCTAGCTTTACGGCAAACGCGAAACGTCCCGCGAGCCCTACGCAAAACTTCGGTGCGGCAAAGCAGAGCCCTGACGCAGGCGACGAGATCAAACAGGGCGCAGGCGGTGCGGCGGCGCAGGCTCAAAATTCTAGCCCGTCCATCAAGACGGGCGCTCAAAATAAAATTTACGAGAATTTTTTAGCTAAAATTTACGACCGCGATTACGATCTGGGCGAGAAATTTAGCAAGTGCGTGGAATTTTTAAAATTTGAACGCGGCACGCTGTATCTGCTCTCGCGCGCGCAGGGGCAGGACAGAGAGTACCTGCGCAAGGGCTCGCGAGCGATAAATAGCGTGCTAAAATCACTCTTCGGCGAGAGCGCGGCCATCAAGATCGAGCAAAGCGCGCCGCAGAAGCGAGAAAATTCTGCGCAAAACGGTGCAGAAAATTCCGCTCCGAGCAGCGTAGATGGCGTAGCAAAGGACGCTACAAGCAGTGCAGAAAAACCGCTTGAAAATCCCAGCGACACCACAAGCGGCACGCAGAATTCCGAGACGGGCGCGATAAATACCGAAAGTTCCGTGCAGGATGAAATTTCAAGCGGCGAAAATTCTGAAAAAAATTCCGCACCGAAAGCGGCAAAACCGAAAAAAAACGGCGCTAGCAGCGAGGGCGAAAAACAGCCGCCCAAGGACGATCTGTTAAGATCCACCGATCCGCAAAACTACGCCGCAAAGCCCCGCGATACGAGTAAGAGCGTGCGCGCCGCCAAGGCAGGCCTCGCCGAGCTCGCAAACGGCGCGCAGGACGGCAAGGAAATTTTGATCTCCGAGATGAATAGGCTTTTCGGCGAGCCCACTAAAATCACGGAATAGCGCTCGCTGCGGATTAAATTTATCTCCACGCCGCGCGATTTTAAATTTAAGCGTGCCAAAACGATATCGAAATTTGCGCGGTGAGCGAGCCTGTGCGATTTTAAAATTTAAGCGCGTAAAGGCGGTGTCTAAATTTACGTGGCAGACCAAAGTCGCGCGATAAATTTTAAAATTTCGCAGCGCGCGGGCAGGTTTTAAAAACCAAGCTTTAAATTCGATCATTAAAGCGAGATTTAAATTTTCATCAAAGCAAAGCACATTTTAAATTTAACCGCCTAAGAAATCTAAGATTTATACGCCGCGGCAGTCTAAAATTTAGCGCGCCAAGTATCCGCGCAGTCTGTCCCATGCGAGCTCAAAATTTAAATTTAAACGCACTTTCCGCAGCTCTAAAAATAAAATTTTGTGCGCCTGTATCGCAAAGACAAAATTTTGCGCCAACTGGCGCCCGCCCTCTGCGATAGGATTTTAACCGCCCATACCCATGTTCGATGCGCTCCCTCAGACTTTCATCAAACTTTACGATACGGTTTTGCCCGCAATCTGCGCGGCTGCTCGTGCAAAAACGCAGGCTTACGATCGCTCGCGGGCGCCGTAAGTCAAAGCCGAATTTTGCCAAAGTAAAATCACGGCGAACCGAGCCGCCCTGAAATTTTAAAGAATTTATCTCGCAAACGGGCGTTAGTTCGTGATGCTCGCTTATGAATTTTACGCGAGTGCGGCGGGCGAATTAGCTAAAATTTAGCGCTTTTGGTGTAGAATTCGAGCAAATTTCAATCCAAAGGTCATCAAAATGCGCGGATATAAAATTTTCTCCGGCACCGCAAATCCCGAATTTGCCAAAAAAATCTCCAAATATCTCTCGCTACCGCTTAGCGAATGCGCGATCAAAACCTTCAGCGACGGCGAGATCAGCGTCCAGATCGGCGAGAGCGTGCGCGGCAAGGACGTCTTCGTCATCCAGCCCACATGCGCGCCCGCAAACTCCAATCTGATGGAGCTTTTGATCCTAACAGACGCTCTGAAGCGCTCTAGCGCGAACTCGATCACGGCGGTCGTGCCCTACTTCGGCTACGCTCGCCAAGACCGCAAAGCAGCCCCGCGCGTGCCGATCAGCGCGAAGCTCGTGGCAAATATGATGCAGACGGCGGGGATCGACCGCGTCGTCACGATGGATCTGCACGCGGGGCAGATACAGGGCTTTTTCGACGTGCCCGTCGATAACCTCTACGGCTCGCTGATATTTTTGGACTACCTGAAAGAGAAAAATTTAAAAAATCCGATCATTGCCAGCCCCGACGTGGGCGGCGTCGCGCGCGCCAGAAGCTTTGCCAAAAAGCTCTCGCTCGATCTCGTCATCGTCGATAAGCGCCGCGAGGAGGCGAACAAAAGCGAGGTGATGAACATCATCGGCGACGTCGCAGGCAAGGACGTGATCCTAATCGACGATATGATCGATACCGCGGGCACTATCGTCAAGGCCGCGGGCGCGTTTAAGGAACAGGGCGCGAAGAGCGTCAGCGCGTTTTGCACGCACGCCGTGCTAAGCGGCCCGGCATATGAGCGCATCGAAAGCGGCGCGCTGGATGGCCTCGTCGTGACCGACACGATCCCGCTAAAGCAGGAAAGCGACCGCATCAAGGTAATCAGCGTCGCTCCGCTCTTCGGCGAGGTCATCAGGCGCGTATATCACGACGAGAGCGTAAATAGCTTATTTAAATAAAATTTTAAAATTTAAAGCGTGGCGCGGTTTGTTTTAAACAGCCGCAGGAATGCGAACAATAGGCATCTTATAATAAAAGATCTCGGCTCAGCCGCAAGTCAAGCGCTTACGCCCGCGAGCTCTAAATTTACAGCATTTGAGCTCGCTGTGATTTAACTATCGGAAATTTAGCTGCGATGTGAAATTTAGCTTCTAGGCGGCAAATTTAGCTCTGCGCGACATTTACTCCGCGCGGCGGAAATTTTAACTGCAACCACAGAGTAAATTTACCGCACTAACCGCTGCAAGCGGCATTTTAATCGGACATATTAACTCCGCTAGACTGCGTTTTAAATTTGCCGTAAATTTTCCATATATTTGATAAAATTACGCAGCGCCGCCGCACTTAAAATTTATGATAATGCCTGCATTCGCCATCTGTCTTATATGTCCGAGCTTCTGCAAAACTCGCACTCGCTAAATCTTGCAAAGCCGCGTTTTTAAATTTCATCGCGAAATCCGCAGCCCGCACTGGCAAGCATGCGCCCGCCGATTACCATTTTAAATTTAGCACCGAATTTCTTTATATTTTAGAGCATTACAAGACTCAAAATGCCGTATTTCCCAAGCGTTCGCCGCTCTTAACGGAGTAGCTTCACCCGCAAAGCCTCTGTAACGCTTTATTGTGATATTAAGTTCGTCGGCTAAATTTCAAATCCTTTAAATTTGAAACTAGCTTAAATTTTAAAGCCTCTTCAAATTTAAAATTTAATCCGAATTTGATCTGAAATTTTATAAAATTCCGCTGTTTTAAACGGGCTTTAAAAGCGCGCGCAAGCTGTTTTGCAAGCCCGAAAGAAAGGAGGCTTTATGCCTACTTTTAGCACCAAAGACTACAAAGCCGCCCTTCGCAGCCGCGGCGCACGAACCGCGAGTGCAGGCGGATTTAGCGTCAAAAACGACAACTCCTTCATCGTGATCTTCGTCATTGCGATGATGGTCTTTATATTTTTTTACGGCGTGTCGACCCGGCTTGATTTAGATGAAATTTTTTTAGGTAACGGACGCGGTCGCGGCGGAGGCGGGATTTTAGGACTTTTGATCGCAGGCGTAGCTTGGTATCAAGGACGCGACGGTGGCGGGCTGTTTAAATTTAGCGACCACGCGATCACCTTCGTCTCGGGTGCGGGCAAGAGCGAAATCCTGCTCTTTAATATCGACTACGTTAGGCTCACGCCAGGCTTTTTGCGCACCTGCACGAACTACACAGCGCTTAGCCACTCCCGCTACGTAAAATACGAGCAGTTCTTTACATTCGGAATCGGATCGATCATCGTGCTGTGGCTAGTCGGCATCGCCATGAGCGAGCGCGTAGGGATGGCGTTCATTATAATGGTCGTGGGCGTCGCGATCTTTTTCTTCGCCAAGGCGCTCTCGTCGTGGCGGCTAAACGGCGACTTTCACGACATCTTGCTGCGCGACACCGTGCTGATCCGCGGCAAAGATCTAAACGACCGCGTGCTGTGGTTTGCGATCACGCCCGGTCGCAACGATCGCCGCAGGCTGCGCGCCTACTTCAAAGAGCATCTTGATTTCGATATCGACGGCGGCTGATTTTGATTTAAAATTTAGAGATTTGACGTAAATTTAGCGGCGAAATTTTGCAGCGTTAAATTTTAAGGCAGAATTCCGCGCGACGGAGTTTTTGCAGCCTAAATTTTACAGAACAAAATTTCAAGGCTTAAAATTTTAAGATATAAAATTTACGAAGCAGAATTTCACGGCGTAAATTTCAAAGCCGCGAATGCACGGCGCGATATTTGCGGCTCTATACGGCGAACTTTACCTCGCTTAGCCGCCCCAAATTATCAAACGAAAAGAGCGCATCATTTTTAAAATTTGCTACGATCTTGCCCGCCACTTCGCTAAATTTCGTGCCGTTTCTCATCAAAAGCGCCCCCGATAAAACGGCGTGATTTGACTTAAATGCACCTGTGTAATCGCGCGCCAAAGAGATGAGCGCTTGCGTCCATACCGGGCTTGATCGTACCATCTGGCGCCACGCACTCGCCTGCCGCGAACGCCACAAACACCGCTCCGCCGGCGTGCGGGCAGCGGTAGTAACATAACGGCTCCTGCGATAGCCCGCACGCAATCGCGCTTAGAACGTGCCCGTTTATCTCCGCACTTAGTGCAAGCTTGGGCGTGCTAGCTCGGTTAGCCCGTGCCGCAAGCCAAAATCGCGCACATCTCGCGCAAAGGCAAGTGGCCACTCATCGAGGCGTTTTATGTTCTCGTACCCCCACAGCCACGTGCGGTTGTCGCTCGCTTCGCTGCCAATATACCAGATGGCGCGCGGCGCATCATCGCCGAAACTAATCTCACCGCGCTTTAGATCCACAGACCAGTGCCTGCCTTTTATGATCAGCTTTGAGGCCGCCTCTTGCACCCTTGCGCCGCAACCCAAACATGCCGAAAACAGATCAATAAAGCTGCTCCTATCCACGCCCAAGCGGTCTAAAAATTTCATTTTTCTCCTTTTTGCCGCGCCGATAAATTTAGCGCTTTTGCGGGATTTATCGGCGCACCCTCTTATACGCCGCTTTGTTATAAAAGCTCGCGCTATGGAAATTTCACGCGGCGCGCAGTAAAATTTAATCAAATTTTATAAAACCGCGGCGGGTAAAATTTCATAGCGGGCGCCGCTGGGATAAAATTTTGCAGAAGGCGACGGGCACGGCGAGTGCAACTGTAGGAGATGACGGGCGCGACCGCAATAATCGGCTGGCGGACATAAAATTTAAACCGCTCGCGGAATGTTAAATTTGAAA
>NZ_CALKTC010000077.1 GCF_937996225.1 uncultured Campylobacter sp. | reverse complement strand
GAGCCGAAATTTTAAAATTTCAAAATTCTATAAAATTTAAAAGTTTGCCCCGGCTAAATTTGAAAGCACAAGCGGATTTTGCATTTTATCGCAGCGGAATTTTAAAGCTAAAGTGAAATTTCATCGTGCGAAACATAAAATCCGATAAATTTTAAAATTTTCAAAATTTCGTCGTAATTTAGCTTGCAAAATTTCGCGAAAATTCCGTCCGTAAATTTCAAAATCCCATAAAATTTTTAAAATTTTACGTGCTTCATCTTAGATTCACGCACAGGCAGGCTTAGCAGAGCTGCAATAGCCGCTAACGTCATATCCAAATACCACATATAATCATACGCGCCGTATGCCCGCACTGCAAGACCTCCGATATATGCGCCAAAAAATCCGCCGATTTGATGCGAAAGCATCGTAAATCCAAATAGGCTTGCTAAATATCGCGTCCCCAACAGCTTACCGACGGCAGCCGCAGTAGGCGGTACGGTCGCTAGCCAGGTAAATCCTAATCCCACGCTGAAGATATAAAACGTAAGGCTATCTTTGGGCGAGAGCACATAAGCACCAATAAGAGCGATACGCAGGGCATATATGCAAAATAAAATGACTTTACAGCGCACTTTGGAAACACACCAACCTACGAATAAGCTGCCTACGATGTTAGCGATACCAATCAGTGCGAGCGAAAAGGACGCTACCTGCGCACCATGCCCGCTTAGTGCTACTTCACTAGGCAGATGCGTCACTAAAAACGCTACGTGAAAACCGCACGTAGCAAAGCTTAAATTTATCAAAATATAGCTTTTATCGCGCAGTGCCAAACGCAGAACTTCGCCTAAGCTGCGCTTATCTTCTTCATGCAGGCTGGTTTGTTCGCCAAATAGAATTTTACTGCCTGCCAAAAGTCTTGCAAGCGGTAGAATTAGCAAGCTAAGCCCTGCGAGCGTAAAAAATGCGCCGCCGTATCCCAAAGCAGGCGTTGCGATACAAAACCCTATCATCGGCGCAAATAAAAACTGCCCGAACGAGCCGCCTGCATTTAATACTCCGCTAGCAACCGAGCGGATAGAAAATGGCAGGCGCTTTGCCATTAGGCTCATTAGAATCGGAAAACTACCCGCGCCAAGCCCCAATGCAAGCCCAAAACCCATCGTTAATACAAGCGCGCTTTCACTACTAAATAACGGCACAAGAGTGCAACTAATCGCCAAAAGCACGCTGCCCCAAAACAGCACGACGTAGGCACCGAGCTTGTCTGCAAGTATCCCACTAAGCGGTTGCGAAAAGCCCCATACCAGCTGCGTAGTTGCCATCGCAAAGCTTACTTGTGCGATGGATAGGGAATTTGCTTGCATTATGGGCTGTACGAAAAGACCTAATGACATACGAATGCCCATCGTAACCATCAAAATCGCCGCGGCGCATAGGATCATTATCCAAACTGATTTCATATATATTCCTTTTAAGAAATAGAATTATAGCATAAAAATTACGAATATATCGAGATTTTATAGATATATTTAATTAATGTATTTTAGTATATTATTTATGTAAGAGGAATTTACCGAGCTTTAATGGGCTTTGCATTAAAATTCCGTTTTCAAGGAGAAGCGATGATTTATGAAGATGAGATGATTTATGTGGAGCGCGAGGAGCACGAAGTGCCGTGGGTGAAGGTCTTTACGAAAGCGAAATTTAAAGAGCTTAGCGACTGCGACGAGGCGACGCTGGCGCATCTGTGGCGCGCCGTGCTTCAGTGCGAAAAGAGCCTGCGGGAGTTTTACGCGCCCGATAAGATCAATATCGCAAGCTTCGCCAACTACGTGCCTCGCGTGCATTTTCACATCCAAGCGCGCTTTAAAAACGACAGCTTTTTCCCGGAGTCCGTCTGGGGTAAAAAGATGCGCAAGGCTAAGCTCGATCTGCCGGAATTTAGCGAATTCGCAGAAATTTTAGCGGCAAATTTAAAGATGGAATTCAGATGATAGGCGCGCGATCCAAAAAATACCTAAGCCTTTTCGCGCTTGCTTGCTGCGTTGCCACCTTTGCATTTTACCTGCGCTTTAAAAGCGAGGAAAACGAGATAAAAATCAAGCAGCAGTTCGATTTTAGCGCGAGTTTGTTTGAAAAGATCGTGGACGAAGAAAAGCTAAACGCCTTTGCGATCTCGCTGATTTTGTCGCAAAACAGCGACGTGGTGCGCTGTTTTGAGAGCGGCAAACACGGCGAGTGCATGGATGTGACGAAAAAATACAAAGATATTTTAAGCGCAGTGCCCTTTTATACGGGCGTGAAGATACATTTTCATACGCAAAACACCAGAAGCCTAGCTAGGAGCTGGAGCGACGAATTTTACGACGACGATCTGAGCTCGTTTCGCCATTCGCTTTTGCAGATCCGCCACAGTCTGCTTCCCAAAGCGCTTGTGGAGATGGGGCGGTGCGGGGTTTTTATGCGCGGAATTTCGCCCGTTTTTAGCGACGGTAAATTTATCGGAAGCGCCGAGATAATGCTCGATTTCGAGCACGTCATCGCGCAGATCAACCGCATGGGAAACGATATTTTTATCCTCGTAGATAAGAGGTTCGAGACCGACTGCTTCTACGATAAAATAGGCGTTATCAAGGACTTTATCGTCGTAAACAGCGCGCCGGATTACGACGTTTTGTCGATTTTGGCGACGCTTGATTTTGGGGCGCAGAGCTTTATCAAAAAGGACGGGCATTATTTTTACGTGCGGGCATTTTCGGACGAAAACGGCACGAAGCTGGGCTATATAGTTCTGCACCGCAAGGGATAACGGCAGGATTAAATTTAGGCGCTTGCAGCTCTTAGCTACTTTGTCGCGGCGTCACGGCACGGCGAGCAGACGTTTTAAATTTGATCGTAAAATCGCGGAAATCTGCGCTGAAATTTTAAATTTTAAAAGGAGCGTCGGTATGAAATTTTATAAATCAGTTAAATTTAAAGTCGCAATAGGCGTGCTGCTTCTTATAATAATACTCTGCGCCGCATTCATCCGCATCATCCCCGATTATTCCACTTCACGAGGCTTTGTCGTAGTTACTATTTTTGGCTACAACAAATATAAGCAAGGATACTGCCTTAAAGAGGATAGAATTTTATCAAAGGAGGAGCGATTTAAGCGCGGAATTTTAGATCTTTTAAAGAGGCGTATACTGTTTCAAACCCTCGTTACCGACAAATGCTATTATGTATATGGCAGTGAAACTTGCAACTACGGCAATAGAGAATTTGCCGTTAAAGTAGGCTTTTACGAAACGGATAAATTTAATAACAATGATTGGCTGGAAGTTCTATCTAAAGAATATGAGATACAAAAACGTGAAAATCAAGCCGCTTGGCCGTATAGAAATATTTTTGTCGAGAAATTTCAAATGAAGCCGGTAAATATCGCAGAAAAGTTAAAAATAAATTTAGATGGCAGATCAGCCGGTTTTGAGGAGCCTATAGTAGAATACGGCGGTTTGCGCGAGTATATTTTATACTTCGATAAAAGCTTTATATTGTATGATAATTTTAAATTTAGAGATGTCGTGGTTAAAATATATGTAGGAGACACTATAAAAGATTTATCTGAAGCGAAGCAACATTATGATGAGACTATAGAAAACGGCTCGCGCGAGAAGAAGTATTATTTAAAAATCGACACATGCGGTAATAGCGATTTTGAAGTTTATGAAAGCAATATCGAGGAAATGGCGGATCGCTTGGTAAGAGAAAGTTTGTTTAAAGGTGGCTGAAAAGCTGAGTAAACAACTGAAATTTTAAATTTTAAAAGGAGCGTCGGTATGAAATTTTATAAATCCGTTAAATTTAAAGTCGCGATAGGCGCGCTGCTTCTTATAATAATACTCTGCGCCTCATTTGTCCGCATCATCCCAGATTTTTCCACCTCACGAGGCTTCGCTGTCGTTACTATTTTTGGCTACAACAAATACAAGCAAGGATACTGCCTCAAAGAGGATAGAATTTTACCTAAAGAGGAGTTGTATAAAAGGGCTATTGCTGAGTATTTGGAAAAAGAATTAGAAGCTACTATTTTAATTAATGATTTTCGTTGCAAAAAGTATGGAAGATCTTGGTGCAAAATGAATAAAGTTTCATATTATAAAGCCAAAAAT
>NZ_CALKTC010000076.1 GCF_937996225.1 uncultured Campylobacter sp. | reverse complement strand
CTAGCAAGCTTTGATCTTTAAAGTATCTATCTATGAGCTCCAAAAGTTCTCTTAGTGCATCTCTCTCATATGGCAGGAAGCAAAATTTAAATTGCTCCAATAAAGCGTTCTTGCATTCGGTATATAAAAATTCTACCATCTCCGATGGGCTTTCGTAATATTCAACCGCGGGATGAATCAAATGATCAACTTGATATTCCAAAGAAGCCATACGGCATAGATTAACCATAAGCCCGCTTTTTCTAAATATCTCTTTTCCGTTAATTTGCATTTGGGTTTCCTTTTATTGGGATGTGGGTTTTGCCCGCATTATATCGTAATATATTTTTAAAATTCTCGCAAAAATTATCATTTTATAAAACTACTATTTTAAAAGCGCAATTTGTTTTAAAGCCTTTTTCGCGCACCCCCTTAGATCCTCTTCACTTAATGAATCGCCTACCGTATCATCACCCCTCAACTCTTCGTCTGATTCGAATTCATCGATGTCAGTAAGAAGTCTATTAAGCGGCTCATAATATTCATCGGGGAAATTTTTATCATTCATAAATTTATCCCAATATATCTTTTCAAATTCAAATACGTCGATTCTGTTTTGCAAAAAATCCTCTATTATTTTTATATATTCCTCTATCATTGACCCTCTTTCGGTATATTTTTAATCGCCCGCCGCTCTAATGCTTAGAACCGACCATAAATCACTACCTATATTCACGCCTTCGCATAAATTTTTTATAATTGTTAAGTCGTTAGAAGAAATTTTTATATCATATTCATACATTTGAAGCAAAAAATCTTCCAGCGCTATACCATATTCTCCAGCCTTAATCAGTTCTTCCAAATAAATTATAAAGTCGCGCCGACCGACTCCGGCAAATTCATCTTTGTAATTACTGAATAAATTTAAAAATATCGGATTGCTGTATCTCATTCGCTTCTTTCCTCAAATTTATTTCTCGTAGCCGCTTCATAATCTTCTAGCTTCTAATTTCTATTTGAATATCAAGCAAGTCATCGTGATCTGGGTATTTGGCAGTCTCCGAGAGCGTAAATTTTATCTCGTCTAGCAGCTGTTTAGCCAAATCGCTGTATTTTTTCTTAAATGCATTAAAATTTAAGAAAATCAATTTTAAATCGTCTCGAACGCCTTGCTTATTTTTTAACCCATATCTCGAGTTTTCTTCTTTTTCTTCGATGTATTCGCTATAGCTTTCCCACTCGTCTTTATCTTCATATTGCTCCCACTCTTCCTCGCTATAGTTTTTCCATTCCTTAAATCGCAGAAACCAAAAGAAGTCCGCGAATGCATCAGGACCGATACGTAGCGGTAAAGACAGCTTTTCGGATAAATATGAGTATAACTTATGCTCTATTACTTTGGGACAATAATCATGCCTCTCATCAATATATCTTCTGTCTTTTTGCAACTCATCAAAGTCAATCACTGCTTCCGTCATTTTTCCTCGCTTTAACTATGCTAACGCATATTTTCTTTAAATTCTAAAAATCAAATAAGCGTAGATTAACGCAAACTTGCCTTTATTAAATTTTAGTATAAATCAGACCAAAAAGGCACATATGGGCATTTTCCGACCGGCTCAAGAGGATTTTTGCTAAATTCCCTCAAAAAGTAGTCATATAAATTTTTCCCATAATAGATGACGTCGGTATAGTGTATAGATAAGGCTGGCGGATCCGGTAATTTAATACACGGCATATACCTATGAGAATATATAGGTATAATCTTAGGCGCGATTTTGGCTGCTTCTAGTATAATGGCTCGCTTGCGAGATCCGTCTTCGAGCATCGGACCCCATTTTTGCGTATTCCAATAGCCCTCATTTGGAAAAATTTCATCAATAGGATCGTTTTTTAAATACTCAAAGACGTAGTTCATAGCCTGCTTTATCTCCTTTATATTTTCATCGCTAAAGTCTCTCCAATTATAAAATTCTACTGAAATGGGCAATGTATATGATAAAAAATCTCTTAGGCTTTCTGGAAATTTAAACTCATAAATTTGCTCTATTTTGTCTATTTCGCTCTCTTTCAAACCATCGCTCAATTCTATACCGCTCTTTTCTAACAGCTCTTTTATTTGCTTATACATATTCTATTTTCCCTATAAGGCTTTTAGTCGTAATCGAAGTCGTCAAGCTCGTAGCCAAAAATATGGATTGTTTTTAGAGCTAGCTCTCTGACCTCTATCCAAGATTTATTGTGATAGACTAAATATTTATAATCATCTACGTATAATGATCTATCGTCCTTAAAGTTTTTAAGAATAAGAGACCTAAGCTCTCTTAGCGCATCCCTTTCGTATGGCAAGAAGCAAAATTCAAATTCCTCCAATAGGGCATTAGCGCAGGAATCACATAAAAAATATACCATCTCCCTAGGATTTTCGCAATCTTCATCTGTAGCGTGCACAAGATATTTATCTTGATATTCTAAAGAAGCCATTACGCATAGTTTGTACAGAAGCACGCCCTTGCGAAATATATGTTTTCCATCAATTTGCATTTGGGTTTCTTTTTATTGGGATGTGGGTTTCATCTAGCATTCTAAACTCGCATATTTTAATAAAATTTTCGGTCTTATATACAACTCTATCTGCACCATTCTGTCTATAGCAAAATTTTGTCCTATTTCTATAAATTCGCCATCTTTATTTCTTCTGATTTTTAAAGACTCGATGCATTCGGCGGTAAATTCCACAGCTGTCTCCCCGCCTATTTTTATAGTAATTTCCACCCATCCCTCGACTATGCAATATGTAAATATTAACCTGTATATTTCGAACGCATATTTTCCAATATCGCCATCTATTTCATCCGGGTAAAAACCAAAAAAATCACTCATCTCCACCACGTCGGGATACGTTTTTATATATGTCATTTTATGCCTTCCTTTGGGATGGTAGTTATAAATTTTATACTTTAATCATGTCTAGAAAATAAATTTCATACAATTACATACACCGAGCTTTGATTAAATTTAGCCTCTGAAAAATCTACGATCTTTTCATTATCTCTTAAAGTATAAAGCTCGAAATCCGCGCTCAGCTCATCAATATTATAGAAATCCAAACATAAAGCAAATCTGCTGTTCTCAATATCCATATTTTCGATCTTTTCCTTTACCAATTTCAAAAATAAAAGGCATTCTTTAATAAAATCATCTTCCTTTAAATTTGGATTTTTGATCTCCACTTCATTGATCGACCACTCAAAATCGCTTAAGCCTTGATATATTGAAGAATTAATTAAAATGTTCTCTGTTGTGGCTATTCTTTCCCTTTTAAGATTCTTGATAAAAAATATTCCTATGTCAAGATAGATCAAGCCTTCGCGCAATAGCTGCTTTAATTGCGATATTTTCAGATCTTTGATTGAGCCGGCAGGAGCAATAAATTTAATTAAATTTGGATCGGCATAAAAAGTTCCTCTTTTTATCTCTCCTACTTCTTGTACTCTGGAAAATAGCTCTTCATTATTTTTAGGCAGAAGAAAAACCGCTTTGTTCAAATTAACCTCTTTTTTATCTATCGTCACTTTTGCCTTGCTGTCTTTCTCGCAAAATTTTAAAAAGTTGATTCCATATTTAATCTCGTCGTTTAGCCCTATACAGCCAAAACCCTTGCTATCATGCGGATAGACGGCTAAATTTAAACTCGGAAAAATTATAAAACACCATTCGTTTATAGAATAATCATAGCACATTAAAAATTTAGCCAGCTCTTTTATGTCGTTCCATTTCAGAATGTCCATTCTTACGCACATAGCGGGCAACGGATATTCTTTATCTCTAGCCAGAGAAAAATACTCATTTTGTTCTTGCAAAATTCCAAGATCTTTAAATTTATCGTATAACGGCTTTACCTGCGAGATTGCTTTATATTTTTTGTATACTTTATCATCACACATTAGAGCGCTTACGATAAATACTTCATCGCTATATTTTCTAAAAAAGTTATCGAATAATTTTATCGCTAAGCTTACTCCGCTTAGCCAGCCACTGCTTTCGATCTCAAAGAAACCGATCCAGTTTTTAGAAGCACTAAAGCTGCTAAAATTTATATCGCTCAGCCTTAAACTACTATTTGTCAAATTTAATAACTTTTTCATTTTTATCCACCGTAATTTTTTGCTTTTGCTAAATTATACACCAAAAAAACGATATAAACGTGACAAACGCACATAATAGAGGCAATGATAAGATTCAGCGCATGCCTTTTTGATAAAGATCAATCATAGAATTTGCCGATTTGATTAGTGATAAAAGTGGTGTCCTGCGTTGAATTTGTACAACCCTCAGAATTCCCCCGAACATTCGATTACAGAATATCAGTATATAGTCTTTTAAAAAACTATATAAAAATATTTGTCGTCTCTTAAGGAAACTTTAAATAATAAGCAAAAATGAGTTAAGAAGTTTCAAACCTTAAGAAATTTAGCTTAAGCCTTATAGCGCTCAAGGTTTAAAATCTTAAGGAGGTTGATTAATACATTTTCACTAAATGCCTTAAGCGCCTATCTGTAAGATGTTTGTTCTTTAAAGCAGAGAACAAATAAAAACAGATAAAAGCCCAAAGCCTTCTTTGTCCTTATGAACAAGGGGATTATATTAGAAAGATCTTAAAAGCTTCTTAGCTCAAATTTATTAATCTCTTCTTTTACTTTCATTTACGGATAAAAAATCTAAAGACTTAGAGGCTTCTTTAAAAGTATAAAGGAAGCTATGCTATTTTCTTATATAGTATTAAGATAGCCAAAGGCTTTTAAAATATGGGGGAGCGATTAAAAAATGAGGGGTTGCCACCCTCAATATCTTTTCGATACTCAAGTATTCTATTAGAGTAAAGCCAAAATATCAAAAGTAAGGCTACACATAAAATATCCTTAAAAGGGATAGGCTAAGAGGTTGCTCTATCTATGATAAAAGAGCTGCTTTGGCAGATAATATCCGGTATTATGTAGCAACCGCAACTAACTTCTATAAAATAATCAGATAAAATTTTGACTATATTTAATCGCGTATAATAATTGCGATAAAAAGGGGAAAATATGGTGGAATCTCACGTAATATCGGCTTTAGTAGCCAAGCACGCAGAGCTTCAAGGCAGAATTAAATCATATCAAGAAGCCATCAAAGAGGCAAGAGATGAAATTTCAACTATCTCAAAAAGTATAAATATATTCGATCCGAACTACGACTTAAGAAAAATAGCACCCAAGAAAACAAGAGAAAGATATTTTAAGCATAAAGAGCTAACAAGGCTCGTTATAGAGCATATAAAAAATAACGACAATGTTGATATAAATGAATTAACAAAGTATGTAATGAGAGTAAAAGCCCTACCGCAAAAGCTTCACAAATTGATATACGACGGAATTTATACTGTTTTAGAGAATTTGGTTCGTCAAGACGTAATAGAATGCCGTATTGCAAACAACGCAAAACAATATTGCATAAAAATTCTAAATGCCTAATCTCTCGGCCACTCTATGATTGCCTTGCCAATATCCGCAGAATTCATTTGAAATCCCGCTATCTAAGCACTTCTTTAAAATATCTCTAAAGATAAAGCCGTTATTAAATCGCCTTGTATCCTCTCGGTAAGCTATCTCATTAGCATAGTTTGACAGATACAACGTGCTTAGCTTATGACATTGTCCGTATTGAAGTCTACGAAATCTTGAATTGTAGCTTTCGCTTTGATTGTTGTTTTCTCCGTTTGCGCCGCAATACTCTACGGCGTGATTAACCACTTTGTGATTGTAATGAGCGATAAAATTTGAATATCCAACATTCTCATCGGTATGCACTTCGCCGCCTCTTACGATAAATCTGCTAGCTATACGACTTAATTCTACCGGATTTTCGCTTCTTAAAATAAAGGTTCTCGTTCGATTTGCACCGATGCCGAATTCGTTTCTTTGCCTAAGCGATATAACCACTCTTTTATTAGGTTTATACGCTTTTCTACGATCTATTCTTTAGGCTCTCTTTAACTTAAGCTCACACAAAGGAGCAGTAAGTTACGATGAGCACAATGAAAAATAAGTATATCTATCGTTCCCGAATTTCGGAAAAGAAATTTAGAGAAATTCTCAAGTATTTTGCAGAAGACATAGAAGCATCAAAGATATCGAATTTAACTAAAATTTCAGAAGTAACCCTATGTAAAATCTTTAGGGAAATAAGAATTCTTATGTCTCAAGAGTGTAAAAAGATATCTAAGTTTTCAGGCGAGATAGAAATAGATGAAAGCTACTTCGGAGCTAAGAGAGTAAGAGGTAAGAGAGGTAGAGGTGCAAGCGGAAAGCAACCGGTATTCGGTATATTTAAAAGAGATGGTAAGGTCTATACTCAGATAGTAAAGAACTGCTCTGCTAGTGAACTGATACCGATACTATCGCAATTTAGCGAGCTTGATAGCTCTACTATCTATTCAGATTTCTGGAAGGCTTATGATGGATTAGTAGATTACGGAGCCAAAGCTCACTATAGAGTAAAACATTCAAAGAATGAATTTGCTAATGGTAAAAATCATATAAACGGTATAGAAAACTTCTGGGGATACGCCAAACATAGATTATCTAAATTTAAAGGCATCAAGAAAGAGAATTTCTTGCTTCATCTTAAAGAATGTGAATTTAGATATAATAACAGCAAAGATACGAAGGAGTTCTATCATATTTTATTAAAGATGATAAGAGAGAATCCGCTTAACTTATCTTGAGCCAAAATTTAATTATCGGTTTTTCATTTTTCATTTTTGCAATGAATACTCACTGTAATACGCCCAAATTTTTATTAAAATTTTACGTCGAGCGAGCGGCTATTTCGTAGGTAGCAAATCGAGCAAAATTCCACGCTAAATTTTAAAACGCACCTCTAAATTTGCAAAACTTGATAGGATTCATATCAAGTTTATTTATTCTACTCTTGACAAGATTAGCACTCCATGATATAATCTGCCAAAATTTTCAAAAAGGACCGCATAATGGCAAAGAAAAAATTTAAGACCGAAGTGAATGATCTGCTAAATTTGATGATCCATTCGCTTTATTCAAACAAGGAGATTTTCCTGCGCGAGCTCATCTCAAACGCAAGCGACGCGCTGGATAAGTTAAACTACTTAAGCCTTACGAACGACGATTACAAGGCGCTTTCGTATGTGCCGCGCATCGATATAAAGATCGACAAAGAGGCCAAAACGCTAAGCATCGGCGACAACGGCATCGGTATGGACGAGGCCGAACTTGAGAGCAATCTAGGCACTATCGCACGTAGCGGCACTAAGGGCTTTATGGCGAGCCTTAGCGGCGATGCGGCGAAGGATAGCAACCTCATCGGGCAGTTCGGCGTCGGGTTTTACTCGGCATTTATGGTCGCGGATCGTATCGATGTTATCAGCCGCAAGCCGCTCTCACAGGACGCCTTTAAATGGAGCAGCGATGCCAGCAACTACATGGTCGAAAAGGCGGAGAAAGAGGACTTCGGCACGACGATAATCCTGCATATGAAAGATGAGGAGTTTTTGGACGAATATAGGCTGGAAGGCATCATCAAAAAATACTCCAACCACATCCCATATCCGATCTTTATGGATAAAGAAGAATACGTGCCTGCGCAAAAAGAGGGCGAGCAGGGACATAGCGAAATCAAAAATGTCCAGATTAACCGCGCGAGCGCGCTTTGGCAGCTGCCGAAAAGCAGCCTAAAGCCGAGCGATTACAATGAATTTTACAAGCAGATCAGCCACGACAGCGGCGATCCGCTGTTTTATATCCACACCAAGGCCGAGGGCACGCACGAATACACGACGCTTTTTTACGTGCCGAGCAGCGAGCCCTTTGATCTATACCGCGTCGATTATCAAAGCGGCGTGAAGCTCTACGTCAAGCGCGTTTTTATCACCGACGATGCCAAAGAGCTGCTGCCTAGCTACCTGCGCTTCGTGCGCGGCATAATGGACGTCGAGGATCTGCCGCTAAACGTAAGCCGCGAAATTTTACAAGAAAATCGAATTCTTGCCTACGTCCGCGAACAGAGCGTGAAAAAAATTCTATCCGAGCTGCAGAAGCTTTTGCAGAACGATCGCGAAAAATACATAAAATTTTACGAATTATTCGGCAAGGTTTTGAAAGAGGGGCTTTACGGCTTCGGCGCAAACAAAGAGGAAATTTTAAAGCTCTGTCTTTTCAAATCAAACCTGCGAGACGGCCTCATCACGCTTAGCGAGTATAAGGAAAAAATGGGCGCGGAGCAAAAAGAGATCTATTATATCGCGGGAAACAGCGCCGCGATACTCAAAAGCTCGCCTCTGATCGAGAAATTTAACTCCGAGGGCACGGAGGTGCTGCTCTGCGACGATGAGATCGATACGATCGTGATGCCTGGCGTTTTTGAGTTTGACAAAATGCCGATTAAAAACGCGACTTCGATCAAGCAGAATGCTTCGGAGGGCGATGCTGCGACGCCGCAAGCCAAAGAGATCGCCGCAAAGATCAAAGAAATTTTAGGCGAGCGCGTCAAGGACGTTAAAATTTCATCGCGTCTAAGCGGCTCGCTTTCCTGCCTTGTTTTTGACGAGAACGATCCCGATTTTGCGACGCAGCAGCTGCTTAAGCAGATGGGAGGCCGCAATCTGCCGCCGGTAAAGCCGATTTTGGAGATCAACGCCGATCACGAGATCATCAAAAAGCTGCAGGCCGATAAGCTGATGCTGCCGCAAGTAGCCGAGATAATCTACGATCTGGCGCGCCTTAGCGAGGGGCAGGAGCTGGAAAATCCGAGCGAGTTTATCAAAAACGTAAACGAGCTAATCGCAAAGGCTCTGTAGATTATCTAAAATTTAGAGCTTCGATCCGCTAGCAAAATTCCGCGCGGCTGCATAGGCTGTATAAATCTATGGAGCCGCACTTGAAATTTAAAAAGAAATTTCAGCTCGCAAACTTCACTGCGCTTTCTAAATTTTAAAATTTAAAAGCGGCGGAATTTCACTCTTTGATTTCGGTAAAAATTTTATTCGGCGGCTCGGTTTGACGTTTTGAAAATTTTAAGGTTTCGATCGCTTTTATCCGCGAGTCGAGGTCGGGGCGCAAGCCGAAAATATTCGCCAAAGCATGAAATCATAAATCGGGCTATAAATTCCGCCACTCATTAATTTAATCTTTACAAAGTTGCGTAATTTTATTTTTAATTTCCCCCTTTTTTATCGCAAACAGCGAGATTGTTTGATATAATTCATTTTATAAATATTTGTAAATCTTTATGAAAGGAGATTTCGAATGAAACTCATCAAACTAAGTTTAGCTGCGGCGGTTTGCGCATGTGCGGTATCCTCGCTAAGCGCGGCGGATAGCGTAGCCGAGGCGATCACTAACGGCAAATTTGGCGGAACGGTAAAGACCACTTACGCTAATAAAACCGTAGACAACAGAGGCGAAGCCGCTACGGGTGATAACGACTACGAAGCATTCGGCGTGGGTCTTGAGCTCGGATACGTTACCGATCCTCTTTACGGCTTTAGAATAGGGCTTACCGGACAAGGCTGGTTGATGCCGTATCACGTAGGCTCAAGCAATAAGATCGCCTACGATAAGGAGTGGTATACTAAAGGTGCGGTATTATCGGAATTATACCTAGGATACGGCATAGGAAATACCGATATAAAGGCGGGTAGACAATATGTCGTAACTCCGCTCGTTGCAGGCAACTATACGAGGGCGTTTAAAGAGGCTTTCGAGGGCGTGGCGATATCCAATAAAGATATCCCCGATACTACATTGTGGGGCGGATGGTTTTATAAATTCCAAGGAAGGAGTAAAACCGCCATGGGTGCTCCGGCAGGCGAAGGAAAGGCTCCTTTATTTAAAGATAGAGTGATTCTGGGTAATATGACCGGTCCGGTCGCCGTAAAATTTGAAAATATCTTCTCTGCATATATTCAAAACAAATCCTTGCCTTATACCACTTTAACCGGCGCTTACGCAGCGGTAACGGACGTAAAACCCGCTAACGCGTTAAAGGACGGCGATATTAGCCTATATCTTGCCGAGGCAAATGTCAAAGTGCCCGTAGGCGAGATTTTAAAGCTAGGATTTGATATTAATTATAAAGGCTCGCGTGTAGACGGAGGGCTGGAACCAAGAAGGCTTGATGGCGATATGTTCGGCGCAAGAGTCTCGGTTAGCGAGTTTTTCGGATTCGGCCTATCGTATGCCTATACGACCGTTAGCGATGACGATGCTGTTATTTTAGGCGTCGGCAACGGCCCTGGATCATACACCGCGCTACCTATCCGAGGTCCGTTCGTCTTCACGGGATATGCGGGTATGGATACGCACAAGATCGTGCTTGATTACGACTTCGGCGCTATCGGTCTGGACGGCTTCAAAACTGCGCTACACTACGTAAAGGGCGATCAGGACAGAGTAGGCGGTACGAATAATATCAATGCTAGCGGGGCTGCGGGCCAAAAGGTCGGCACCAGCATGGACGTAGAGGGCTGGGCGGTAACGGCAAACTACGCTCCTAAGGCCGTTAAGGGGCTAAGCTTGGGCGTAACCTATACTGCGCTTGAGAGGAGCGACCACTACGCTAGCGGCGTAAATAGAAAGTTCGACGAGAATGAGATATGGTTGCAAGCTGCGTATAAATTTGATCTAAGCGGCGACTAAAGCTTTAAAGAGCGGAGTATTTCCGCTCTTTCTTATTTACATTATTTTGCCTCGTATATGATGCAAAAAAGGGCGTTTAAACCCGAAAAATTTACTCTTCCTCATCGTGCATTATCAAACGGGCTCGTGCTTGATAAATGTTTCATCCTAGCTCCTTAAATTTAAACATGCTCTTAAATTTTAAATGAAACGGAGGTAAAATTTATCTAAAATTTTGCCGCAGAGCTTTGACATACCGAAATTTAAATAAAGCTTGGGTGTTGAAATTTTGACGAGGATTTTGTTCTGCGCGCTTTATAGGAATTTTAAATTTATAAAAATTTTAGAGATTTCCTTACAATTACAAGAAATATACCTTTCTAGCGTTTTAAATCTTTTGATACGAAAGTTACTTGAATATTTTCTTTCGGGACAAATTTATTTAAACTTGCACCGCCCCTATACTCTTCTAATGCGTCTTTTAAAATTTTAACTATCTCATCCCTTGATATACCATAAGTATGGGTTTTTATAGACTTTAATTCATATAAGATTTTAAAAGGGTTGTCCGTAATTTTTGTGCTAGTATTTTTATTGTTTATATCTCTTAAATCAAGCTCAATATCTTGATCATCATAGTGCAAAACCCAGATCCGTTCCCCGCTCCATCCGTCTCTATGATCTGGCAAATGTAAATTAACGACAGATATTAGCCAAACGTCTCTTTGCCTATCAATCACCCAGCAGAGTTGATCAATTAAATAATCCGAGTATTCTTCTTCATTATACTTGCGGCAGCATGTATTTATAATGTTTATAATATCATATTTCTCCAAGTCCTCTTTAGAAATATATTCCGCTACAAACGCCATCGCTTCCTCCTAAAATTTTAATTCGATTATACCCTCGATAATTTATGCTAGCCTTATGCTCTCATAACGTGAGTATGAAATTTTAAGTTAGTACTATAGTAAGGCTCATAGAGATGCAATTGTAAGGGTTTTTGTGGATACTTTTCGTTTACGACCTGGCGAGTAAGAAGCATATAAACTTAAGTTGCGGGCGGTTGGTTTAAATATAGTCTGATAGATGAAATTTTAAATCGAGAATTCGGGTAAATTTTAAATCTAAAAGCTGATAAATTTAATAAACACCTCACAAAAATTTCGTCAAAATTTCAAAAATCCCGTCAAGGTCTCAGCTAAACCTCGGCGGAATTTTAAAATTTAGAAATTCTAGGATTTCAAGCGGCGTTATTTCTTCGCGCTAGAAGCGTCCATAAAGGCCTGCTCTTCGGCGCTCGGTTTGTATTCGTCGCCGAAAAATTCCTTCTTCGCCTTGATCTTTTCCTGCATCATCTTCTTTTCGTAAATTTTATACGTCGGTCGCCAGTACTCTAGGTAGTTGCGAAGCCCAATGCCGTGTCCCGCGCTTACGTGGCAGCTCGCGCATTTTAGCTCGCGCTCGGTGCCTAGGAGCTTTTTGTAATGCGCGTGCATGCGCTGTGCTTGCTCGGAGGTGATCTTGCTGTCGATCACGGTGGCGTGGCAGCTCGTGCAGCCGTTGTCAAACACATAGTGTTCGCGCTCTTCGCGCCTTTTGTTCCAGTCATATTTTTCGGGCTCGTCGAAGAAGTGCGAATAGCCCTCCAGCACGCCGTTTTTGGCCTTTTGATAGACGTATTTTACGATATTGTCGTGCGGTAGGTGACAATCGACGCATTTGGCTTTGACGCCCGTTTTGCCCTTGCCCGAGTGGACGTCCTCTTGATAGGCGATCACCATCGGATCCATCTCGTGGCAGACGTCGCAGAATTTATCGGTGCTAGTTTTTTCAAGCGCGTAATGCACTGGCACGACGACGAAAAACCCTATAATGCCGCTTATTAAGATGATAAGTGCTAGTAATTTTTTAGAAATTCTCATGGCGTCACCCCCATCCATTGCGGCACTTCGTGCTCGTGGCATTCGGTACACATATTCGTAGATGCCTTGTGCTCGTTGTGGCATTCGTCGCAGTATAGCGTAGGACCGTCGTGGACGGAGTTGTGCGGATTGGCCTTGAGCGTATCCATAAATTTAAGCCTCAAAGCGAGCTTCTTTTTGTCGCCGTGGCAGCTGATACAGCCTTTGTCGCCGATATTTTTAAATTTTGACGGATCGCTTCCTTAATTTATGTGGCAATCGACGCAGTCAAACGACAAATGCTCGTGATGAGGTTTGATTTTGTATTTTGCCCGAAGCTCATCTGAAACGACTATGTTCGTGGCGTTGGCGTCATTAGAGGGCGGCGCGCCGAACAAAGTCGCGATGATACAGCACAAAATTAATGCCGTAAAACTGAAATTTTTCATTTGCAACCTTTTAAAAAACCACCTTACCGGGTAGGCTTTTGCCGCCCGGCAAGGCTTAATAGAGCCTACGCTCCGACTAAACTAAGCGATCTGCTCGCCAGCGATCATTCCGAAAACTATGCAGTCGGTGATCGCTACGGTGCCTAAGCGACTTGCTCCGTGAGTTCCGCCGGTGATCTCGCCCGCAGCCCAAAGGCCTGGGATCGGCTTATTGGTTTTAGATGATAAGACCTCGGCTTTGGTGTTGATCTTTAGGCCGCCCATAGTGTGGTGAGGCTTCGGCGAGAGGCGGATGACGTAGAAAGGTCCCGCTTCGTTGATCTCGCTTAGCGCGCTTTCTTGCTTGCCGAACTCATCTTTTTTAGCCTTAACGCCTTCGTTGTATTTTTTAACGCTCTGCTTTAAAGCATCGGCAGGCACGCCGTATTTACTAGCGATCTCATCTAGGCTTGCGCATTCGCCTACTAGCTTGCCGCTTGCCATGCCCTTGGAAATCACCTCTTCGCTTAGGTCTTTAAACGCCATTTTTGTGTCTGCAAAGGTTATCGGATAGGCTTTCGGATCCTCGCGTAAAATTTTAAACTCCGCGTCCGCGCGAGTCTTGCGATCTGCAAGCTCGTTCATAAAGCGTTTGCCCGTGCGAACGTCCACGGCGATACCGTATTTAAAGGTGCCTTGCTGAGTTAGGATCGGAGCGGTACCAAAGCCCTTCTCATCGGGGCTCGCCCACGGACCGAACTGGATCCAATCGACTTGCACCGGATACGCGCCGATCTCAAAGGCTTTTAGTAGCACGCCCGCGGTAGCTCCCGCGTGATTTGTGCTATCGACATCATCAGGGATGCGCGGATCTTGAAGCTTGCGGAAAATTTTATCGCGGCAAAATCCGCCCGCTGCGAGTACTACGCCTTTTTTGGCTTTGAGCGTCTTTTTTGTACCGCTGGTGTTTTCAAGATCGTCGCTGTAAAGATTTGGATCAAATTTATACTCCTCGCGGATCACGACGCCCGCTACGCGACCTTCGTCCATTACGAAATCGTCAAATTTGGCGCGGCGGCGAAGCTCGCAGCCCTTATCTTTTAGTGCTTCAAATTTTTCAAGCATCGGCTGGATGTAGCCAGAGCCGCTATCATTTGTAGTTAGCATCGAGCGCGCGACGCTGTGTCCGCCGAAGTGCGCGCAGTGATCCATCTTAAATTGCACGCCGCTATCGACGAGAAATTTAAACGCGTCCAAGCCGCGATCGGCTAGGGTGCTTAAAAGCTCAGGGTGGTTGATGCCAAGTCCCGCTTTTAGGCAGTCGTTCATAAATAGCTCTTTGCTGTCTTTGATGCCAGTTTTTTCCTGCACGGGGTTCATTGGCACGCTCATACCGCCGCCGTTGATGACGGAGTTTCCGCCGATGCGGCCCATCTTTTCGAGAATCAAGACTTTGTTGCCTTTCTCGGCTGCTTTTAAGCCCGCCGCAAGTCCTGCAAACCCGCTACCGATGATGATTACATCCCACTCTTCGTCAAATTTGATGTCCTTTGCGTCCACTGCGCTTGCTTGCGCATTTACAGCGCCAAGCGCAAGTGCGCCGGCTCCTACCATACCCATTTTCAGTATGTCGCGTCTCTGCATATTTGCCCCTTTACTTAGAGATTTTTTAACCTTAAAGATTAATATCGTAATTTTATATCAAATCTTTATGTAAGTCAAATGTTATTTGGTATATAATTTAATAGCTAAAGGCTATAAAATTTCAACCGAAGGGGCAAAAAATAAGCCTGCGACATATGGAATTTGCGGTAAAAATTTCGGAGCTTAAAAGCTTTACAAAAGCTGCGAGCGAGCTTGGAATCGCGCAGCCGTCGCTTTCTAAGAGCATTATGCTTTTAGAAAAGGAGCTCGGGATCGAAATTTTCGATAGAAAAAACGGGCTTGAGCTTACCTATGCAGGCGAAATTTACATTGCCAGAGCGAAAAATATGCTTAGGCTCAATAAGGAGCTAAATAACGAAATCCGCGGGCTTTCGTCGATTAAGACGGGCAAGCTCGTAATCGGCGCGACCTCGACCAGCTTTAAATTTATCGAAAAGATCATCGCGATGTTTTACAGTAGGTTTTCCAAAGCCGACATCAGGGTCGTGCACGCTCACTCCGAGCCCGCGCTCATCGAGATGCTAAAAAGCGGTGAGCTTGACATCGTCTATGCCGCGCACTTCGGCGAGCTTTCTGCGGAGGGGCTTGAGTGCGAGTTTATAAAAAAGCGCAGGCTGCTTCTAAGCGTCTGCTCCTCTCATCCCGCCGTTTCGCGAGCGAGTATAAATTCTACAGAGAAATACCCCAAAATCGCACTTAGCGAGTTCAAATCCGATAAATTTGCAATCAGCAGTAAAATTTTAAAAAGTGAGTCGAATTTCAAAAAGATCTTCGAAAATGCGGGCTTTACGCCTCAAATTTTCTGCGACACCTCCTATCTGTACGTGGCTAACGCGATGGTTGCGGCGGGGCTTTGCGTCAGCTTCAGCTTCGCGCGGTACATTTTTGAGACGCAAAAGGACTACATCACGCTCTTTGACGTCGCGGATGAGCCGCTTTTGGACGTATCGTTTTCGGTTGTGTATAAAAAGCCCTCCAAGCTCGCAAAGGAATTTATAAAGATGATAAAAGCGGGGAAAAACGGCGAGTAGGGCGGTCTGCGGCGCGCAAATTTAAATTTAATAACGCGCCGCAAGGGTTTAAATTTAATAACGCACCGCAAAGGTTTAAATTTAAAAATGCACTGCATTGGCTTAAATTTAATAACCGCCGCAAGGCGCTGCGCCAAAACCCCACTTTAAAATTTATCCTGCAATCTTGCTCATTAAATTTTGGCTCATAACTTGCTTGGCTGAAATTTCATCTAGAATTTTATCTCGCGCCCCAATCGGTTAAATTTTATCTTGCATATGCAGACTAAATTTTATCTTGCGGCGCTTTAGATTAAATTTTCAGTCGTGGCGGCTGCGTAAATTTACGGCGTGCTCTTTTTGTAAAATTTTATCTACAAGCGGGGCAAAGAGCGTCTATTCAGTGCTTTCAGCTCTTTGGATACCGCTTGATTAGCTTTTCTTGCTCGCCGCTAAAACTTGCGCTAAGATCGCCGCTAGCGCGATATTGAGGCTGACGCAGAGCCCAAACAGCGCCACGGCCTTGGTGGAGCTGAAAGCGAGCGTAAAAAAAGAGATTATGCTGGTAAGAGACGCTAGCGTGATGCCGAAAATTTTATCGCTAAGCGCCATTTTGTCGTTGTTTGCAAAGATCATATAGTCTATCCCCACGGCGCCTGAGAGGATCAGCGCAAAGATCGCAAAAATATTCACGCTCACGCCGAATGCGCTAAGCAGGGCGAGCACGGCCAAATTTGTCGCAAAAACGCAGATGACGATCAGCCACGCCGTTCGCGCGCCGAAAAACGCCCACAGCAATGCGAGCGCGAGCGCGTATGCGGCACATTTTAGATACAAGGCGTTGATTTTGATCTGTGAAAACGCCTCGCTTATGGCGCTTCGCATGTTTAGATGCAGCGCGCCCATCTGCGCGGCAAGCTCGCTTACGGCTGCTTTATCGCGCACGCCGCGCAAAAAAGCGATATGCGGATCGATGCTCGGCATCGCGGCAAAAAGAATGGAGCTTCTAGCTTGCTCGTAGCTTAAAATGGGTGCATCCGCGATCTTGGCAAAGTTTGCGTCTACGAGCTCGCGACTAAGCCCGAGACGTAAAAATGCGCTTCTATCGTAGTTTGCAAAGGCCTGCTTGATAAAGCTCTGCGTAGCTGGATCCAAAATCGGCGCGCCGGCGTATGAGTCCGCAAGACCGCGCGCTACGATCTCTTTGGCTACCGCGCTCGCGTTGTTGCCCACGATCAGATCGAAGCTGGAGCCTCCGATGCTTGCGAGCTTGGCGCTCATCGCGATTAGGTTTTTATCCAAGCTCGCGTATTCGCTGACGTCGTCCTTAAGCTCCATTTTAAAATACAAAAACGCAAGCAGCGCCGCGCAAACGAGAATGAGCGCTTTTGGGCTTAGGCTTATCTTGCAAAGAGCCTTTGCGTAGAGTTCAAGAGCTTTTGCAAAGAGCGGGGCGGGGCGAAATTCCGCCCCGGCAAGTAGTAGCGGCAGGGCGAAGTAGCTAAAGTAAAATGCCCCCGCAAGTGCGGCTATAGCAAAGATCGCGATCTCTTTTAGCAAAAAAAACGGGCTAAATAAAAATACGAAGTAGCCTCCGGCCGTGATGAAAAACCCTAGAAGTAGGATGTTTCGCATGCTTTTTATCGAGCGAGCCTCGATTTTGCGCGCGATGTTTGCACCGAGCCAATGCACCGCGTAATCCAGCATCAGCCCGATTAGGCTCGTCGAAACCACGGCGCTTAGGATGTGGATCGAGCCGCGGATCGCCATCGTAGCCGCTACGCCGCAGGCAAGCCCGAAAAGCGCGGGCAGCAGCAGGCAGAAGATCCGTGCGCGCGAAAATGCCGCCAGCAGCAGCGCCGCGCACAGGCTAAGCGAAACGGCGCCCGCGACGGAGCTTTCGCGCACGCCCGCGCTTTTGCCCAATGCGCTAAATAGGGCGGTGCCGGAGATTAAAATTTCGCTCTTTTGCGCTTCGTGCACCAGAGTGCTAAGCGCGTCGTCGTTTGCTTTCGGAGCCAATTTAGCCGTAGCGAAGTAGTGCGGCGCGCCGTCAATGATCGTGATGAAGCGGTTTTGCGCAGGATCGAGTTTGATAGCGCCGCGAGAGCTGAGGCGCGAGTGAAGGCTGAGCGAGAAAAAGTCCTGCGAGAGGCTAAGCGGACGAAATTTTGAATAAATCTCACGTGCGCTGCGCTCAAAAAAGGTCTGCGGATCGCTTTTTAAAAGCTCCACGCTCGCATCATCGAGCATCGCGGGCGCAAAGCGCGCAAGCTCGCTCTGATACACGCTCGCGTCCTTTACCTCGTAAATTATGCTCTCAAAAAGCCCGCTTTTTTGCATATCTGCAATGAACGTGTCAAAGCTCGCTCTCTCTGCGCTTGCGACGATGATTTGCCTTGCGATCTCGCGGTTGAAATCCTCGACGCTCTGTTTCTGCTCGCCCGAAATTTCAATGCCGCTTAGCTCGTAAAAATCGGAATTTATGCGGTTTAAATTTAACGCTATAAAGGCGCAAAGCGCGATAAAAATCGCGCCGAATACCGTTAGGATCGCGCTCTTACTCATCTAAGCTCACGACGCTCGAAAATACGTTTTCGCTCACGTCGCCGTTAGCGCTATTGATCCGCAGCACTCTGACGTAGGCACCGCCCTCGATCACGATATTTTTAAAGATATTTTGCAGCATCCCTTTTGGGCTTAGCTCGGCGCGCCACGCATCTTTGCTGCCGCTTAGCGCGATCGAGAAATTTTTGCTAAGTCGCGCTACGTCCAGGCGCGAGATCGCCAAAAAGGTGTCCTTATCAAAAAGCGAATCGGCGCTTTTGACCCACGCCGCGCCGCTACGCTCAAAGACGCCGTCCGCGCCGATTTTTAGCTCGCTTCGCACTGGCTTTAGCGTCGTCCAAAATAGCTCGCCGCCTTTGATTTTAAACTCGCCGCTGCTTCGTACGGGCTCGGCAAAGCCCTCGATGCTGAGCGTTTCGCTAAATTTGCCGCCGATATTGTCGGTCTTAAGCGCCAGATCGCTTACTTCAAGCGCGCTCGCAAGTCCCAAAATCGCCAAAAATAAAGCTAAAATTTTCATCGTAGTCCTTTAAATTTTATGCTCGCTAAAAAATTTCATTGTCCATTATCGCTAGGCAAAATTTCATTCGCCGCGGCGTTTTTAGGGTGGTTTTGCTCGGACGCGGCTTTGTTCGCTGCCAAAATTTTATCTGCTGCTGAAATTTTATCTACTATTGAAATTTTACTCGCGGGATTTTTCTTTGCTAAAATTTTATCCGCGCACGCCCTTAGCTGCGGCGGTATCTCATACAGCGTCCTTTTGGAATCAAGCTCCACCGCGGCTTGCGACGTGGTTGCCTTGGCTAGGAGCGCGCCGGATGGGCTTTTTATGCGGTAGGAAAATTTTATTATCGTGTCGCACTCGAGCAGCTCGATGCTCACCGCAACCTCGTCGTCAAAAAGTATCGGCGCGATAAATTTAAACTCCATTTTGATAATGGGATATATAAATCCATCGTCTCTCATCTGCATATATGTGTAGCCCGCGTCGCGCCAAAACTCGCATCTAGCGTCCTCGCAGAGCTTTACGTAGTTGCCGTGCCACATCACGCCCATCGGATCGGCGTCGTAAAATCTGGCGCGAAATTTATACTCTTTCATTCTTCTCTCCGCTATGAAATTTTTCGTCTTGCGCGGCGGATTTTGCGGCGGCTAAATTTGAATTATTTAAATTTAGCGCGGTATCCGAGCTCGCCGTACTTTTTAAATTCGGTGCGGTATTTGAACTCGCTGTATCTTTTAAATCCGCTGCGCCATTTAAATTTGACGCAGTATCCATGCTCGTCTCGCCGAGATTTTGCGTGGCGGCGCGCTTTGCATCGCTCGCGTTTTTTCCTTGTGCCCAAAAATCAAAGAAATTATACCACTGAGAAGGAAATTCTTTGGCATAAAGCTCGAGCTGTCGCACGTAGCATTTAAGCGGCGGTGCTACAGATCGCGCCTTGTCGCGGCTCTTTAGCGGCGCAGGTAGCGGCTGCAGCCGAAGCTCGCGCCCCTCGCGACCTTCGTAGCACCATAGGCTAAATAGCGGCGCGCCTAAAATTTTAGCGAGTAGATAGCCGCCGATCGGGAAATTTGCGCTACGCCCTAAAAAATCCTCGCTTTGAAATTTATCTGAGCCCACCGGCATGCGATCGCCCATTATCGCGATGTGCTCGCCGTTTTGCAGCAGCTCTTTGATTTGCAGCATCTCGCCGATGCCAAGCTCGCCGACGTAGAGAATTTTCACGCCGCCGCCCATTTTTTCGATAAATTTCATAAAATTTTCGCTGTGTTTACGAAAGATCAGCACGTTGATTTTTATCCCCGCCGTGCTTGCCGAAAGGGCGCGCGCGATCTCGGTGTTGCCGAAGTGCGAAGTGATTAAAATTCTGCCCGTTCCGTCGCTCAAAAGCTCCTTCATACCGCTTTGCACGCGAATTTGATCCAGCGCGATCTTGCCGTTCCAAACCGCGATTTTTTCGCACAGACTGAGGGAAAATTTATAAAAATTCGCGTAAATTTCGCGGGCCTTGGGCTCGCGATCAAGCGCGCGCCGCAAAAACTCCCTGATCGTGCGTCGCTCATTTTTAAGCAGCGCAAAATAGATCGCCGAGATAAAAAGTGCGGTAGCTCGCATACAAAAATCAGGCGTGTGAAGCGTGATGAAGCGGGCTAAATTTAAAAGCGCTGCGCCCGCCTTTTCGTTGTTTTCGCTCCAGTGTTTAGCCATCGCGCCCGTCCTTTGCGGCGGCATGTTGCGACGAGGCATTTACGAGCGAACTTTGCGCTGCGGCTTTGTCGCCGCATTTTTCGGTACCAGCTTTTTCGTTTGCGCCGCCGTCCATCTCCTCTTTCGCACCTTTGCAACTATCGCGCCGCGCGCCGCTGCAAAGGTTTTGCCCCGCTATCCCTTGCAAAATTTCGTCTGCGCTCTGCTGCGAAACATCCTGCAAGCCGCGCTTTTTAAATTTATCGCAAGCGCGCTTTAGCGCCCTTTTTGCAAGCCAAAGCGGAAGTCCGCAAAATAGCCTAGCGTGCATCAGCGAAATTCCGAAATTATCTCGAAACGGCGCGAAGTGGCTCACCCCGCCCGCTTCGTAGCGCACCGCCAGATCGAGCCATTTTATCTCTAGCCCCGCGCGCGCGGCCAGAATTAAAATTTCGGCATCAAAGCCCATCCTGCGGCTTTTCGTGCGGGACAGAAGCGGCACGATCCCCTCTAGCGGGTAAATTCTAAAGCCACACATCGCGTCTTTTATGCGGTGCGAAAGGGTGTTTATCACGCACCAAAAATTCATTATCTTGCGTCCGTGTAGGCGGGATTTGGGCGCGCTTTCGTCATATACGGGAGCGGCACAGATCAGCGCGGCGGGCTGCCGCGCCGCAAACGCCAAAAATTCCTCGCATCTGCTTACGTCGTGCTGAAAGTCCGCATCGATCTGAAAGGCATGCGTAAATCCAAGCTCCTTCGCCCACGCCAGCCCGTTGCACACTGCAGCGCCTTTGCCGCCGTTTTGCGCGCGTGTGTAAATTTGAGCTGCAAGCCCATTCAGCGCGCTTTTGCTCGCTTCGTCGCTGCCGTCGTCTATGATTAGCACGGGCGCGATGGGCGCTAGGGCGCTTACGAGCTCGGCGATATGCGCGGGGTGGTTGAAGTAGGGCAGCAAAAACGCGGGCTTAAAGGCAGATTCTTCCACTGGCGCAGACCTTATCGTTTGAAATTTCAAAGCGGAGCTTGCCGCTTGCCTCGGTGATTTTGATTGAAATTTCATCGCCCGGGCGGATGAAATTCGTAAATTTTAAATTTTCTATCTTTTGCATGTTGTCCAGCTCGTAGCCGAGGGCTTTTGCGCAGATCAATACGAAGCGAAGCTGCATAAACGCGGGCACCAGCGCAAATCGCGCAAAGTGTCCGTCGAAATAAAAGTCGCTGGCTCGCACCTTCGCGCGAAACTCATTCTCCGCGCTCCGCTCGAAAACGGGCACTTCGTAGCGCTGCAGGGCGCTTAAAAAGTCCTTTTTGCTTAGCTTGCCCTGCTCGTTAAAAGGCAGCTTGCTCGCGATTTTGAAGTAGCGCAAAATCGCGCCGAATTCAGGCTTCAAAAAGGCCTTTAGCTCGTCCGTGACGCCCTTTTTACCGCCTGCGCGAAACGCCTGCTCGCCGCGCTCGCTAAGCTTGATAAGAGCTACGGCGCGGTCGCGCTGCGGGTGCAGATCGATCCTGCACTCGCCGATAAATTCGTGCGAGCGGAGTTTGGCTTCGAGCAGATCGAGGCTCACGCGGTTTTCGTTGATTTTGACGGTGCGGTCGCCGCGCCCCAAAAGCGTGATCTCATCTGCGCGCACATAGCCGAAATCGCGGCTTTCGAAGCGCTCACACCAAGGCGAGCTGATCGTAAACTCTCCCGTTTGCAAAAATTTGTCGGCGGGCGGCTTTGTCGTAAATTTATCGCAAAGCCCCTCTGCCTGCGTAAATTTATCATCGTGTTTCGTCGCAGAGCTCGGTGCGGAGCTGTTTTCTGTATCAGTCGCGGTTTTATCGCCAGCGTCTGCATTAAATTTAGACGCCTGCTCGCCCGAGCAGTTTGTATCTTGCCCGTCCGCATTTTGCTCGCCCACACAGCGCGTTTTAGGCTCTGCCGTAGAATTTTCGCCGCAAGAGCTTGCCGCAGGATTGAAGGGCTTGCCCTCGCGTTTTGTCGTGCCGCAGCTATCGATATCCGTGCGGATCTGCACGCTTACGGGAGCAAATTTCTTAAGCCCCGCGCCTTCGTTGCAAGCGATTACGCCCGTTTCGCTGGAGCCGTAAATATCGACGATGCGGGCACTGCTAAGCGCTCGCAAATTATCTCGGATCGCAGGACTTAGCGGCGCACCCGCGCTAAAAATGGTACCCAAAGGCGCTATGTTTGCGGCGTCTGCGTGCTCGCATAGCGCGCCGAGCACCGTGGGCGAGCTGATCAGCACGGCGCCCGCAAGATCGGCTGCGAGGATGATTTCAGGGTAGTTTAGGCCGCCTTTTTGCGTACGCGAGCCGCAAAGCAGCGGCACGAAGATGCTGAATGTGAGCCCGAACATATTTTGGTGCGAGACGCCCGATAGAAATCGATCGCTTGCGCAAAGGCCGAATCTTTCTATCAAAAATTCCGCCTCCAAAACCATATCGCGCAGGCTTTTTTCGATGTTTTTCGCCTCGCCCGTCGAGCCCGAAGTTTTGATATAAAATTTTTGATCGGCGCGCAGCAGATGCAAAGAGACATCCTCTTGCTCGTACGGCGCGTGATTTTGCGGCGCGTTTTTAGATGAAATTTTAGGCGCGGATTTTCCCGTATCGCGAGACGAAATGTTTTCTAAATCATGAGGGCTGAATTTGTCTAAATTTTGTGCTGCGGCGAGATTTGGAATTTTTACGTCGCCGCCTAGATGAAATTTGCCGCTAAATTTTGGCTCTCGCAACAGTACGGGTGCAAAGCCCGCAATCATCGCACCGAAAAAAAACGCGATAAACTCTGCTGCGTCCTCGCCGTAAATTTCGATCATCGGTGCGCTTTTTTGCTCTTGCGTCTGCGTCGTTTGCGTGGCGTGCGCGGTATCTGCGCTGTCGATAGAATTTTTAGCGCCATTAAAATTTGCGCTTCTGCTAGAATTTTCCGCATCTTTTAAATTTACGCTTGCCGCGCTACTTTGGGATTTGTCCGCGCCTTTTAAGCTTGCCGCTTCGCCTTGTTTGCACCCCGTTTTTGCTAAATCTCTCGCAAGAGCCGCCGCAGCAAGGATTTCGCACTCGTAAGGCTTCAAAGAATTAATCAAATTTTTTAACATAAAATTTCCTAAAAATCATCTCGCCGCCGATCAGCGCGCCGATGAGGACGTATGAGATCGCGCCGCAGTAAACGCTCCAATAAATTTTATCTCGCGGTAGCAGCAGCGCCGCGCTAAGCAGGCCGTTTAGCACAAAAAATCCGAGCCAAACTTCGGTCAGTTTGCGCGTGTAGGCGCGGCCGTGCTCGTTGAGACCTGGCTGCTTCAAAAGCGCCAGGCGCGTGATCGCAGGCGTCGATCTTAGGCTGAGTGCAAAAAGCGCCGCGAGCGAGAAATTTATTATGAGCGGATACAGATACGCGAGCGCTCCGCCGCCAAATAGGGCGCACAGCGCAAAAAATGCCGCGCTTGCGCCCTTAATAGCTCGATCTTTACTTTCAAAAACGGCTCGCGCTCCCCATAGCGCGCTCATCGCCGCGAGCAAGCAGACCCGCGCGCCGCCGTGCAAAAAATAGAGGGCGAAAGGGTAAAACACGCTCAAAATTATGGTAGCTGTTTTTAAAAATATCGTTCGTCGCAATCTTTGTAATCCTTAAATTTAGCCGCAAGGGCTTAGTTTTTTTGTCGCGGCGGTTTTAGCTTTGTCGCAGCAATTTTGTTTTACCGCGGCCGGCTAGGCTTTTGCTGCTGCGATTTTGGTTTTGCCGTGGCGGTTTTTGGTTTTGTTGCTAGCAGCGCGATCGTTGCGATCTATACCGCGCCGAGATACTTTAAATTTGACCTCGGCGCCACGGTTTTGTGTGCCATGCTTTTAAAATTTTAATTCAGCCGCACCTACCGCCTTCAAATTCTAGCCGCATCTTAAAATTTAGCTGCGCTTTAGTTTAATTCGCGGCGCTACACTCGCGATCAGATCCGTTAAATTAAATTTGGCCGAAATTTTAAAATTTTGAAATTTTATGAAAACGACGGTCTCAAAAGAAACGACGTCTTTTAAAATTTCAAAATTTGACCCAGGTACGCAGATTTAAATTTTAAAATTTTGATCCGCAAAGTGCTCTACATACTAGCCTAAAAACGGCGAGTAAGCGGGCTTTGTGCCGTGCCGCCTAAGCGCTAAGCCCGTAAAGCCGCTCTCTCCACGCTCTTTCAATTAAAACATTCGCCGCGCGCCGTCAAATAAACGACGCCTATGTTATCCGCTCGCCCGCTGCCCCGTGCCGCCGCAAAGTAAACTACCGAACCGCGACGCACTCGATCTTGTCGCGCCGCACGGCTAAATTTAACTCTCGCCGTCCGTAGTCTCCCCGCTCGCGCCCTGATCGAGCTTTGCGGCTACGGCATCCACGATGTCGCCAAGGGTCTGGATGTTTTTAAAATCATCGGGCATCAGCTTGTAGCCGGTGTTTTTCTTGACGTAATCGACCAGATCGATCGCGTCGATGCTGTCGATCTGCAGATCCTCGTAAATTCTAGCCTCCGGCACGACCTTGCTCTCGTCGATCTCAAAAAGATCCACGAGCGCCTTTTTTAAAATTTCAAAGATTTCATCTTTACTCATTTTTACTCCTATTTTCGGCGATGTATTGCGCCAAAGACGCAACGGATGAGAAAATTTGTTTTAAATTTTGGGTTTTTGAGTTAAGCACGATGCCGTATTTTTTTTGCACCAAAAGCCCGAGCTCCAGTGCATCGACCGAATCGAGCCCGAGCCCGTCGCCGAAAAGCGGCTCATCGTCATTTATGTCGCCCGGCGCGACGTCTTCGAGGTTCAGCCCCGAAATGATCAGCTCCTTAAGCTCCAAAATTTCTTCGTTCACAGATTCTCCTTTTCATATAGATTTGATATTTTTTCGTAGAGTTTGCGCACTCGGATCGGGTTTGGACGATCCGGCTCGAAGCCCGTTAGATCCAGTGCGCACAGCTCATAGAGGTAGTATTTCATTCGAACCTCGGGCGTATCGTACCATACTTGTCCTTTTTTTAGGCTTTTAGGATCCATTTTTATCGCGACGCAGTTTATGTTTTTTGCGAAATTTATCGCGATGTAAAACGCCGCTTTGTGCATGGCGATGCGATCCGCGGTGCGCGTGCCCTCTGGGAAGATGATTAGGCTTTCTCCTCGCGCAAGGGCGCTTCGGCACGCATCTATCATCGCTTCCGAGCCGGTGTTTGGGATGTAGCCCGCAGCTGCGATGGCAGCGGAGAGGAAGGGGTTTTTGCACAGGCTTTCCTTGACTACGCAGTTTGCGCGCCGTACGTGGGCTAAAAAGATCACCACGTCAAGCAGGCTGGGGTGGTTTGCGATGATGAGAGTACCGCTAGGCGGGAGCTTGCAGCGCCAGCTTACGCCGATGCTGCCGTAAAGTCGCGCTAGCAGCAAAAATATGCGCCACGAGATCATTATAAAATCGCGCACGAAATTTCGTACGACCTCTATGCGGTTTAGCCGCAGCAGCGCTACTGGGAGGAAGAGTAGGTTGCCCATCATACACAGCGCGCCGAAGCTTGCGAAGGATAACGCGATGCCGATCTGTTTGAGCTTGCGCCTTAGCGGATCTGTCTGTTTCATCGCTCGGCGCCTCTTTCGGCGGGGATTTCGCGGTTCTCGTTGGAGATTTTGCGGCTTTCGGCGGGGATTTGATGGCTCGTCATGCGGGCAGCCCCGATAAAATTTCTACGGCTTGCCGCTCGTCGCATCGCAGCGGAGTTTTTGCGGTTTTCTGTGCGCGATATTTCGGCTTGCGGCATGTGTCGAGGCAATAGAGCTTTTATGGTCTGAGCGGAGGCGATCTCGGCGCCGCGTATGTATCGAAGCAATAGAATTTTTGCGGTGCGCGGCAAACTGCGATTTTGTAGAATTCTCGCCATCCGCCATCCGCATTGTCTCGGTAAAATTTCCGCGGCTTTTCGCATGCTTCGTCGTGCGTATTGCTGCGATGGAATTTTTATCTTTTGCCGCACGTATCGTTGTAGTAGAATTTCGGCGGTTTGCCACGCGCGCCATTGCGACAAAATTTCTGCGAAGCACCATATATTCTGCTTTGGCGCCGCCGTATGACGCGCCGTCTGATCAAATTTATAGCTCGCGGCGTCGTTAAATTTAAAATTCATCGCAACTGCCTTGCCGTGCGCATCTTGCCTGGGCGTCTACTCGGTTCATCGCGCGGCTAAATTTAAACTCGTAGCCCAAGCTTTGCTTTGTTAAATTTATGAAATTTACAGCCTGCTGCGCGTACTGTTTCGGCTCGCCACATCTGTTTTTATAGCGGAATTGAGCGGTGTTTTCTACGCGCCGATGTGGTAAAATTTTTATAGCTCGCAGCTCGCACCGCTTAGGATGATTTTTTTGGGTTCGTTGCGTATGCCTCGGCGGCGCATTTTCGTAGCGCGCCTCATTGCAACGCGATTTGGAGGCGCACGGCGCGCGCCCTTTCAGCGTGCTTTTAAGATGCGCCGTTTGGGCGAGCTCGTGTTTGATAGCGCGGCTAAATTTAAAACCTTCACTATATCCGCGTTTGGCGGAGCAGTTAAATTTAAAGCTTGTCGTTCGCGCCCTTGCGGCTCCGCGTAGCCTGGGATTTTGATCAAATTTGCTCGTCTCGCCGCGCTTGCTCATGAGGTGGAATTTTACTATTTTAACGCTCACGATCTTGCCTTAAAAAAGCTGCGATTTTGGCGGGATCTTTGACGCGCCAAAGATAGTCCAAAACCCCGTCGCTGCTGCGCCATTCGCGCTTATCGGAGAGGATTTTAGCCAAAAATTTCACCGCGGTATCTAGCGGGATTTTGCCGCCTTCTTTAAAGCTTCGTAGAATTTCATTCTCGGCTCGCGGCTTCGGATTTTGTGCCTCTAGGCTCTGTGTCGTCGCGTCCGCAACGTGCGGAGAGATTTCGATCTGCACATCATCTCCGCGCTGAAACACCAGAAGTAGGGCGCAGGCGAAGTCGCAGCGCTTCAGATAGTCGTTATTTACCTCTTCAAAATAGCAGAGTAGGACGATTTTATCGTTATCCAACTTGCATTCGCCGTCCTTGCCTGCTTCATTTGCATCCTGCGCGGAGCTGGAATTTTTCGCGCTTTCTTTCAGCCTTGCAGCGGCGATTATTGCGCCGTTTTCGAGCGCGCACGCCGCAGAGATCGTCGAAATTTCGGCATGGTTTTGCGTAAAAATCGCATTTTGCGCTGCGATCGCGTTGAGTACGCTGACGCAAAAGCTCGAAGGCGAGACGCTTTCGTCCATCGAGCCAAGCAGGCTAAAACAGCGGTTGATCTCGCCCAGGCGCGAGCAAAAAACAAGCGGCATCCCCTCACGCTGCGTCGCGGTATCATCGCCTGCTTTTAAATTTTGCCTTGTCAAATTTAAGAAATTTTCATTTGCCGAATCCTGCGGCGCCGAATTTAAATTTTGCGGCATAAAATTTAAAGAATTCTCATTTGAAAAATCCTGTGGCGACGGATTTTGCGCGGCGGCGCGGCTTTTGCTCGCATCTAAATTTTTAGGCGCGAGATTTAAGGAGTTTTCCTCGGCTAAACTTTGCGGCGCATTTTGCGAAATTTCGCCTAAAAGCGAGATGCAAAGTTTTGCCCCGAGCCCCAAGCGGCGGCGCTGTAACGGCGGAATGTGCTCAAGAGCCGGCTTTTTCTTTAAAGCTTCGAGCGCTAAAATTTCATCTTTTAAGCGGGCGTGAGCAGAAATTTTTAAATTTCCTACGGAGCTGTTTTGTAAAGCCTCGCCCTCACGCGCGGCGAAATTTTTATAAAGCTCTGCCGCCTCTTCGGAGTTGCAATCAAAAGCGCGCGAGGGGTTAAATTTAGACGCATCCGCTTTGTAATTTAATCCCCGCTGCGAGTCGAGCTCGGTAGATTTTTCATTAAAATCTTCTGTAGCAAAGTTGCGCCCCGCTTTTTCGTTATTCTCGCAAGCCGCAAAATTTGCTGAATTGATGAAATTCTGCTTGCAGTCCGGAATATCTGTAAAATCTTGCGTAGAATTTAACGCGAAATCATACGTAAAATTTTGACTTGCATCGCAAGCGAGATCGGAATTTCCGCCTAAGCTTACTTCGGAAATTCCGTCCGAACAAGCGGCGAAATTTTTATAAAGCTCCGCCGGCTCGCCCGAAATTATCGCGCTTGCGTACGCTACGCCAAAGTTTAGTTTATTTTGCAATGTAGCCTCTTAGCGTGACGCCGCTCATTATCGAGCCTACGCCGCATTCAAACTCTTTGTCGCTCACGAAAACGTTTTTATAATAGTAGCTCGTGATGTTTACGACCTTGTTGCCGCCCTCTTTTTTGGCTCGGTCTTGAAAGCTAAGCAGTGCCGATAAAAACGCGCGGTTGCATGCGGCTTGATCGGTCTTGTTGATGCTGTTTGTTTTTTTATTCGAGCTTAGCTGCTGCGTGATCTTTCTGCCTGCGGATTTGTTGCCGAAGTAGAATTTTATGTTCGGATCAAGCTTAGCTTTAGCATCAGGCTCTGCGAGTGCCGCAGCGATCGGAAAGCGCATGATGTCGTTTTTGGCATAAGCCGAATTAGCGACAAAAAGCGCCGCAACTGCGAAAAATAGAAATTTTTTCATTTTCTCTCCTTTAGTCGATAAATTTTTTAAAAATCAAAGAGGTGTTTACGCCGCCGAAAGCGAAGTTGTTATTCATAACGTAATCCGTCTCTATCTCCTGCGGCTGCGTGAGGTATCTAAGCGGCGCGCACTGCGGATCGATACATTCTAAATTTAGATTCGGATAGAATAGCCCCTCGTTCATCATCATCACCGAGATGAAGCTTTCTAGCGCTCCGCACGCGCCCAAAGTATGACCCAAATAGCCTTTGTAGGAGCTCACGGGCGTTTGCGAGCCGAAAATTTCATGCGTCGCCATAGATTCCGCGACGTCGCCTTGTCTGGTCGCCGTAGCATGGGCATTTACATGCCCGATGAGATCCGGCGAAATTGCGGCATCTTTGAGCGCCAGCTGCATTGCCGCGCGCATAGTCTCGCTCTGTGGGCGGGTGATATGCGTGCCGTCACAGGTCGTGCCGAAGCCCACTATCTCGGCGTAAATTTTAGCGCCGCGCGCAAGTGCGCTTTCGAGGCTTTCTAGCACGAACATAGCGCCGCCTTCGCCCAAAACCAGTCCATCGCGCGCTATATCAAAGGGCGCGGGGCTGAGGGTAGGGGTGTCGTTTTTGCAGCTTGTCGCGTAGAGCTTGTCAAACACGAATGCCTGGCTTGGGTGTAGTTCATCCGCGCCGCCTGCCAGCATCATATCCGCAAGGCCAAATTTTATCGCTTCGTAGGAGTAGCCGATCGCTTGAGACGCGCTCGTGCACGCAGAGCTCGTGGGGATGAGCCTACCTTTTAGTCCGTAGTAGATCGCGATATTTGCAGCGACGGTGTGAGGCATCATCTTTACGTATGAGTTGGCGTTGAAGGTGCTATCCTTGCCATGCAAAATATCTATGACCTCGCCCGTAGCCTTCGCATCGCCGCTACAGCTACCCGCCGCGACGCCCATACGACCGTCTTTTATGCGCTCGTCTTTCAAAAGACCCGCATCCGCCAGGGCTTCACCCGCGGCATCTACGCCAAACATCGCTACCTTGCCCATCGAGCGGGTATCTTTGCGATTCCAGTGCGCAGGCGGCGCGTAGTTTTGTATCGGCGCGCCCAGCCTAGTGTTTAGCTCCTCGCCGAAGATATCCCATTCGCTCATATAAACCACGGCGCTTTTTTGCTGCGTCAAATTCCGCTTGATGCTCGCCCAGTCCCGCCCGAATGCACAGACGTTGCCAAAACCCGTAATAACTACTCTATTTAACATAATCCACCGTCTATTTTAATAACCTCTTTTGTGATATATGCGGAATTTTCGCTTAGTAAAAACTCCACCAAATGCGCCACCTCGCTCGGCTCGCCGATACGACCC
>NZ_CALKTC010000075.1 GCF_937996225.1 uncultured Campylobacter sp. | reverse complement strand
AAGACCTTTCGACCACGCCCATAATAGCTTCAAAAGTGAACAAAATAGCTTTTTGCGACTTGAAGGATTATTTTTACTTTATAAGAGATAATTCTATCATGACGAGCAAAGGCGATATTAAAGATTTAATTATATTTAATATCCTAGACGAGCTAAAAAAATATTTCCGCGATGATAAAGATATCGTAAAATCCATAGAGATCAGAAAGCTCAGAGACGCATTTATGACCTTTTATAAATTTAAGGATAATTTAGACGATTTAGGCAGGGGCACTCTAATAAAAATGGATAAGATAATAAAAAACAATTCCGCGATCGCGCTGAAAGATAAAAATTCTAAGACGCAGGATAGGATCGGGGTTATTATATATAATTTATTAGGATTAAAAGCCTATCTAAAATTTAGAGAGATAGCTCTTTGGGTTAGAAAAAATATCTCTAAATAGACAATGAGTTAAAATATGTACACTTTATACGCAATTTTTATATTTTATTTTTTTGCCGCTTTGACGTATGCTATTTCGATACGATATAGGCAGATTAGGCCGCAGTTATACTATGTTTTTGTGTCTATCTTTTTCATTTTGGTAGCGTTTCAAGATAATTACGGAACCGATTATAAGATGTATACATTTTTATTTTTAGGAGCTGACGGCAATATACCATATCCTCTATATCCTCCATATAAGGGATTAATCATGTATGCCTTAATAAATTTCTTACAGCATTTAACCACTAATTATATATTATTTTTTGCCATTTGGGCCTTAGTGCAAACGATTACTTTAAATTATATGGTAAAGGCGTATAATAAATTTTACTATTTCGATGATAAACTTCAAATTTTAACATATATATTATTTACATTATCGTTTTTCGCTATGTCTTTTAATGCGCTCAGATCGGTTATCGCTACGACGCTAATACCGATAATTTTCATTTTATATTATGAGCGTGAGATTTTAAAATCCTTCGCATTGACTGCCATAGGCTCTTTGTTTCATCCGACCATCATCCTCGTAATTCCTCTATTTTTAATATTTCCTCTATTTAAAAAGCACTATAAAGTTTCTTTAACGATCTTTGCGTTTATTCTATTTTTTATATTCAATAGGATAGGTATTATTCAAATAACTGCGGAGTTTATCCATAGCCATCTGCCTTCCAATATCTACACGGATTATCTAGCTTCTTATCATATGAAGCCTTATAGCGAAAGTATTTTTAGCTATTTGGGCATCTATTTTATCCTTTTTACGAATATACTATCTATGCTGTTTTATAAAAAAGAGACGGATAAAAAGAGCATATTTTTATACAATCTCGCGTATTTTGCGGCGCTGCTGCGGATTTTATTTTACGGCATCCCTATTTTAGGCAGAGTTTATCTGCTATTTAGCGTTTTTGAATTTTTTATCCCCTACGTTTTATTTAAAAATTTAAACACAAAAAAGACCTTCTACTTGGGGTATTTTATCCTGATAGCTTTTTTTATCACCGTGATAAAATATCTATTATTCAATAACAGAGTCTCGTTTTGAAAAAAATTTTTATTATAGGCGGTGCCGCTCCTATGATGATAAATTTCAGGAAGGAATTTATCATAAAGCTCGCCGGGCAAAATTTTAAAATTTATTGCCTAGCCGGCGACTACGACGATACTTCACGCAGCAGGATCAAAGAGCTCGGCGCGACGGCTTTGGATTACAAGCTAAATTCTAAAGGATTAAATCCGCTTGGTGATGCTCTTGCGGTATATGATTTGATAAGGCTCATTAAAAAATATCAGCCGGATATAGTATTTAGCTTTTTCGTAAAGCCCGTAATTTTTGGCACCATAGCGGCAAAATTAGCGGGGGTGCCGCGTATCGTCGGTATGCTTGAGGGGCTGGGCGGGGCTTTTACTTTGCATAAAAACGGATCTTCGGCCAAGACGAAATTTATAAAATTTATTCAAATTTTGCTTTATAAGCTTAGCCTTCCTCTACTCGATAAGCTCATCTTATTAAATAGCGACGATAAAAAAGACCTCATTGATAGATATAAAATCGGCGTAAAAAGTGTTGAAATTTTAGGCGGTATTGGGGTCGACCTGGCTAAATTTAAATACTCTCAAGCGCCTGCAGAGCCCGTGAGTTTTATATTTGTAGCCAGGCTTTTGGCGGAGAAGGGGGTGTTTGAGTATCTACGGGCCGCAAAGATTATAAAGCAAAAGCACAAAGAGGTGAAATTTTATATTTTGGGCTCCTTTGACGAGACAAATCCTTTCGGTCTGAAAAAACGGCAGCTAGATATGTATCTAAACGATGACATCGTGATATATCCGGGCTTTGTGGATAATGTGGATGAGTGGATCGCTAGCTCTAGCGTGTTTGTGTTGCCATCGTACAGGGAGGGTTTTCCTAGAAGTACGCAAGAGGCGATGGCGATAGGTAGAGCGGTTATCACGACTGATAGCGTGGGTTGCAAAGAGACGGTCATAGATGGATTGAACGGCTTTTTGGTGCCGCCGTACGAATATGAAGCCCTGGTGCGGAAGATGGAGTATTTTATACAAAATCCAGGAACGATCGATACAATGGGGCTAGAGAGCAGGAGGATTGCGGAGAAAAAATTTGATGTTCATAAGGCAAACGATAGGCTTTTAAAGATGGTTTTGGGAGATCAAATTTCATAAACCCTTTTTTCTGATCATAACGGCGATCGTCATGAGGATTGTCTTGATCTCCAGCCACAGCGACCAGTATTTGATGTAGTAGAGATCATACATTAGTTTTTGTTTGGCGTCTTCAATATTTTCTCCATATGGATAATTGACTTGTGCCCAGCCGGTGATGCCGGGGCGGACCAGATGGCGTTCGTTGTAATAGGGGATCGCTTTTTCGTAGTTTCTGACCAAAATATCCCATTCCGCGCGAGGCCCGATCAGGTGCATATCTCCGCGCAGTACGTTGATGCACTGCGGCAGCTCGTCCATCCTGGTCTTTCTCATAAATTTGCCGAACTCAAACACCCTACTATCGTTTTTCTGCGTGTATGGTTTATGAACGCAATGCTCGTGCATGGTTCGAAATTTATAACATCTGAAATTTTTCAAATTTAGTCCTACGCGATTTTGGATGAAGTATAATTTCCCCGGCGATTGCTCGTCTATCTTCTTTTTTACGTGAAATTTGATCGCAAAAAATATAACGTACAGGATCGCTCCGCCTATGTAGTCTATGACGCGCTTCGTGGCGTACTCGAAGTCGTTATACGGCCTAATATTGCTTAAAAATTCCAAATCCCTATCGTCTTCGGGGATATAGCATTTATGAAAGAATTTTTCTAAAAATTTTTCAATAGTTAGAATTTTGAGCCGCTTGTGATTGAAACGAAACTGCAAGAGCGTAAGGAATTTTATCATTTTGGGATCTATAAATTCTTTGGTGTTTATGATCAGAAATTTATAATTGTGATTTTTAAGTAGGTTTTCGATCTGTAGCTGGACCTCTGCAAAGGGGCGAGCGGCGTATTTTACGATGTCGACCTTATCGAATTTTTTATTAAGCCTTCCTAGCTCCGCGTCGGTAAATTTGTATTTTTCACCAAGAATTAGCATGCTTTTACCGCTTTTGCCTTTCGTAAAATTTTGTTATTTTAGCATTGTTGTGTTAAAAGATATTTAATTCGCGATTGCTTTTTGTCTAAGCATGGGTTCATTGAAGATATATGGGGTGGTGGTTAGAGGCAGAATCGAACTGCCGACACGCAGATTTTCAGTCTGCTGCTCTACCGACTGAGCTATCCAACCACCGAAAAAGAAAAGTAATTTTATCCATGCAATACTTAAATCTCGGTTAAAATTCTCGATTTTCGCTAGATTTTTGCACGTTGCGCTCGGAAACAGCCAAATTTACTCAGTTAAAATTTTATAAATTTCAGTAGCGAAAAATATTGCTTATGCGGCAATTTGCAATAATCAAAAAGGGCTATCGATCTAAAAAGCAAAGAGGTATAAAATTTTACTATTTAGCCGACTTTGCAAATTATTCGCTTGGTTTTAGGCTGTGCAAATTGGATAAATTGGTGCTAGAAGATAGCATTGTTTTAAATTTACGCGTATAACGGACAGCTGGGAGCGATTGGTTAAATTTAGCATCGAAAATTGGCTTTAATTTGGACTTGACGAAGCATCTTTATAAACATCGCGCTCAGGCTAATAGTGTGCATAGGGATGTTTACTTCGGGATTGAATTTATTTAGATATCTGCGCAACAGAAGCGTTGAAATTTTAAAATACGATTGCAAATGTATTAATAAAGGCTCGACCTGATCCATCTAAACTTGATATACTTATCTATCCGAGTTGTGCGACTTGTTTTTTAAATAGCTCGCCGCGTTCAGCGTAGCTTTTAAATTGATCCAAACTGGCACATGCAGGGCTTAACAGCGCTATTTCGCTCGCAGAATGTATGGAATTTTTAAAATTTTCGAAATTTTTAGAATTCTGCGAATTCCGAGTTTCACCGTCGTTTGTGCGGCGTTTCGGCGAATAGGCGTCGTCGCTTGCGGCAGATGAGCCGCCCCCTTCATACGGCGTATTTTCGCCGATCTTTGCGCTTTCTTTTGCCTTGCTGTCGCCGTCACACCTGCTATCCGTGCTTGAATTTTGTACTTTCAATTCGCTTGCGCCGCTTTTTTCAAAATCCGCGCCTCGGTACCGATTCGAAATTTCGCTCACCGCCGTTTGCAAAATTTCGCAGCGCACGCAAGTAAGTTTGTATTCGTCGCACAAACGCACGATTTTATCGGTATTTGAGCCGATTGCGTAAATTTGCAGATCGTATTTTTTAAACTCCGCAAAAAGCGGGTGCAGATCCACGCCTTTATCGTCGCCGCCAAGGATCAGATGTATTTTGCGTCCCGCGTAACGCTTTAGCGCCTGCGCGCACGCATCGATGTTGGTAGCCTTCGTGTCATTGACCCAGATCCTGCCGCGCGCGTCGGTAAATTCCTCTAGTTTATTGCCCTCGATCACGAAGTCGTTTAGTCGCGCGACGTCGCATCTGTCGAATAAAATTTTCTCCACGCACAGCGCCAAAAGCGCGTCGATCAAAAACGGCGTGCGGAATTTTATCTCGCCTAAATCGATGCCGAATTTTTGCGCCAGATCCGCTTCGTCTTCGTAGCAGATCACGCGGGCTAGGCTATTTTGCGCGGCAGCGGAGCTTTCGTAGGCGCGCGGGATTAGCGCCACGGAGCCTTCGCGCATCGCTAGCAGGGGCGAGAGTTTGGCGCGCTCATACTCCGCGAAATCGCCGTGCCAGCTGAGATGATCGGGCGTGATCGCAAGCAGCACGTAGATGTCGGGACGCGCGTGCTTGGTGTAGTGCAGCGTAAACGAGCTTGTCTCCAGCACCCAAATTTCGGCACTTTTATCAAGTTTTGCAAGCGGAACGCCCACGTTACCGCCCATTTGCGAGCCGTATCGCTCAAGTAGGTGCTGCATCATCTTCGTCGTCGTGGTCTTGCCGTTCGTGCCGCTGATCCAAATTTTAAGGCCTTTGTAATCGTCGAAATAATCGTATTCGCTGATTAAATTTCGTGCCTTTCGCACCATCTCGTGATGCGGCGGGAAGCCTGGACTTGGGATTTCAAGCTCGCTTGCGGCGGGATCGAACTCGCTCGGGTTTAAAAGCGCGTTGCCGAACTCGTCCAGCTTCGGCGCACCCGAAGAAATTTCAAATTTATCGTCGTAGATCTCCCAGCCGCCTTCGTCGCGGCAGTGCTCGGCAATCGCTCTGGTCGTAAGCCCGTAGCCAAATAGCGATTTTTTCATTTTTCTCCCCTTTTGCCCCATAAAATTTGAGTTATCTCATCCGCGCTAAGCTCTCTCATTTCGCCGTTCCGCTCGCATCTTTCAAAAAGCCGCGGATCGTAAGTATCCTTAAAATTTAACTTTAAAAACTCGGTAAAATATCCGCCGTCTGCGGTAAAATTAGGACGGTAGTAAAAGGCATCTAAAAAGTCGTCGTCAAATTTGCGCGGCTCAAAAGTGCTCATCCGCTCCACGATCTCGCGCAGTTCGTCCTTCGTGATATCTAGCACTAATTGCGGCTCCGGTAGTGCGATATCGAAAGCTAAATTTTCCGCGTCGTCCGCTTCCCACCACTCCCAAAGATCAAATTTACTCATATCTTTGCCCGTGATTTCGTGTAGCGTCGCCTCTAGCTCGCGGTATTTTGCGCCGTCAGGATCGCCGTTATCGTCGCAGTAAGCCGTGTAGGCTAAAATTTGCTTTAAAATTTCGCCGTATTTTTCGCGCGCCGTTTCGAAGTCGGGTTCAATTTGCGCTCGCATTTCATCTCAATTTCAGCGACGTCAGCGCTATGATATTTGCGATCAGCGCGATGATCCAAAAGCGGATGATGATTTTGTTTTCGACCCAGCCTTTAAGCTCGAAATGGTGGTGTATCGGCGCCATCAGGAAAATTCTGCGTTTGAAAATTTTAAAGCTGCCCACCTGCAAGATCACGCTGAGCGTTTCGATGACGAAGACAAAGCCGATCATTATGAGTAAAATTTCATTCTTCGTGATGACCGCGCAGTATCCTAAAAACGCTCCTACGCTGAGGCTGCCGCTATCGCCCATAAAGACTTCGGCGGGGTAGCAGTTGAACCACAAAAACCCAAGCAGCGCACCGATTAGCGCCGAAACGATGATGCAGACCTCGCCCGCGCCCGCGACGCGCGGTAGCAAGAGATACTGCGAGTAGATCGCATGCCCGCAGAGATAGGCGAACACGCCCAAGCTGCAGAGCGAAAATACCGACGGAATGGTTGCTAATCCGTCCAGGCCGTCGGTTAAATTTACCGCATTTGAGCTCGCGCTTATCACGATCGTCCAAAACAGCGGCGCGAAGATCCATAAATTTAGCAGAGGGTATTTGAAAAACGGCACGAAAAATTCCCCGCCCAGGTCGCTAAAAACATAAAGCGTAGCCCCGATCAGAAACGCCAAGAAATTTTGCAGTGCAAATTTAGCCCGCGCACTAAGGCCTGCGTGGTTTTGGCGGCCTAAAATTTTAGAGATATCATCCTTAAAGCCTATGTAGCCGAAGCCTACCAAACAAAGCAGCCCGCAGAGCACGAAGACGTTGTTTAGCTTGGCGCACAGCAGGCTTGCGAGTACCGCGGCGGTAACGAAAACTAGCCCGCCCATCGTGGGGGTTTTGCTCTTTTTCTGATGGTTTTGCGGCGCGAGCTCGTAGATGGGCTGCGCGGCGTGTCTAGCTTGCGCCCAGCGGATAAACCGCGGCATAGCCCAGACCGAAAAACAAAAAGCGATAAAAAACGCAAGACCTGCGCGCGCGGTGATGTATTGGAAAAAATTTATATTCGTAATATGATAGAGATAATAAAACAAAGTTTGCCTTTTAAATTTTATGAAATTTTATATGAAAATGCGCATTTTAGTATAAAAGAGGTAAAATTTAGCTTTTAGGGCGGATGAAATTTTGCCGCATTTGCCAAAAGAAAGTATAATGTCGCTCGTAAAAACAGCGCCGCAAACCTGCCTCAAAAGGCCTGCGCGGCGAAATTTAGACGAAATTTAGGAGCCAAAATGAGGCAAAAGACGATTTTACTCATCACCGACGGCATCGGCTTTAACGCGAGCGATAAATTTAACGCGTTTGCAAACGCGTTAAAGCCCGCCTACGATTATCTTTTTAAAAACGTGCCCAATACGCTACTGCACACTTCCGGGCTTGCCGTGGGCTTGCCGCAGGGGCAGATGGGAAACAGCGAAGTAGGGCATATGACGATCGGAAGCGGCAGAATTCTGTATCAAAACCTAGTCAAAATCGATCGCGCGATCGATGAGGGCTCGCTTGAGAAAAACGAAGCGCTGCAAAGCCTGCTGGAAAAATGCCGCAGAGTGCACGTCATAGGGCTTTACAGCGACGGCGGCGTGCATTCGCATCTGCGCCATTTCGACGCGATCTGCGAGATAGCGCAGAATGCAGGTTGCGAGACCTGGGCGCACGCTATCACCGACGGGCGCGACGTTTCGCCGAGCAGCGGGGCGGAATTTTTAAAGCGTCTACAAGCTAAATTTAAAGTCGGCAGCGTGAGCGGGCGCTTTTACGCGATGGATCGCGACAAGCGCTTTGACCGCGTAAAGCGCGCTTACGACGTGCTTTTAGGCGCAGCGGCGCCGCTTGAAATTTCGCCTAGCGAGTACATGCTGCAAAGCTACGAGCGCGGCGTGAGCGACGAGTTTATCGAGCCTGCGAGCTTTAACGGCTTTAGCGGTATCGGCGTGGACGACGGAGTGATTTTTATAAATTTTAGAAACGACCGCGCTAGAGAGCTTTGCGCGGCTTTAGGCGATGAGAATTTTAGCGAATTCAAGCGAAAGTTCGTCGTGCAAAATTTAATCACGATGAGCGAATACGACGCGAACTTTAAATTTCCTCTGCTATTTGAGAAGCCCGTGCTTAAAAACACGCTTTGCGAAGTGATCGCGGAAGCCGGTCTTACGCAGCTTCACACCGCCGAGACCGAAAAATACGCCCACGTGACGTTTTTCTTTAACGGCGGCGTCGAGGAGCCGCTTCCGAACGAAACTCGCGTGCTAATCCCGAGCCCCAAAGTAAAAACCTACGACGAGCAGCCGCAGATGAGCGCGCCCGCGGTATGCGACGCGGTGATCCGCGGCATCGAAGCGGGGATCGATTTCATCGTCGTAAATTTCGCAAACGGCGATATGGTTGGACACACGGGCAACTACGACGCCGCGGTAAAGGCGGTCGAGGCGGTGGATGAGTGCATCGGTAAAATTTTAAACGCTGCAAGAGCGCACGATTACGCCTATGTCCAGATCAGCGATCACGGCAATTGTGAAGCGATGAGAGACGCGGACGGCGAAATTTTAACCAACCACACGACGTTTGACGTATTTTGTTTCGTCGCGGGCGAGGGCGTGCGCGAGCTAAAAAGCGGACTTGGGCTTAGCAACGTCGCAGCGACCGTGCTAAAGCTAATGGGGCTATCAAAGCCCGCGGAGATGGATGAAGCGCTATTTTGAAATTTAAACGACGCAGCTCGCGAGCAGATTTAAACTGCTAAAATTTAGGTAAATTTGGATAAATTTACGCTATAGAGATTAAAATTTTAATAAAAGGACAAGTATGAAATTTAGCGGAAAAAATGTTTTAATCACGGGCGCGAGCCGCGGTATCGGCGCGCAGATCGCAAGGACTTTGGCGTCTTACGGGCTTAAGGTGTGGATCAATTATCGCTCAAACCCCGAGCCTGCCGACACGCTGCTAGAGGAGATCCGCGCAAACGGCGGAGAGGGCGCCGTGATAAGATTTGACGCGACGAACGAGGCGGAATTTAGCGAGGCGCTAAGCTTGATCGCGCAAAGCGACGGCGAACTAAGCTATCTCGTAAATAACGCGGGTATCACGAACGACAAGCTCGCGCTTAGGATGAAGCTGGAAGACTTCATGGGCGTAATCGAAGCAAATTTAAGCAGCGCCTTCATCGGCTGCCGCGAAGCCCTAAAACTAATGAGTAAAAAGCGCTTCGGCGCGGTCGTAAACATCGCCTCGATCGTCGGCGAAATGGGAAACGCCGGACAGGTCAATTACAGCGCGAGCAAGGGCGGAATGATCGCGATGAGTAAGAGTTTCGCAAAAGAGGGCGCAGCGCGCGGAATCCGCTTCAACTGCATAACTCCGGGCTTCATCGCTACGGATATGACGGACGCGCTAAGCGACGACGTAAAAGCAAGCTACGAAGCGAGCATCCCGCTTAAGCGTCTCGGAAGCACGAGCGACGTCGCCGAAGGAGTTGCGTTTTTGCTTAGCGATGGCGCGGGCTATATTACGGGAGAGTCGCTTAAAATCAACGGCGGGCTCTATATGTAGCGTTAAATAGCGGAATTTAAGGTTAAATATTATAGAATTACGCGGTATTTTTTTAAAGGAGTGCTAAAATGGCAGTATTTGAAGATGTAAGAGACGTAGTTGTAGAGCAACTAAGCGTTAGCCCGGATCAGGTTAAGCTAGATTCGAAAATTATCGAGGATTTGGGCGCGGACTCTCTTGACGTAGTTGAGCTTGTAATGGCTTTAGAGGAAAAATTCGGTATCGAGATCCCCGATAGCGAGTCCGAAAAATTAGTAAGCATTAAAGACGTAGTAGATTATATAGAAAATTTGCCTAAGAAATAAAATTTTAAGGAAGCGGTTTTGAAACGAGTCGTAGTAACGGGCATCGGGATGATAACCTCTCTCGGGCTTGACAAACAGAGCAGTTTTGAAAATATCTGTAACGGAAAAACCGGGGTTGATAAAATTTCGCTCTTTGACGCTAGCGAATTCCCGGTTCAAATTGCAGCTGAAGTAAAAGGTTTCGATCCTTCGAGCATAATCGAGGATGGAAAAGAGATAAAAAAGATGGATAGATTTGTCCAGCTGGGGCTTAAAGCCGCGGGCGAAGCTATAGAGGACGCTAAATTTAGTGATTTCGATAGCGACGAATTCGGCGTTAGCTCGGCTAGTGGTATCGGCGGTTTGCCGAATATCGAGATAAATGCCAATACCTGCTTGCAGCGCGGTCCTAGGCGGATTTCGCCGTTTTTTATCCCTTCTGCGTTAGTAAATATGCTCGGCGGCTTTGTTTCTATATATTATAAATTAAAAGGTCCGAATTTATCCAGCGTTACGGCTTGTGCGGCTTCCGCACATGCGATTATGGACGCTGCGAGAGTTATTATGATCGGCGAAGCGAAAAAGATGCTTGCAGTGGGAGCCGAGGCTGCGGTTTGTCCCGTAGGTATCGGCGGATTTGCCGCGATGAAGGCGCTTTGCGCTAGAAATGACGATCCCGCGCACGCTTCGCGTCCGTTTGATGCAGAGCGAAACGGCTTTGTTATGGGCGAAGGTGCGGCGGCTTTGGTTTTAGAAGAGCTAGAAGACGCAAAAGCGCGCGGTGCTAAAATTTACGGCGAGCTCGTAGGATTCGGCGCTAGCGGCGATGCTTATCATATCACTTCACCTAGCCTAGACGGCCCGATCCGTGCTATGAAAAAGGCCTACGAGATGGCGGGATGCCCGAAGATTGATTATATCAATGCTCACGGAACATCCACAGTAATAAACGATAAAAATGAAACTGCGGCGCTAAAAGAGCTTTTCGGCGAGGGCAAAGTGCCTGCGGTCAGCTCCACCAAGGGTCAGCTGGGACACTGCTTGGGCGCTGCCGGAGCGGTAGAGGCTGCGATCAGCCTTTTAGCGATGCAAAACGGCATCATACCGCCTACGATAAATCAAATTTCAAAAGATCCAGATTGCGATTTGAACTACGTTCCTAACGTCGCTAGAAAGGCCAATCTCGATTGCGTTATGAGCAATAACTTCGGATTCGGCGGCACGAACGCATCGCTTATTTTCAAAAGAGTAGATTAATGGCTAGCTATCTGGACTTCGAAAAGTCTATAAAGCAGATCGACGAGGACATCACCGCCGCTAAAATTCGCGGTGATGAGGACGCGGTCGAAATTTTAAATAAGAACCTCGAAAAAGAAATTTCTAAAGTTTATAAGAATTTAAACGAATACCAAAGACTTCAGCTTGCGCGCCACCCGGATCGCCCTTACGCGATCGATTATATTCGTGCGCTTTTGCAAGACGCTAGGGAGCTTCACGGCGACCGCGCCTTTAGGGACGATCCTTCGATCGTGTGCTATTTGGGCATTATGGGTAACCGCAAAATCGCCGTAATCGCCGAGCAGAAGGGCCGCGGCACCAAAAATAAGTTGAAGCGCAATTTCGGCATGCCGCATCCGGAGGGCTATCGCAAGGCTCTGCGCGTAGCGAAACTTGCCGAGAAATTTAACCTTCCGATTTTATTTTTGATTGATACTCCGGGCGCATATCCGGGACTCGGAGCTGAGGAGCGAGGCCAGAGCGAGGCTATCGCGCGAAATCTATATGAACTCAGCGATCTTAAAACCCCTACGATCGCCGTCGTTATCGGCGAGGGCGGCAGCGGCGGAGCTTTGGCTATCGGCGTGGCTGATCGGCTGGCGATGCTTCAAAACTCAATTTTTTCGGTTATCTCTCCCGAGGGTTGTGCCGCGATTTTGTGGAACGATCCAAGTAAGAGCGAGGCCGCTACGAAAGCGTTAAAGATCACCGCCGAGGAGCTAAAAGAGCTGGGCTTGATCGACGACGTGATCAAAGAGCCTAAAACGGGCGCCCACAGAGATAAAGACGGCGCGATAAAAGCGCTTGGAAACTACGTCTTAACCGAGCTGCACAAGCTAGACGATCTTAGCATAGACGAGCTCATCAGCAGAAGACAACAAAAAATTTTAAGGTTCGGTGCTTACAAAGAAAACTAAATTTTAAATTTCGCAACTTTTTTTTAAAACCAAATTTAATAACTTCACACTCTAAGAGGACAAATGGAAAATACAAATCAAAATTCTGCTCAGACCGCCGTTTCAAATTCTAATCAAAACGGCAGAAAAACTTACGCTAAAACGCATGTTCCCGTCGAGGGCTACCAGATCGAGGAGCTCCGCTCGATGGATCTTGAAAATCTCATCGCCATAGCAGACGAGCTAGGCGTCGAGAACCCACGCGAATTCCGCCGCCAAGCGCTCGTTTTTGAAATTTTACGCATGCAGACGAAGCAGGGCGGCTTCATACTTTTTACGGGGATTTTGGAGGTTACCGCCGAGGGTTACGGCTTTTTGCGCGGCATAGATTCAAATTTAAGCGACAGCGCCAACGACGCCTACGTGAGTCTAAGTCAGATCCGCAAATTCGCCCTTCGCGTCGGCGACATCGTCACCGGCCAGGTGCGCGAGCCGAAGGATCAGGAGAAGTACTACGCGCTTTTAAAGATCGAGGCGATCAATTACAAATCGATCCAAGAGGCCAGAGAGCGCCCGCTATTTGACAATCTCACGCCGCTTTTCCCGACCGAAAAGCTAAAGCTCGAATACGATCCTATGCGCCTTACCGGTCGCGTGCTCGATCTTTTTACCCCGATCGGCAAGGGGCAGCGCGGGCTCATCACGGCTCCTCCGCGTAGCGGTAAAACGGAGCTCATGAAGGAGCTTGCCAACGGCATTACGCGCAACCACCCCGAGGTCGAGCTTTTGGTGCTACTAGTCGACGAGCGCCCCGAGGAGGTCACCGACATGGAGCGCAGCGTGCGCGGCGAGGTATTTAGCTCGACCTTCGATCAGCCCGCATTCAACCACGTTCGCGTCGCCGAGCTCGTCATCGAAAAGGCAAAACGCGCCGTCGAAAACGGCAAGGACGTCGTCATTCTGCTCGACAGCATCACCCGCCTTGCGCGCGCCTACAACACCGTCACGCCTAGCAGCGGCAAAGTCCTAAGCGGCGGCGTGGACGCAAACGCCCTGCACAAGCCGAAGCGCTTCTTCGGTGCGGCGCGAAACATCGAAAACGGCGGCTCGCTCACCATCGTCGCTACCGCGCTCATCGAGACCGGCTCGCGCATGGACGACGTGATCTTCGAGGAGTTCAAAGGCACGGGCAACAGCGAGATCATCCTTGATCGCAATATCTCGGATCGCAGAATTTACCCTGCGATCAATATCACCAAGTCCGGCACGCGCAAAGAGGAGCTTTTGCAAGGCAGTGAAAATCTGCAAAAGATCTGGGCGCTGCGCTCGGCGATCTCGACGATGGACGACGTCGAGGCGCTGAAATTTTTATACGCCAAGATGCTAAAAACCAAAGACAACACCGAGCTGCTATCGATAATGAACGGCTAAATTTTATTAAATTTGCCGCTCGCTTAGTCGTTTTAAATTTGCAAGCGACGAGTGTCGCAGCTCGTCGCGACGCTCCCGAGCAGACGCCTTGTTACGCCCCCACCGCGGCGGCTACTTTGCGCCGCACGCTTGTCGGTTTAAATTTCGCGCTGTGGACGCGAGAATTTTGACCGCCCTTTTACGGGTACATATCATATTTTGCTGCGCCGGATAAGAGTTGCGTGCAGAGCACATGCTTTTTTTATGGTGCTGCGGCGCGAAATCGCTCGCTTTAATTTCACATCTAGCTACTTGGTATTTGAACTTTACGCTGCGCACGGATGTCTCCATACGGCTTTTCTTTGTTCGCTCAATCGTTTTAAATCTACAACTCGCCGCGCGGACGGATACTGCCCCCTCCTTTTTTTGCTCGCTCTACAGTCGCGGCTTATAAAACGGCCGTTCGGCTTTTTAATCAGTCCGAGCAGATACCGTCCCGCGACTGTTTTAAAGCAGGCGCTGCTGCACTGTTTTTGAAATTTGATTTCTAAATTTCAGATCGCGCGTCGCGACCGCAGGCTTGCGCTTTAAGACGGCACGAGTGCTTGCAAGATCACTGCTTCTAGTCGTTGTGATCTTTTGCATCGTAAGGCATACATATCCTCCACTTCAAACTTACGCCGCTCATAGTCTCGGCATCTGTAATGCTGCGCGCGATAGCCGGTCGTAATTTCAAAGCGATATGAAATTTTATCTCGCGTCCGATCTGCGCTTGATCCTTCTTAAACTAAATTTTAAAATTTCTGCGCGCAAGCAAAATTTTAAAATTTAAAATCCTTTGCGCAAAATCCAAGCTTTAAAATTTTAATCACGCCGCATCGGCGCCGTACCTGCCGTAGCTAAGCTTAGCGTATTTGCGCCCAATTTGCCGCCACTATAGCCGCCGAATGTCTCTCGTCAGAATTAAACAGCCGCCTATCTTGCATTTTAAGAAATTTTAAAAGGCCCTAACGTATAATTAAATCTATTTTAAAGAAGAACTATGAAGGTTTCTAAAAATTTCCTCGTTGCGCTTGCGCTCGGCATCGTAGCTTGCGCGCTAGGAGGCTGCGGCTTCATCAAAAAGCCCATGACTAGCGAGGCAACGCTCTTAGATCGCGTCGAGATGGCGACCGGCGTGGAGAAGTCGAACCTATCCGTCGTGCCCGATTCGGTGCGAAGCGAGATCGACTCAGTACATTATAAGGTCAGGAGCAAAAACGGGGATTTATATCGTTGCTATTTTTCATCCGTTATAGTAGTTGATTCTGACGTGCTTTGCACAAAAATTGTTGGCGCAGGCGGTACTGGAGGTTCCAAAAGTGGTAACTGCAACGCCCTGCTCAAAGCGGCGGGTAAGTGCTAGCGCGCTAGGGACGGCTTAAATCGTGCGGCTTTAAAACGGTTCATTCGGCCCAAATGCGCGCCGCTAGCCGTTTAGGCCGCACCCGCAAAATCTTCATCGCTCCTGCAAAGCAAGCCCGCTACTTCTACGGCGCATTTCGGCGCTCGCTATGCTGGCAGGTAGTAAAATTTTAACGCTTTTAGGCTTTGCCGCACGGATTGCGAAATTTTAATGCGTAAATTTTAAATTTGGGGATGCGTTTGGGCTCTTTTCGGTATGAAACGAGGCACAAAATTTACGCTTAAATTTTACCGCGCATGATTACCGTATGAAATTTCATTGCGTTAAAGCCCTTTGCTCGGACACTTCGCGGATCGCAGCACGCGATTTGGCCGAGTTTAAACGTCGCAAATTATCTCGCGAGCCCTGTGCGCCGTCTCGCGTACAAACCTATCGTACGTTTTATCGCGTGAATTTTACCGCTTGTTTCTATTAATTTCGCTTTCTACTTTCCACTGAAAAATAGTAGATTTGCCATTATGATCACGATCGCGACGGGCGCTACGAAGCGCAGCGAAAAGTACCAAATTTTAAATCCAAGCTCGCCCATATCGGCGCCGAAAAGCCCGCGCAGGCGCTGCACGTCCATCACGAAGCCTACGAATATCGCCGAAGTTAGCGCGCCGAGGGGCAGCATGACGTTTGAGCTTACGAAGTCCAAGCAGTCAAAAAAGCTCGCGCCGAAAAGCTTAAATTTGCTCGCATAATCTGCGTGCATCGATAGCAGCGAGCACGCGCCGAGCACCGCTATGACGCACCCAGAGATGCAGACTGCGCGCAGGCGCGAAATTTTAAATCTGCCGATGAGATAGAAGACGAAAGGCTCGATCATCGAAACCGCGCTCGTAATCCCGGCAAAAAAGAGCGAGACGAAAAACGCGACTTCAAGCACCTGCCCCGCTAGCCCCATTTTTGCAAACATCGTAGTGAGCGAGACGAACACAAGCCCTGCACCCTGCGCGGGATCGGCGCGGAATTCGAAGATGAAGGTAAAGACGATGAGCCCCATCATCAGTCCGATCGCGATGTTGATAAATACGATATTTATCGAGCTTCGCACGAGCCGCACCCCTTCGCTAAGCGATGCTGCGTATGCTGCGATACAGCCGACGCCCACGCACAGGGTAAAGAGCGCGAGCCCGAGCGCGGAGAGGACGGAGTTAACAGTGATTTTGCTGAAGTCGGGATAGAAAAGAAATTTCGCCGCCGCGCCGAAGCCCTGCATCGTGCACGCATACGCAAGCATCGCGAGCAGCAGCACGAAAAGAAGCGGCATCATCACGACGTTTAGCCGCTCGATACCGCTTTTGATGCCGCGCGCGACGACGGAGAGCGTCAGCACGAGCGCAAGCGCGTAAAAGCCCAGGCTCGTGGCTAGCGAATGCGAGATGAGATCGTCAAAGACGGCGCCCGCTTCCTCGGCGGTTGCGGGCAGCGGAGAAAAGCCCAAAAATATGTAGCGTATCACCCAGCCGAGGATGACGAGGTAAAAGGACAGCACCAGCATGCCGCCCGCGATGAAAACGCCTCCCGCGCGCCATTTACGCCCGCCGCGCGGTGCCAGCGTCTCGTACGCGCTCGGCAGATCCCGCCCGCTTAGCCTGCCTAGCGCCATCTCGGCTAGGAATATGCTAAAGCCCACGCCTAGCGTGAGCGCGAGGTATAAAAGCACGAAGGCGCTGCCGCCGTTTTGACCCACGAGAGTGGGGAATTTCCATGCGTTGCCAAGCCCCACCGCGCCGCCTGCGACGGCAAGTATGAAGCCGATTTTGCTAAATTTATCGTTCATTTTCTCTCCGATGATTTTTAAATTTTATAGCCGCGGAATTTTAAAATTCCGTAGCGTGATCAGATGCGGCTGCGCTACGACGCCTTTGCCGCGTGCACCTATCGCCATGCGGGTTGCCGCGGTCGTGCCGAAAGCTGATTGCCGTCGCATACTTTGACCTTCCTCTATCTAAACATAAAATTTTAAACTATCGCTGCAAGGCTAACGGATCGCCGCAAGTTCGCTATGAAATTTGGCGCGTTGCTTTTGGACTGCTTTAGCGCCAAATTTTAACTTCCATGTTATCCACCTGCTTTACAAAATTTAAAAATTTAAAATTTTTAACTGATTGAGTGCTATCACTACGATCGCGACTGGCGCCACGAAGCGCAATAGCACAAAATACCACAGCTTAAAGCCCATTCGCCCCATATATGGGCGCAGTAGAATTTCGACGGCTCGTTTTTTGATCACGAACCCTACGAAAATCGCCACGATTATACCACTAAGAGGCATTAAGATATTCGAGGTTAGGTAATCAAGCACGTCAAAAAAGCTCTTGCCACCTAGGCTAAAATACTCGCTCGTGCCCCCGTAATAACCCAAAATGCAGCATATCCCTAAAACATACGTCACGGCAAAAACTAAAAGCGAAGCGCGCTTGCGGCTTAGCTTGCGGGAGTTTACGAGATAATAAATCGCAGGCTCCAGCATCGAAATTGCAGAAGTAATCGCCGCAAATAATAGCGAGGTGAAAAATAAAAAGGCTAGGATGTTTCCGATCGCACCGAGCTTTGAAAAAAGTACCACCAGCGAGACGAACACGAGCCCAGGACCTTGCGCTTTGGGATCGCCGCCGAATTCAAAGATGAAAGTAAAGACGATAAGCCCCATCATCACGCCGATTAGGACATTAATGCAGACGATATTTATGCTTGAGGTTAGGATATTGGTGCGCGCAGGCAGGCTCGCGGCATAGGTCATAATCGTAGTAACGCCAAGCGAAAGCGTAAAAAACGCAAGTCCTAGCGCCGAAAGAACGCTATCTTTATTAAGCTTGGAAAAATCTGGCACCAGTAGGAATTTCGCGCTACGTCCGAATCCATCGAAACTTGCGGCGTAAATTAGCATTAAAACCAGCAAAATAAATAGCGCGGGCATCATCCAGACATTAAGTCGCTCGATGCCGCTTTTGACACCTTTAGATACGATGAAAAAGCAAAACGCCGACGCTATGGTAAAGCACACCGCCACGCTTAAAAAGTCGCTACCTAAAAGTGCGTTAAACGCTGCGCCGCTTTCATCTATACTTTTTGGCAGATAAAAAGCGCTTGAGACCACGTATTTTAGGATCCAACCCATTACGACGCTGTAAAAAGCATAGATCAAAAGCGCACTAATCATAAAAAATCCCGCGTATTTCCATGCGCCTTTGTATGAGGGTGCGAGCTTTTCAAATGCGCGCACCGGATCACTTTCGCTTAGCCTGCCGATGACGATCTCGGCTAAAAAAATCACGAAGCTAACCAAAAGCGTCAGCAAAAGATATAGCAAGATAAATGCGCTGCCGCCGTTGGTGCCTACTAAAGTGGGGAATTTCCACGCATTACCGAGCCCCACGGCACTGCCTGCGACTGCGAGAATGAAGCCGATTTTACTAAATTTATCATTCATATTATGCCTTGTAGCGGAATTTGAAAGGGCAATATTAGCAAAATCTAGCTTAACTCGCCAAGCTAACCGGGTGGAATTTAGGCAAACCCGCTATAATGCCGCGAATTTTAAAGGAGATAAAATGAAATCGATAAAAGAAGTGATGCTCTCTCGCCACAGCTGCCGTAAATTTTGCAGCGACAAGCTAAATAGCGAGCTCGTGCGCGAGATACTTGATCTTGCGCGCTTAAGTCCCAGCTCATGCGGATTGGAACCGTGGAAGATGATGATAGTCTCGGATCCTTGCGAGCTAAAAGAGCTTTCTGTAGCCTGCAACAGCCAGCCGCAAATAGCCGAGTGCTCGCACGCCGTGATTTTAATCGCGCGTAACGATCTGCGCGTGGGCGAGGAGTATTTAGAACGCACCGTCCGCCGTCGCGCAAACACTCCGCAAAAATATGAAGCTGCGATGAATTATTTCCGCGCGAAATTTGCGGGCTTAGACGACGAAGCGCTGATGAACTACGCGACCAAGCAGCTTTATATCTTAGCGGCAAATATCGCTAATATTGCCGAGGACTTTGATGTGCGCTCGTGTATAATGACCGGCTTTGACGCCGCGGCTTTGGAAAAATTTTGCGCTTTAGAGACGAAATTTCGTCCTGCAATCGTCGTGGCTTTGGGGCGTGGTGAGCCTAGCAAATACCCGCACACGCGCTACGGGCTGGATGAAATTTTAATCTCTCGCAGCGGCAGCGAAAAAAGATAAAATGGGTCGCTTCTGCTTGTAAAGCTAGGCGCGAGTTTCGTTTATTAAAAGCATCATTTTGCGAAATTTTATCGGTTTAAAAGTGCGATAGCGTTAAAATGTGCTTAAAATTTCAAAGGATAAACATGCAAGTCAAACTTCTAAATTTCACTCCGCTTTGGGTCTGTTCAAACGCAATCCGCACCTGCTGGCAGAGCTTTGAGCGCGGCGATTGCGGCGGCGCCAAAGACCTAGCGCTCATTGACCGCGTCGGCAACCAGCTCAAGCACTCAAGCACTCTCGAGCATCTCTACTACAACTTCTATATCAGCGGTATTTCGCGCGCGCTGCTTCAGGAGCTGGCGCGCCACCGCCTAGCAAGCCTTAGCGTAAAATCCACTCGCTACACGCTAAAAGAGCTACGCGGCGAGGGTAGCTTCGCGCAAGGAGATTTCGAAAACGCCGCGCGATACATAGTGCTTACCGGCAACGAAGCGGTTGATAACGCAAGTATCGCGGCGCTTGAAAATCTGCGCGTAATCTTACAAACCCCTATTAGCCTTGATATCGCCAAATACTGCCTGCCCGAGTGCTACAAGAGCGAGCTTAGCTGGAGCATAAACGCGCGCAGCTTGCAAAACTTCCTCGCTCTGCGCTCTAGCAAAGCTGCACTTTGGGAGATCCGCGAGCTTGCGGGTAAAATTTACGATGCGCTGCCGCAGGAGCATAAATTTATATTCCAAAGCTGCATGGCGAGCGGCGAGAAGACGCAGGACGAGTAGTAGCGAGCGGGATAAAATTTTGATATAAGGGGCTTGCGATGATAAAACTTACGCAGATGAGAGCGGCTTTTGAAAAAGAGGAGCCGAACGCGCTTTATCTGAGCTACCTGGGATGGGTACAAACCCTGATTCCGTTTTGGAAGCAGGCCGCTGCGAGGATCGCGGAGCTAAGCGGCACCGCGGATGAAAAAAGAGACAAGTATCTGCGAGCCATCGACGGTTCTTTGGAGCTGATGCAAGCTTGGCGATTTAAAAATATAAAATACGTGCAAGCAAGAAGAAGAGAGATCGATAGCGCCATAAGTTTTATTCGAAACGGCGCCTTAACGCAGCAGGCATGCAGATACGCCTTTGCGCCGGTCTGCAGAAATTTAGCGAGCATTTTGCGTAGCTTTTTATATGTTTCAACTTTCGGTTATTCGGACGAGCAGCTTCCGACCGTATTTGCCCAAAAAATTTACGGCATTGCGTTGTGCCATACGCTATTTCCTTTCGATACGGGCGATTTTGTGTATTATTTACCGCGCGAAAAATCCATCCATACCGACGACCCCGCCGATTTGGATAACTGGCATTTGATGATGGAGATAGCGGGCGGCGATTTAGGGATTTCTGCGTTGATTGAGCGGCTAAACGAACGCGCGTATGAAATTTGGACGAATTACAAAACGCCGTTTGAATGGAAATACGACGAGGGGATTTGGAATTTAGAATTTGAGAATGTTGCAAAAAGGCTGCACTATGCGGGCGTGCGAGCTTTTGCAAGTCTAAGTAAAGCGGAATAAAAGGCGCGCAAAATTTAAACCGCTTCTGAAATTTTATTCGCGGGCGGTAAAATTTCTGCTGTCCGACAGGATGAAATTTTAAAATTTTAGCCGAGCGGGCATTCGGTCGCTAAATTTAAACAGACGCTCGTTGCGGCTGCAGCGCTGAAAATTTTAACGGCGACGAGCCAAAAACTGCTACGGCGAGCGATAAATTTAAAGGACGGATCATGAAAAATCTAGCGCTTGTGATGTTTAGCGGACAGACACACCTCGATTTTGTGGGATTTTACGATTGTATGCTAAGGCTCAAAGCCGTCCGCCCGCAGCTTGAGATGAGGTTTTGCTCGCGCGAGCGGCAAGTTTCGGACAGCGGCGGCCTTACGATCGATGCGGACGAGATTACGACGGAACTAGGCGGCTTTGATGCGGTTTTTGTGCCCGGCGGTATGGCGACGCGACGCCTTAAAGACGATGCGGGCTTCATCTCGTGGCTCGCAACCGCGCGCGATGCGAAGTATAAGTTTAGCGTTTGCACCGGTTCACTGCTTCTGGGCGCAGCGGGGTTTTTGCGAGGTAGACGCGCGACCACGCACCCGTTTTGCTACGATCTGCTGGCGCCTTACTGCGCGGATGTGGTGCACGAGCGGCTTGTGCGAGATAGCCTGCCAGAAGGAGGCGAGATCATCACTGCTGGCGGCGTGAGTAGCTCCATCGAGCTTGGTCTTTGCGTGATCGAAAAATTTGCAGGCGTCCAGGCACGAGAGGCTGCCGCTGCGGCGATGGATTATCCGTATTACGACCTTAGAAGCAAGCTCGTACGATGAAATTTTAAAGCCGCAAGAAACGGCGTAAAATTTTAAGACCGCAGCGTTTTTAAGTGAGCAAATATCGATACGATGGATTTTAGATAAAATAGGAGATCGCAAAGACAGAATGAAACCGGCTCAAATTTTATCGCTGCTTTCGCATATAGCTTTCGGGTCACTTATAGGTTAAAATTTAGAGGTAATAACCCGTGGGAGTTTGCAATCGCGCTTTTTGCCTACGCGATTTTGTTTGCTTTTTGCCGCGAGAGCCTGCTTAACGACAATAAAAAGACGATCGCCATGTTGTTTTTGATGGCGCTTTTGATCGTGATCGTATAGCGGCGCCTATAAGTCGGCGGGATCGGTTGCGGCGGCGGTGCGATCCACCTTTGATTGCAGCGACGCGCAAGAGCGATATTATTTTTAAAATTTATTGTAAAATTAGAGCGTTAATTTATTAAAATTTAAAGGGTCGGTATGCAGATAAATTTAGACGACGTGAGGATCGAGAGCGGCTGGAAAGAGGCGCTTAGGGAGGAATTTCTAAGCGAGTATTTTGCGAAGATCAAGGAAAACCTGCTCGCCGCAAAGGCGCGCGAGATCGTCTATCCGCCGGGAAATTTGATCTTTAATGCCTTTAATCTCACCCCGTTTGAGCGGGTGCGCGCGGTGATTTTGGGGCAGGATCCCTACCACGGCGCGCATCAAGCGATGGGGCTTAGCTTTTCGGTGCCGCGCGGCGTGCGAATTCCGCCCAGCCTCGTAAACATCTACAAAGAGATTAAGAGCGATCTGGGTATCAGCGAGCCTGCTAGCGGCGATCTGAGCTACTGGGCGAAGCAGGGCGTGCTGCTACTTAATGCGAGCCTTAGCGTGGGTGCGAACCGCGCGAACTCGCACAGCGGCTTCGGCTGGCAAATTTTCACCGACGCCGTGATTAAAATTTTAAGCGCGAGGCGGCAAAATTTAGTCTTTATGCTGTGGGGAAATTTCGCCAAAGCAAAATCTGCTCTGATCGATGCGCAGAGGCATCTCATTTTAACCGCCGCTCATCCTAGCCCGCTAGCCGGAGGGGCGTTTTTCGGCTGCAAGCATTTTAGCAGATGCAACGAATATCTGCGCGCGCACGGTTTGGGAGAGATCGATTGGGATCTAAATCACGGCGCAGATTAAATGTATTTTAAATGAAATTTGCGTAAAATGCGCCGCAAAATTTCAAAGGTAAAGAAATTTTAAAAAATGTCGAAAGGAGAAGTGAGCGAATAATATACGACCGGCTTAAGAGGGCTTGCCGAAGCGACGCAGATGCGTGGCTAGGCTAATCATTGTAATTAAAGGAACGATATGAAAAAGATAATTTTGGGAATTTTATTGCTATTTACAAGTAGTGTAGTGGCAAATACCCTATCAGAGATCAGGCAATCGGGCAGTGTGCGCGTAGGCGTATTTGAGGCGCAACCGCCTTTTAGTAAATTTGAAGACGGCAAATTTCAAGGATTTGAGGTGACCCTAGCCGAGGCGCTATCAAAAGATATATTCGGTGGCAAAGCGGGCAAGGTGGAATTCGTGCCCGTAAAGGCTAGTGAGCGTTTAAAAGTGTTGGAAGAAAATAAAGTAGATATGGTGCTTGCGACCTTTACGATCACAAATGAGCGTAAGCAGGTGGTCGATTTTACGACGCCGTATTTCGCAGTAAATATCGGCGTGCTAACCCGCGCGGGCGATAGGATCAAAACCGTATCCGATCTGCACGGCAAACCGATCATAGCCGAAAGCGGCACCACTGGCGAGGCGTATTTTAGAAAAGAGGGCTTTGACGTCATAAACTGCGCTACTGCAAATGAATGCTACAAGATGTTAAAGGAAAATAAGGGCATCGGCTACGCGACCGACAACCTGTTAGTTTTGGCTTATGCCGTCATCGATAGCGATACTGAGGTAAATATCAAGAATTTAGGCCCTTCGGAGTTTTTGGGCGTTGCCGTGCAGAAGGGCAACAAAGAGCTACTGGACTTCTTAAATGGCGAGCTTATCAAGCTAAGCAAAGAGGGCTTTATGAAAAAGACTTACGATGAGACGATAGAGCCGTATTACAAGGGCACTGCGGAGAAAAAATATTTCTTGCTGGATGATCTTTATAGCCTATTTTAGGCGGGCATAGCGGTACGGCTCGCCTGCATTTGCTTGCAGTAAGCATAGCTGTGTGCTCTCGCTAGGTAAAATTTAAAAGGCTCGCATAGCCTTGCTATTTTGTCCGACTTTGCGAGCTTGGTTTAGATTGTAAGATTTTACTAACGCGCCGTTGCAGAATTTATAAAATTCCATAGAATTTCGCAGCGGCGCGCTATTTTTATGGCGCTAATAGACGCACAGAATTTTAAGCGAAGCGCTAAAATTTAATGAGAGCAGGCAGGGTTTGGCGCAAGGCAGCAAAATTTAAAAAGCTTCTATCATTATGCTTAGAAATTTTAGTTGCGAAATTTTATCGCTAAACTCGCAATTTAGGGAATAGTTTCGGTTCTAGTAAAATGAAATTTTAAGAAAATTTACATTACAATTACGAAAAATTTAAAATTCAAGGAGGAAATTATGAAAAAGTCATTTTTTCTTATTCTATTGTCGGCGATCTTTGTTTTTGCGAATTCCTTAAGCGAGATCAAGCAAAGTAAGGTTATCAGAGTGGGCGTTTATGAAAACGAGCCGCCTTTTAGCAAGTCGAGCGAGAAAGGCTTTGAAGGTTTCGAAGTCGAGCTTGCCAACGCGCTAGCTGGTAAAATTTTCGGCAACAGCGGCGGTCGTATCGAGCTCATACCGGTAACAAACGAAGTGCGCTTCCCGATGCTTCAAAACAACCAAGCCGATATGATAATCGCGGCTGCAAGTATCACCGAAGAGCGTAAAGGCAGCGTCGATTTTTCGATGCCGTATTTTACGGTAAATTTGGGAATTTTAACGAAAAAAGACTCAAATATTCACAAAATAGGCGATTTGATGGGTAAAAAGATCGGCGTCATCCGCAAGACCACCGGCGAGGCGTATATCAAAAAGGACGGCGGTTATAATGTTTCCTACTGCAACGATTCGGTCGATTGCTACAGGAGATTAAAAAGTGGCGAGATTGACGGATATTGTAACAACAACCTTTTTGTAATGGTCTATCCGATCGTAGATCCTGCAGTCGAAGTCAATATAAAAAATTTAGGCGAGAACGTATTCTTGGGCGTCGCAGTACAAAAGGGCAACGCAGAGCTGCTAGAAGCGATCAATAAAGGCTTGATTGCGCTTAGCAAAGAGGGCTTTTTCAAAAAGGCTTACGAGGACACTTTCGAATCTTTCTATAAAGGCACCGTCGATAAAAAATATTTTTTACTCGACGATCTTTACAGCTTTTTTTAATAAAAAAAGGAATTTGAAATGAAAAAATCACTGCTTTTAATTCTTTTATCTTGCATCTTTGCGCTTGCGAATTCTTTAAGCCAAATAAAGCAGAGTAAAGTCATTCGTATCGCCGTTTATGAAAATGAACCTCCATTTAGTAGAGTTACGGATAACGGCTTTGAGGGCTTTGACGTAGAGCTTGCTAATGCAATCGGAGGCAAAATTTTAGGCGATACCGGCGGCAGGATCGAGCTCATACCGGTATCGGCGCAAGCGCGCTTTCCGTCCATTCAAAATAATCAGGCGGATATGCTTATCGCGGCTGCGAGCGTTACTGAGGAGAGAAAGAAAAATTATGAGTTTTCGATGCCCTATCTTTCGGTAAATTCTGGAGTTTTAACCAAAAAAAGCGATAATATCCAAAAAATGAGCGATCTGCGAGGTAAGAAAGTAGGCGTCATCCGCGGCTCGACGGGCGAAGCGTTTATGCAAAAGGATGGCGGCTACAATCTAGTGTATTGCAAAAATTCCTCCGATTGTTACAAGCGGCTAAAAAGCGGCGAGATCGACGGCGCATGCGACGATAATCTATTTGTGATGGTCTATCCGGTCGCAGATCCTAGCGTCGAGGTTAATATCAAAAGTCTTGGCGAGAACGTATTTTTAGGCATCGCGATGCAAAAAGGCAACGCAGATCTCGCAGAAGCCGTTAATCAAGCGCTCATTTCGCTTAGCAAAGAGGGCTTTTTCAAAAAAGCGTATAACGATACTTTCGAGCCTTTCTACAAAGGCACCGTCGATAAAAAATACTTCCTTTTAGACGACATATACAGCTTCTTTTAGAATTTTAAATTTGATGTGGGTCGGGATTTGAAGCTTCGCGGCTTTAAATTCTAGCCCGCGCGGTCTTAAAATTTCGTCTCGAAATTAGCTTTAAAATTTCGCTTAAAATTTTGTTAGTCCCGCCGCCGCGCCTAAGCCAGCGTGCACACAGCAGTCGCAATCTTTAGTATTTGCGACCATTTGCGTCGCGCAAAATTAGATCGAGCTAAGCTTTAAAATTTTACTTCGAGCCCTTGGAATTTTTTAAATCCTGCATGCGCTCCTGCTGAGCCTGCACGAACGCGCTGTATCTTGCAAAAAGATAATCCTTAATCTCAAAAATCATCAACGTAAAAATCGAAGGCAGCGTGAAAAATCTAATCGTCATAAATACCAGATCAAGCGCGCTTAGCTCATCCTCGCTCGCTCGATACCCTCCCGCACTTGCGGTTAAAATCCCATGTAGCGCCTCGTAGTTGTAAAGGATGAAAATCGTCACGAAAAGTGTGGAGAGCTTCGATACGATCTTATTCATGATCTGCGCCACGTCCTCATCAGCGATCACCGACATCGCAAACCACACGAGGGTGAAAAACAGCGGAAAGACGATGTTAAAATTTAGCGAGTTATCAAGCTTTTGTGCGCCCGTCACCGCGATGATCGCGAACACCGCCGCAAAGGGGATCACAAATAGCGCGAAGGTCATCGCCGATTTTATCGCCTTAAAAAAGCTATACGCAAGCAGTGGCGAGCCCAAAGCGAGCAAAAAGATCGTCAGCGCGTAGTTTGCTTTGGCAAAATCGTATAGGTTAAACAGCGCAAATACCGATGCTGCTGCAAGTAGCGGCACGCTTAGCTTAAACACCGCCCCATATTTGGCGTAAGCGCGCGACACGACGGCATCGAGCTTGCTAAATTTGACGTTTAAGCTTTGCGCTCTGATGAAAAACAAAATGACGAATTTAACGATTACGTTTGGGCTCATACGCACCTTTCCGTTTAAATTTATGAAATTTTATCCGCGCTAAATTTGCGAAATTTTATCCGCGGAGCCTGTCCGTAGAATTAGGCTTTGCCTACGGCTTATGCGGTTTGCATTAAAATTTCATCGCGCTCTCGCTGCGTTGCTATCTTGCCGCCTCTCGGGCTCTGTCTTTTGGCTACGTGAGGCGGAACTGCGCGCTTTGGCTTACCGTCTCGCTAGCAAGCCTTTTCGGGTTGCGACGTGCTACGGCGGCGCCCATTCGGCTCGGCGCGCGACACTTTGCTTGCGGTATCCGCGTCGCGCCCGCGCATGAGAGCTTAGCGCCGCTAAAATTTTACCGGTTCTTAGCCCTATGCGATACGTCCTGTGCGCCGCAAGGGCCTGTCGCGCTCGGCTTTGCACCGCAAAGCGCTCGCCTTGTATTGGCCTAGGATGCGGCGCGAATGATTAAATTTTAACCGCACCGCCGCCGAGCCGTTTTAAAGCTCAAACGAATTTTTGAGCCGCTACGATACGTGAAAATCCAAAAAGCGTGTCTTGGCGATCAAGCTTATTTGCGCTTGCTTACGAGCCATGCAAAAAGTAGCGCACTTGCGCCCCCTCGCCGCGCCCATGCAAAAGCAACGCGTCCCTTGTCGCTCAAAACTCATTTTCGCTCGCTTGCGCCGACCGCCAAGCCGAAGTCAAGAAGCGCGCCGTCTCACATCCAATCTAAAATTTGCGTGATCTCGGTGGCGTGAAAAATTTTAAGTCCCTGCGCGTTTTGCGGCTTCATCGGGACGATCGCGTTTTTAAATTTCTGCATCGCGGCTTCTTTCAGGCGCGCATCGAGGTTGAAGATCTCTCTGATCTCGCCGTTTAGGCTCACCTCGCCGATGAAGACGCTCTCTTTGCTGATCGGGCGATTTTTGAAGCTGCTTACGATCGCCGCGACGACGGCTAGATCGCACGCCGTTTCGGTGATTTTTACGCCGCCGCTTACGTTTACGAAGACGTCGTATCCGCCAAGCCCGATCTCAAGCTTGCGATCAAGTAGCGCTAGAAGCATATCGAGGCGGTTTTTATCAAAGCCCGTGGCGCTACGCTTCGGATAGCCGCTCTCGCACACGAGCGCTTGGATCTCTACGACGAGCGCGCGCGTGCCCTCCATCGTGATCGTGATCGCCGAGCCGCTTACCGCCTTGCCGCGCGTGAAAAATTTACTCGCGACATCCTTGGCGCTGACGAGCCCGTGCGGCCCCATCTCGAAAATCCCCACCTCGCTTGTAGCTCCAAAGCGGTTTTTAAAACCGCGCAAAATTCTAAGCTGTTTGCTCGCATCGCCCTCGAAATACAGCACCACGTCCACCATATGCTCTAGTATGCGCGGGCCCGCGATCGAGCCCTCTTTGGTGATGTGGCCGATGATGAAGATCGAAATCCCGCGCGCTTTGGCAAGTCGCATCAGCTCAAACGTGATCTCGCGCACCTGCGTGATCGAGCCCGGCGCGGAGGGGACTTTGTCGCTAAAAAGCGTCTGGATGCTGTCGATAACGATAAATTTATAATCCCTGCGCTCGATCTCTTCAAGCACGGCGCCCAGATTTATCTCGGTGAGCAAAAACAGCTGCTCGCTTATCGCGCCAAGCCGCTGCGCACGCATTTTGATCTGGCTGGCGCTCTCCTCGCCGCTTACGTAAAGCACGGCGCGGCCGCCGCTTGCTAAATTTGCCGCGATTTTAAGCAGCAGCGTGGATTTTCCGATGCCGGGGCTGCCACCGATTAGCACGAGCGAGCCCTCCACGACGCCTCCTCCGAGGACTAAATTTAGCTCGCTATCTTTGGTGTTGATGCGCGAAATTTGCTCGATCTGTATCTCGCTGATCGCTTTGGCGCTTGCGGACGAGGTGCGGGCAAGCTCGCCCTCGATCTCTTTTAGCGCTTTGATCTGAGCGGGCTTGAGCTCGACGAAGCTATCGAATGCGCCGCAGTCTGGGCATCTGCCGAGCCATCTGCTTTGCTGATTGCCGCAGTGCTGGCACTCAAAAATCGTAGTTTTAATCTTCGCCATCTTTATTCCTCGTTCATTTTGTCTAAATTTAGCCTTGAATTTCGCGAAATTATACTTAAAATTTTTAAAATTTTAGCCGTCCCGCGCGCTGTTTGCGAGATCAAAAATCACGAGAGGGAGGATTTGCAGCTAAATTTGAGCTAAATTTAAATATGTTTTAAACATTTATAACTATAATACAAATTTCACTTTATTTAAAGAAGGTTTAAGATGAAGGGCAAGCTTAGTAGAAGCCAGTTTTTGACGATATCGCTTACGCTGTTTGCGATGTTTTTCGGTGCGGGAAATTTTATTTTTCCGCCGGGCTTAGGTAAGGATTCCGGACAGAATTTTTATGTCGCGATAATGTTTTTTTGTGCTACGGCGGTGCTTCTGCCGGTGCTCGGCGTCGCAGGCATTGCGCGTGCCAAGGGGCTTCAGAGTCTGGTGCGCCGCATAGATCCGGTGTTTGCGTTTGTTTTTACCGCGCTTTTATATCTTACGATCGGGCCTCTTTTTGCGATACCACGCGCGGCGAATATGCCTTTTGACATAGCTATTAAGCCTTTTATCGGGCAAGATAGCCTTCAAATTTGGCTATTTGTTTATTCTGCGGCATATTTTGCGCTGAACTATTACATCTGTATGAACCCTTCAAAGCTCGTCGATCTGCTAGGAAAATACCTTACGCCGATACTTTTGGCGCTTATTTTGCTACTTTTCGGCGCGGGATTTTTGTTTCCGATCGGAAGCTTCGTCGCCCCTAGCGGCGAGTACGTTGATCACGCCGCAGCAAAGGGCTTCGTAGAGGGTTATCAGACTATGGACGCGCTTGCGTCGCTAGCATTCGGCATCATCGTAATTAACGCCATTAAAGCAACCGGCGTTAGCGACGAGAAGCACCTCGTCACCTCTACCATAAAAGCGGGAATGATGTCTGGCGTCATACTGATGACGATATATTTTATGCTGGGCTATCTGGGCGCGACCTCCGCGGAGCTTTTTAAGGATACGCCGAATATAAACGGAGCAGAGCTTCTGTCGCGAGTAAGTGATCATTACTTCGGAAGAGTGGGCGTCGTGATCCTAGGCAGCGCGTTTTTCCTAGCCTGCATCACCACGACGCTGGGTCTTATAAGCTCGGCTAGCGAATACTTTGAAGAGCTTACGAAAGGCAAGATCAAATACAAAACCTGGGCGATCGCTTGGTGCGTGATCGGCTTTGGAGTCGCAAATTTCGGCCTTACGACCATCATCAAAGGCTCCATCCCGGTCCTCGTCGCAATCTACCCGATCTCGATCATGCTGATAATCCTCTCGCTGATCAATCCGTGGATCGATTCAAGCAAGCTGATTTACCGCGCCTGCGTCTATGTCTGCGTAGTCGAGGGCGTCATAAACGGACTTGATATTTTGGGGATTTCTGTGCCGCTTGTTACGTTTATCGTAAAGAAAATGCCGTTTTACGATTCGATGCTTGGCTGGATCGTGCCTAGCACCGTGACCTTCGCCGTGACCTACGTGCTGCATCTGATCTTTGAAAAAAGAGACGATAGCTTTTAAATTTAAGAGCTATTTTAAAATTTAGCCGGGCTCTACGGGGCTCGGCACACTTCTAAATTTTAATTCGCCACCGAATTTAATTTTTCACATTTTTGCCGGAATTTTGACATATAAAATAAGCCGCCTTCAAAATTTAACTTAAATTTACGATAAAATTATCAAAATAAAATCGCAAAAGGAAATAAGATGGATAAACGGGATGAGGCGCTAAATTTAGCGCGAGATTTCGAACGCGACGGCTTTAGTATGCCTAATTTATACGAGCGGTTTTGGTGGCTGCAAGGTGATGCGGCGGCGTATTTTGCGCTAGCGGATAGCCTGCTGCGCGGGCAGCAAGAGGGCGGCACGCTGCTAAAGGACGTTCTGGGCTATGTAGGCAAGGAGGATTTTAAAGCTCTGATCGCCACGGCGGTTGAAATTTTGCGCGAGGAGGCGGCAGAGGAGCGCGAAACGCAGCAGAGCAAAAGCGCGATCCAGACGGAAGAGAATGCGCGGACGGACGAATGCACGGGCAAAAGCACACGGCAACGCGACAAAGATGAAAAAAGCGCACGCTGGAAAAACGCCGAAGAGGTCATCGCTGCGGCAAGTCTCGAGTTCGCACCGCTTTTGCACCAGTATCTTGGCGAGCTTTTTAAATTACAGCCGAACGAGAGCGCGTATTACGCGGAGTATCCGTGGCGCGGGCTTAGTTACGAGAGCTCGCAAATCTGGCGCGAGAGGCTTGCGGATCCGCAGACGAGCAGAGACGATAAGCAAAAAATTTTTAGCTGCCTGCTGCAAACCCGCGATCCGCGAAACGTAAAATTTGCCTGTGAGTTTGCGCTTGCAGAGGATTTTTTCGACCGTCCGTTCGATCTGCTTGAGTATATCGGCTATTGGCTGGAGGCCGTGGGATTTACCTTTGAGCGGGTTAAATTTGACGCAGACGGCGAAGCTCAAGCGGCGGATGAAATTTTAAAAATGGATGCGGGCAAATGCGGCGGCGCCAAGCAAACCCAACCTGGCGAGCGCGACGTATCGCGGATGTCAAACGAGCCGGACGGCGCTACTTCAGCGTCGCTGCAAGCGGATGAGTGCGATCTATCGCGCAAAAATTTAGATGAAGCGTGCAATGCGGCAAGCGCCGTTAAATTTAACGCTGGCGAGTTAAAATCGGCAGCGAGCCAAAATTTTAAAGCGAGCGCGGCTGAACATAGCTCTAAATTTAACTCAAACGAGCCAGCCGCCGACAAATCACAAAAAGCACCGAACGATGAAATTTGCTTTGGCGGCGAGAAATTCAGGCTCAAAAGATACTGCGGCCAGCGCGTATATCACATAATCTTTCCGCGCGGCTATTTCGGCGCGCCCTATGCGCCGCATCTGGCGAAGCACCATCCGACCTGGCGGCTTGAGAACGGCGAGGCTGGATATAAGCTAAGCGGGGTTTTGGACGAGGTGGACGGCGATGCGCAAAATCCGCTATTTCATCTCATCACGCTTGATCCGCTGCCCCGTGACTTGCCCATGTGCTCGCTGCCGTGCCTAACCCTCGCCGCGCATGTTAGAGAGATAAACGAGGGCGAGGTAGTCTTTTACGAGCACGACGCGCAGGGTATGCCGCGACGTATCGGCGAGCGGACGCAGGTCGAATACGTGCAGGACGAGCCGATAAAGGAGTGCGAGGTCGCGCTTGCGCCTACGCCCGCGCGCTGGGCGGCTCAGGACTGGGGGATGTCAAACAGCAGGCAAAACCTCGCGCGCATCGGCGGCGAGCCTTCGTGGATACAGGGTGCCTTGGTGCCGACGTGTCCGATATGCGGCGAAAAGATGGAGTTTTTGATGCAGCTTGACAGCGAGCTTCCAAGCTGCGAGCAAGGCGGCGAGCTGTTGTTCGGCAGCGGCGGGATTTTATATGTGTTTTGGTGCGAGCGAACGCGGGTGAGCGCATTTTTTATGCAGTGCACGTGAGTAAAATTTAAGAAAAACGCGCAAATGGACGGACGGATGATCACGGCGAAAATAAAAAGAAGGGGCGATATTTGGTATTTTGACGATTATTTTAAGTCGCTTCGCAAGAATGAAAACGAAATAGCAAAGCCTATCAGGCAGTTTGTCTCGGATCCGAAAAGGTATCTGTTCAGTATGAAAGAAACCCTTCACGACGCCGTTTTGACTGAATTTAAATTTGCTATTTTAAAAAATGAAGATAAATTAACGATGAAATTTTTATCGCCCTACCGAGATAGAAATTTTAAATTTGTTTTCAAAAACGTCCTAGCCGTCCGCTTTAAAACGGAGGACAAGAGCTTTAAAAACAACGATCTGATAGTTCATCAATTTTCGCTAAAGCCTAGAGGCGTTTGCGAGTATGATTTTATCTTTGCGAGCGAGCAGAGGATAACCGTAAAATTTAAACAGCTTGAAATCATTGAGGAATTCTTATAAGCGCGCTGCTTTGCTGATGGCGGAGGAATTTTACATATTTTGGTGCGAATGGACGTGGGCGAGCGCGTTTTTATGCGGTGCGTGAGCTAAAATTTTGCAAAATCCTAAACGAAAATCGTAAAATTTTAAGCAAAATTTATTCTAAGATAATAAAGCGGCAAAATTTGCCGAGTATTTCGGCGCATAAAATTTAAGCTTGTTCGGCGAGAATATGTAAATTTACGTAGAGCTTAAGCGTAAATTCCCTCCACAAGCGTTTCTACGAACTCATCCGAGTTAAATTCCGCCAAATCTTCCATCCGCTCGCCCACGCCGACGAAAAGTATCGGCAGTCGCAGTTCGCGCGCTATGGCGAAAAGTGCGCCGCCTTTGGGGGTGCCGTCGAGCTTCGTGATGATGATGCCGTCGAGCTTTACGATCTCGTTGAATGCCCTGGCTTGCGCGACGCTGTGATTGCCCTGAGTTGCGTCAAGCACGATGATCTTTCGGTGCGGTGCGCCGCTTTTTGCGCGGTCGCAGATGCGCACGATCTTGCTTAGCTCTGCGGCTAAATTTTTCTGGTTTTGCAGGCGTCCGGCGGTGTCGATCAGGACGCGATCGATGTTTTTGGCACTTGCCGAGCTTACGGTGTCAAACGCCACGGCTGCGGGATCGTGCCCTTGCGCGGTAGCTACGATCGGTAGATTTAGAATTTGCGCCCATTTGCGCAACTGCTCGACTGCGCCCGCGCGAAAGGTGTCGCATGCGCCTAAAATCACGCTCTGACCGCTATTTTTATATAAATTTGCAAGCTTTGCGGTTGTTGTAGTTTTGCCCGCGCCGTTTACGCCGATGATGAGCTCTACGAAGGGCTTCTCATCCGCGGGTTTAGCGATCTCGTAATCGAAATAGTTCTTCAAAATGTCCTTGAGATCATCTTTAGCGACTAGCTTTTTTGCGGGAAGTTTTTCTAAAATCTCTTCTACAAGCTCGTAGCCTACGTCGGCTTCAAGTAGCATCTCTTCTAGGATTTCTTTTGAAATTTTATCTTCGCTTTTCGCGCCTCGCATCGCGTCTATGGTCTTGCTAAGCCCTTTTTTAAAAAATTCGAACATCAGAAAATTTTCTCCAATTCGGTCATTAAAATTTCTTCCGGCATCAGCCCGAAATACTGCGCGCTAAACTCGCCCTTTTCGTCGTATATCGCCATATACGGCACTTCGTTTATGCCGCCTAACGCCTTTGTAAAAAAGTCCGTCCCTTCGCCGTAAGCGATCGCGTAATTTACCTCGTGCGCGCTTGCATAATTTTTTGCATCGTCTAAATTTGCATCACCGATCATCACGCCGATTATGTCAAGCTTGCCGGAGTAGGCTTGTTTGGCGGCATTTAGCGCGCTTACCTGCACGGCGCAGGCGTCGCACCACGGCGTAAAAAATGTAAATAGCGTCACGGTGGAGTTGTTATCGATATGAAAGCCTTGCTTTGTCTTTTGCATATTTAAAATTTTTCCGTTACTTAGCTGAAGTGTAAAAGGAGCGGTATAATCGACCTGGATTACGGCTTCGGTTTCGGACTGCGGCTGCGTGGCGTTGGCCTCGGTCGGGGTATCGCTTGATTTTTTATCCTCATCATCGCCGCAACCCACAAGAAATAAAACAGCCGTAAAAAGCGCTAGAAAAAAACGAAATTTCATAATAAACCTTAAAATTTAATCGCAAGATTATACAAAAACTAGCTAAAATAAGCGTTAAAATTTTATAAAAGGCTTAAGCTATGCAAAAGAATGAATTTAGAGCAATTTGCAAATCGCGTCTAAAATCTCACACCGCGCGAGCGGCTAGATGCGAGCATTACGCACTTTTATGGCGGCTGGAACGGCTGATAAAATTTTTAAAAGCGCGTAAAATTTTAATATTTTTGCCGATGAGTTACGAGCCGAACGTTTTGATTTTAAGAAAAAAGCTATCAAAAAGCTGCGAATTTTACGTTCCGTTTATGGTGGATATTAGTTTAAAAATGGTAAGATTGCGCCAGCCTTTTAAAATTTCGCGCTTTGGGTTGCGACAGACGCTTCCGCAAAACGGGTATTTTAAAAAGGTCGATCTAGCCGTGGTTCCAGCTATCGGAGTGGATGGCGCAATGGCTAGAATAGGACATGGGAAAGGATTTTACGATATGTTTTTTTCAGGTCTGAAGCTTAAGCCCGCAATCGCGTTCGTGAGTATAAAAGACTGCTTTTGCAGCGAAATTTTATCGCTTGATCACGACGTAAAGGGTGATTTTTACATAACTCCGAGCCAAAATTACCTAAAAAGAGGAAAGTATGATAGAGATTTTAATCGCCTTGTGCGCTCTTGCGGTGGGCGCTGGCATAGGATACTTAGTAGCTAGAAAGATCAATAACGCCAATTACGATTTCTTCGTCGAACAAGCCAAAGCTAAAGCCAAAGCTATAGAATTTGAAGCCGAGGGCATCTTGCGAAATTCTAAAATTTCGGTGCAGGAAGCGGAGTTCGAAGCTAAAAAAAAATACGAAGATAAAGCAAGCAAACTACAGAAAGAATTTAACGTTAAATTTGACGAGCTCGGCAAAAAGGAGCACGCGCTTCTAACCGAGCAAGAAATTTTAAAAGACAGCAAAAAAGAGCTCGAAAGCGCCAAAAAAGAGGCGAAATTCCTCTACGAAGAGGGCTCAAATTTAAAGAAAAGCTATGAAGAGAAGCTAGCCGAAGCGCTTAAGGTTTTGGAGCGCGTGGCGGGCTTTACGCAGGACGAGGCGCGCGCTCAGGTGCTTAAGAAGGTCGAGGAGCAAAGCCGCACCGACATCGCTCACATCGTGCGAAAGTATGAAGAGGAGGCCAAAAAAGAGGCGCGAAAAAAGGCGAATTATATTTTGGCGCAGGCTACGTCGCGCTTTGCAGGCGAGTTTGCGGCAGAGCGACTTATCAACGTCGTAAATATCAAAAACGATGAGCTAAAAGGTCGCATCATCGGCAAAGAGGGGCGCAATATAAAGGCGCTTGAGATGACTCTGGGCGTGGACGTTATCATCGACGATACCCCAAATGCGATCATCGTAAGCTCTCACAACCTCTACCGTCGCGCCATCGCCGTTCGCGTCATCGAAACTCTTATCGAGGACGGCAGAATTCAACCTGCGCGCATCGAGGATATCTACAAAAAAGTAAGCGACGAATTTGAAGCTAGCATCGCCGAAGAGGGCGAAAATATTGTAATGGATCTGGGTCTTAGCAAAATTCATCCTGAAATTTTAAAACTTATCGGTAAGCTTAAATTTCGCGCCAGCTACGGACAGAACGCCCTTGCGCACAGCCTTGAGGTCGCGCATCTTGCGGGCATCATCGCCGCAGAAACGGGCGGAGATCAAAAGCTAGCCAAGCGAGCGGGCCTACTTCACGACATCGGGAAGGCGCTAACTCACGAATACGAGGGCTCGCACGTAGATCTTGGCGCCGAGGTTTGCCGCCGCTACAAAGAGCATCCGGTAGTGATAAACGCGATTTACGCCCACCACGGCCACGAGGAGGCCACCAGCGTAGAAAGCGCGGCAGTCTGTGCCGCAGACGCGCTAAGTGCCGCGCGCCCGGGCGCTAGACGAGAGGTGCTAGAGAGCTATCTAAAGCGCGTTAGCGATATCGAAGCGATCGCTATGAGTAAAACGGGCGTCAAGCAAGCCTACGCGATCAACGCAGGTCGCGAAATCCGCGTTATCGCAAACGCTAAGCTTATGAACGACGACGAGGCGGTTTTGGTCGCTAAAGAGATCGCTTCAGAGATCCAAGATAAGGTTCAATTCCCAGGCGAGATCAAAGTTAACGTCATACGCGAGCTTCGCGCGGTCGAGATAGCCAAATAAGGAGTGTGAAATGAAAAAATTTATAATCGCTTTATTTTTGCTTTTTAACGCGGCATTTGCCGATGATGAGCTCATCATCAACAGCGCAAGCGCCTATTCGTCGGTAATGCGCACAAACTCGCAGTACAAATATCTAGCACAACAAGCCCGCGCGATAGTGATATTTCCGAGCGTCAAAAAGCTGGGCTTCATCATAGGCGGAATGTACGGCGAGGGGATCATCATCTACAATAACGACGGCGCGCACAGCGTAAGCGGTGCTGAGATCAGTAGCGCCAGCGTAGGACTTCAGATCGGCTATGAGGATAATTATCTAGTCATTTTCGTAATGCATGACGATGTAATCCAAAAAATGCGAAATTCCCAAATCACGCTTTCGGGCGACGCTACGGCGGTTGCGGGTAACTACAGCGCCGATTCTGGCTCTTTAGACGTGCTAAATCAAGATATGTACGTCTTTACGAATAAAGGCGGGCTGTTTGCGGGCGTGAGCCTGGGCGGTTCGGTGCTGGAGACCAAAAATGACCGCGCTTTTGATCCAAATACTGAGGGCTATGCACTTTTGATGCGAGTAATTGGCGCAGATGAGTAAAATTTAGCTAAAGATGCTAAGGCACATAGCTTAGCGAAAAATTTTGCTTTATGGGCGTTTTATTAGCGGCTTGGAATTTTGCTCGCGTGATTTCTGCAGAATAATAGACTTAGGTGCGTAATTTCATTGCAATTCGCGGGGTGGGAGGCATTTGAAGATATCGCGTAAATCCTGCGTAATTCGCAAGTTGCTTTGAATTCTAAAGAAGTCGAAATTTTGTCATTAAATTTATAGTCGCAAAATTTTACCGCTAAATTTTGCGGTGATTTTACTTGATGCTAGAAATTTTATTTTAGAATTTCGCTTAATATTTTGCGGCGGAATTTTGTATTTTGCGACAGCCGTGCGGAATTTTAAATTTAATGTCGCAGCAAAATCAAGTGGCGTCGTGGGACGTTGGAGTGAAGTTTTCGCACTGAATTTTAAAGCTGCTTTAGTCAAATTTTTTAGAATTTTATACGATCTAATGAAAGGATTTGATGGAGTCGATGTTTGAAAACCTCCATACGTGGGGGTATCTGATACTGTTTTTGTATTCGCTGGGCGGAGGATTTTTGGCGCTTGCGGCAGCGGGCGTGCTAAGCTCGGCCGGCGAGCTCAATATCGTCTTATGCATCGTAATTGCCTGCATATCGAACTTTATAGGCGATTCGGGGCTGTTTTTAGTAAGCCGCTACAATAAAAAAGAGATCATGCCCTATCTGCGCAAACAGCGCCGCAACCTCGCTCTGGCGCAAATTTTGTTTCGTAAATACGGCGACCGCATAATTTTAATCAAAAAATTCATCTACGGCCTCAAAACCCTCGTACCGATCGCAATCGGTATCACAAAATATTCGTTTTTAAAATTTAGCGTCATCAATGCCGTAAGCTCGCTCATTTGGGCGCTTGTGGTGGGGTTACTGAGCTATTACGCGGGCGATTTCGTGCGCGAGCTCTATGTGCACATCAAGGACGCGCCGTGGATTGCTCCGCTGGCTCTAGGCGCGATAGTAGCGGCGATCGTGCTCTATTTTCACTTCGCCACGCGCAAAAGAGGCTAGCGGTGGCAAAAAAGCTGATCCCGCTCGCAATTTTCGCAGCACTTTTTTTGACGCTAAATTTTATCTCCAATTCGCGCAGTCCTACGACTAAAGATGAGCGGATTTTTACCTCCAAAACCCTGGATGCCGCCTCTCGTAAAAACAGCGCGCAAGATATCAAAAGCGGCACCGATCGTAAAGTTTCAAGCTCCGAAAATCCTGCAAGCGGCGCCGACGCAAAAAATGAGAGCGGTGCAAGAAGCGCAGACGGCGGGGCAGAGCGCGGAGCAGATCTAGGAGATTTAAAATCTCATCCGCAAGTAAACGAGCCCGCCGCGGCAAATCCTAAAGATGAGGCGGACGTCCACAGGCGGCTTAGCGCAGATTATGAAGCTTCGCAATCTCAAAATCCCGCCGCAAATTCTAAAAATCAGCTCGCGGACGAGCCCTGCATAAGCAGGGAGTGCGTGAGCGCTCATATCCGCCGTACGGGCTCTTTGCCGCAAAATTTTATCACGAAAAAGCAGGCTGGCGAGCTTGGCTGGCAGGGCGGCGATCTGTGGCGATATGCGCGCGGCAAGAGCATAGGCGGCGATCGTTTCGGCAATTTCGAGCGCAGACTACCTGATAAAAAGGGGCGGATCTGGCGCGAGTGCGACATCGAGTATCGCGGCGGCGCGCGCGGCGCGAAGCGGCTGATATTTTCAAATGACGGGCTGATCTTCTACACCGCCGATCATTACGAAAGCTTCGAGCGCGTGCAATGAGTTTAAATTTTAAAACGTGCCGCGGCGCAAAGATCATCATCGACGGCGCAAAGATTAGGCGCAAAGATCAAATTTTCGCGCTGTTTGCCGCAGCGCTGGATTTCGAGCCCGAATACGTCGCAAATTTAGACGCGCTCTACGACGCGCTAGGCGAGCGGGGCGGGCGGGTCTTCGTGATTATCAAAAGGGGCGGAATTTTAAAGCTAAGGCTGGGCAAATTTTATGATATTTTGCTCGAGGTTTTGCGAAGCGGCAAGGCGAAAATTTTAATACTATAAGCTCTCGCGACAGCTTATTATGGCTTCAAAGCCAAATTTTACCGAGCCTAAGACGAGTTTATTTCGCCGCAGTTTCGAGCACGCCGTTAAAATTTCCTAAATTTAGATCTAAATTTTAGAGCTTATCAAAAGAGGCGATTTTGGAAATTTCGCTCACAAAGCTCACGCGGTCAATTCTAAACTCAAGCCCATACTGCCAATCTTTGCGACGCGGGTTTTTAAACTCGTAAAGCTTAACCGTCTCCGTTTCAAATTTAATCTTAAGCGCGAGATACCAGCAGTCCCAGATCCCGCACGGACAGCCCAGTAGGACGACGCTTCGCTCGTCGCTAGCCGCAAGCTGTCTGTTAGGCAAGAGCGCATCCAAAAAGAGCTTTTTAAAATCAATTAGGCTCAAATAGGCGTAGTCTCCCGCGACGCTAGCTTGCCCGTCCTTTGCCGCAAAGCTTCGCTCGCGCTGCCTAATCAGCTCAAGCAGGGGCTTATCGTTTATCGTAACGACGACTTCGGTAAGGCCTTCGCCTTTCATATCGTAATCGTTTAGGTAAAATTTAATGCTATCCATGCGGCAATCTCGCTAAATGATCTATTTTACGCCGTATTTGCACCGGTCTGCTAAAATTTCAGCGCAGTTTAGCGAATTTGAAGTGAAATTCGGTTGAAGATCAAGAAATTCGCTGGTAAAGCGCAGATCAAGTGGATATTTCGTAAAATTTAATGATTTTGAACTCGCGGAGCTTGCTTTCGGTGAGCGCAAGCTTAAATTCACAAAAAAGTTCAATTTGCGTAGATGAAAGAAGCGAAAATAAAAGATTGAATTTTATCGCAGATCAAAGAGATCGAAACAAGGGTTAAATTTTGCTATGGATAAAGAAGTCGAAATTTAGGAATGAGGGGTTAAATTTAATTCGCTTTTGCGGGCGCTTAAATTTAACCTCGCCGCGGCTACATCATTTCGCCGCTTTTGTGCTCGTGCTCGGTGTAGGTTACCGGAATATCCTTCTTGCCTTTGCCCGGCGTATACACTCCCTCTCCGCGTTTGAAAAGAAGCTCGATACCTTCGTTATTCGTAAGCATTATGCCGCTTGCGGAAGCCGCGCGTTTAAGATTATGCTTTTTACCCTTTTCGTCGGTTAACACGCCCGTTGCAAACATATCGTTCGAGCTAAGGCTGATGCGCTTATCTCCGGTCTCTCCGAGTAGAAATACGATCGTGTGCGCTACAGACTCTTGCTTTTGCTGCGGAGCCGTATCGGCCTTAGGTTGGTTGCATCCGCTTAAAATCGCGATTGCCGCTAATGACGATAATACAATTCGTCTCATTTTTTCTCCTTTAAAAAAAGTTCGCGAATTATATAGCCAAAAAGTAAATCCTAGATTTCGCGACTTTTTATTTAATCAAAGATTAACCCAAATTTAGTAAAATTCCAGCTGAAAACATCCCAAATAAGGAGAACCTTATGGCAGTAAAAATCGCAATTAACGGCTTTGGAAGGATCGGTAGGTGCGCGGCTAGAATTGCTCTAAGCAGGGACGATGTGGAGCTTGTGTCGATCAACGATACCGCTAAGCGCGAGCTTACGAGATACCTGCTTCAATACGACACCGTTCACGGCGAGTTTCGTAAAAAAGTAGAAATTCTAAGCGACGAATGCATAGCCGTAGACGGCAAAAAGATCCGTGTATATTCCACCAGAGAGCCTGCGGAGCTTGATTTTGCGGGCGATGGTGCAGAAGCTGTGCTTGAATGTACTGGTGCGTTTTTAACGAGCGAAAAATGCAAGCCGTTCATAGATAACGGTATCGGCGTAGTCGTAATGAGCGCGCCTGCCAAGGATGATACGCCTACTTTCGTAATCGGCGTTAATGAGGGCGCTTATGCAGGACAGCGCGTCATCTCAAACGCTAGCTGCACCACTAACGGTCTAGCTCCGATTGCAAAAATTCTAGACGACGAGCTTGGTATCGAAAAGGGTCTGATGACGACAATTCATGCTTATACGCATGGACAGAGTCTAGTCGATGTAAAAGCCAAAGACTTTCGCCGTTCACGCGCCGCGGCTCTTAATATCGCTCCGACTACGACGGGTGCGGCAAAAGCGATTAGTAAGGTACTTCCGCAGCTAAGCGGTAAGATGCACGGACAATCGGTGCGCGTGCCGGTGGCTAACGTTTCGATGGTTGATCTAACGGTGCTAACGCGTAAACAGACGAGTGCTGAGGAGCTAAATGAAATTTTCCGCCGCTATGCCGCTAAAGATATGAAAGGAATTTTGCTCGTAGACGACGATAGCCGTGTCAGCAGTGATTTTTGTACTTCAGAATACTCCAGCATCGTAGCTAGCGACTGCACGCAGGTAATTGACGGCAATCTGATAAAAGTGATGAGCTGGTATGACAACGAGTGGGGATATAGCGAGCGCCTCATCGATTTAGCCCTATATGCGGCAAAAAGAAGGAAATAAGATGGGCGAAATTCTTTCGATTAAAGATTTGAAATTTAAAGACGGCGCGCGCGTTTTTATCAGGTGTGATTTTAACGTGCCGATGGATGAGTTTTGCAATATTACGGACGATCGCCGCATCCGTTCGTCTATCCCTACTATTAAATATTGCTTAGACGAGGGCTGCGCGGTAATTTTAGCCAGCCACTTAGGACGCCCGAAAAACGGATACGAAGAAAGACTTAGCCTAAAGCCTGTGGTAAAGAGGCTATCTAGGCTTTTGGAGCGCGAGATAAAATTTGTCTCCGACGTCGCGGGCGAGGAAGCTGGAGCTGCAGTAAATTCGCTTAAAAAGGGCGAAGTGCTTCTGCTGGATAATCTGCGCTTTGAAAAGGGCGAGAGCAAAAATGACGAAGCACTAGCTAAGAGGCTCGCAAGCTACGCGGAATTTTATATCAACGACGCTTTTGGCGTATGCCACCGCGCGCATGCTTCGGTAGAGGCGATTACGAAATTCTACGATGAGGCACACAAAGCGGCGGGATTTTTGCTGCTAAAAGAGATAAAATTCGCCAAAGACCTTATTAAAGATCCTGCGCGTCCTTTTGTAGCCGTAACGGGCGGCAGCAAAGTAAGCGGCAAGCTTCAGGCACTTAAAAATTTACTTCCTAAAGTCGATAAGCTCATCATCGGAGGTGGCATGGCGTTTACGTTTTTAAAAGCCGTTGGATATGACATCGGCAAATCTTTACTCGAAGAGGATCTAATCGAGGAAGCAAAAAATATTCTCCGCAATGCTCGCGAGCTTGGGGTTAAAATTTATATCCCCGTTGATGCCGTCGCAGCTCCGCAATGTTCGCAAGATGCCGTTACAAAAAAGGTTACCGTCCAAGAAATTCCAAGCGATTGGATGGGACTAGATATCGGACCTGCGACCATAGCGCTTTTTAAAGAAGCCCTAGACGATGCGCAAACGATCTGGTGGAACGGACCGATGGGAGTTTTTGAGATCGATAAATTCGCTCGTGGTAGCCTACATATATCGCACGCGATCGCAGATAGCGACGCCACAACCGTAGTGGGCGGCGGCGATACTGCAGATGTCGTCGAACGCGCTGGTAACGCCGACGATATGACTTTTATTTCTACCGGAGGCGGCGCGAGCTTAGAACTCATCGAAGGCAAGGAGCTGCCGGGCGTGCGAGTGCTTACTGCTAAAACGGAGCTGCGATGATACTGGCGGCGAATCTTAAATGCAACCATACCCGTGCTAGTTTTGAGCGGTACGCTAAAGCTTTAGAGGAAGGCTTAGCGGGCGGAATTTCGCGCGAGGATGAAATTTTAGTTTTTCCGCCCGCTAGCGCATTTTGCGCGAAAGTGAAAAATTTTACTCAAGGCGCGCAAAATTTCTATCCTGCCGCGCACGGTAGCTTTACGGGTGAGATCGGCGGCGATATGCTGGCGGAATTTGATATCAAAACCGTTCTTATCGGTCACAGCGAGCGGCGCGCCATTTTGGGCGAGAGCGCGGAGCTGATAAGAGAGAAATTCGGTTTTGCCGCAGCGCAGGGCTGGCGCATCGTTTTTTGTGTCGGCGAGGACGAGGCGGCATTCGCGCAAGATCGCAGCGAGGAGTTTGTAGCGACACAGCTTGAGGGTATCGATCTGAAATATCCGAGCTTAGTACTAGCCTACGAGCCCGTCTGGGCGATCGGCACGGGCAGAAGCGCGCAGCGTGAGCAGATCGAAAGAATGCTGAAGCTCTTGCGCACCAAAAGCTCCGCGCCGCTGCTTTACGGCGGCAGCGTGAATGCTGAAAATATCGCAAAAATTTGCGCGATAAGAGGTTGCGACGGGGTGTTAGTGGGCACAGCAAGCTGGGACGCCTCTGGCTTTTTGGAACTTATACGCGTCGTCTCGTGAGCGTCTTTTAATGAGTTTGAAATTTTAAGTCCGCGACAGGCTATGCGCCTAGTCTTGACTTAAAATTTCTACACAACATTAAAATCTATCTCACGATACTGCCGCTATCGAATTTGGTTTCAAATTTGGGTTGCAAAATTTTTAAGTCAAATTGCGCAGGATTTTTCGCTTAGTCAAGGCAAAATTTAAAAAATAAGCGGAGCGAACATATGGTTCGTGAGCATTATTTTTTAAATTTTAACGCAGAATAAGTAGAAAAAGCCAAGCAAAAATAGAAAGGAGAAATAATGATTTTAAAAGGCAAAAAGGGCCTCATCGTCGGCGTCGCTAACGCCAAATCCATCGCTTACGGCATCGCCGAAGCTTGTCACGCCCAGGGTGCGCAGATGGCGTTTACCTACCTAAACGACGCGCTGAAAAAACGCGTAGAGCCGATCGCGGAGGAGTTTGGAAGTAAATTCGTCTATGAGCTTGACGTAAACAACCAAGCCCATTTAGACGGCCTTGCGGATCGTATCAAAGCAGACCTCGGCGAGATTGATTTCGTCGTGCACGCAGTGGCCTACGCGCCAAAAGAAGCGCTAGAGGGCGAGTTTGTAAACACGAGCAAAGAAGCCTTTGATATCGCGATGGGCACGAGCGTGTATTCGCTACTAAGCCTCACGCGCGCGGTGCTGCCGGTGCTAAAAGAGGGCGGCTCGGTGCTCACGCTAACCTACCTCGGAGGGCCGAAATTCGTGCCTCACTACAACGTCATGGGCGTCGCAAAAGCAGCGCTTGAAAGCTCCGTGCGCTATCTCGCTCACGATCTTGGCGCGAGAAATATCCGCGTAAACGCCATCAGCGCGGGCCCGATCAAAACGCTTGCCGCAAGCGGTATCGGCGATTTTAGGATGATTTTGCGCTACAACGAAGTAAATAGCCCGCTAAAACGCAACGTCACGACACATGACGTCGGCAACAGCGCTATGTATTTGCTTAGCGACCTAGCCAGCGGCGTGACCGGCGAGGTGCATTACGTCGACTGCGGCTACAACATCATGGGCATGGGCGACGTGGCAACCGACGCCGAGGGTAAGACGATCCTTGCGTGGGATGCGGGCAAGGCCGAATAAGCGGCGTGCAAAAAGGGTAAAATTTGACGCGCACGGCATATTACGAGGCTAGGCACAAAGCCATAGCGGAGGGCGGCGTAGAGGGCATCGCCGCCGTTTTGCGAGGTGATGACGAAGTCGAAAAGGCCTCGCTTCTGTTGTGCCCTGGTTTTACCTTGATCCCTACTACGGCTGCACGCTGGCGCATGAGAGAGAAATTTTCGCCCTTTTGCAGGAGCTGCTTCTGAGCGAGCGCTCGCAAGCCATCAGAGACGATATTTTGCAACTTCTGGGCGATTACTGCGGCGATTTTAGCGTGCTGCGAAGCAGGATTTGCGAGGCGTCAGGCGAGCTTTTGCCGGGTATCAAGCGCTTGATCGAAGGATAAATTTAACGACCGGCGCACTTTTGCGCACGGTAATTGCGCCGCGGCGAGCGGTAGCGAAATTTGCCGCGCCTCCGCATACGCCCCTTTTGCCGCGAAAATGCGGCAGCGTAAAATTTTAAGATTGGAAGCGGCAATGAAAACCTCGGATGAGCAAGGAGATCGATTAGGCGCGTACATAAAAACGGCATGGAGATAGAGGATTATTTCAGAGCCGTTTTTGAAAAAAGCGGTAAAAGCCGCTAGAAAGGAGCTTGATGAAAAAGGATTATATCTGCGTATTTGATTGCGAGACGATCCCAGACGTAGCGGCGCTGGTGCGGGTGCTGGATGAGGATGCGATCGCGAGCTGCTTTGAGCCTTTCGATAAAAAAAGCTTCGCAAAGCTTCTTAACGCGCAGCTCTCGCAAAAGATCGGCGGCGAGAAACAAAACGCGTCTTTAAATTTTGCTGTAAATTCGGCGGAGCAGAATTCTAAAATTGAAAATTCCGAGCAAAATTCTGCACTGCAAAGCTTTACGCAGCAAGACGCTGCGCCTCAAAGCTTCGCGAGCGAAAATTCCGCTGAAAATTTAACGCAAGAAAATTCTGCAAGCGAAAATTTAGCGCCGCAAAATACGGCGCCCAAAAATTCCGCGTCGTTAAATTTAACCTACGACGATATCGCGCCTCAAAGCTCCGCGGCACAGAGCGTCGCGGTAGAAAATTCCGCGCTCCGAAGCCCTGTGCCTCAGAATTTCGCGGCGGAAAGCTCTACGCCTCAAAGCTCCGCATCCCAAAGCTCAAAGAGCGAAAATCTCGCTTCAAATTCCGCGCAAGATCTCGCGTTAAATTTTAAAATTTACGGCGAGCAATTGATCTTTAACGCGGATAAAAGCAAAATTTTAAATTACAAATTGCTCTCGCTTAGGGCGATGGAGATTTTCAAAGAAAAAACCGGCAGCGAATTCCTACCCGTCTGCTTCCACCGCGTCGTTAGCATTAGCGCCGTGATGGCGGACGGATTCGGCAGGTTTTTGCGCGTCTCGACGCTCGAGGGCGAGAGCGAGCGCGATAAAATCGCAAAATTCCTAACCTTCATCGAGGATTTTAATCCGCGCCTCGTGAGCTTCAACGGGCGCGGGTTCGATCTGCCGATGATTATGGCGCGCGCGATGTGCTATGATCTAAGCGCCGCGGCGTATTTTGAGACGAACGATCGCGATAACAACAAGAGCAAATGGGAGAACTACCGCAGTCGCTACGACGGGCGGTTTCATCTGGATCTGCTCGATCACATCAGCGATTTTGGCGCCGTTCGCGGGCTCAAGCTCGATCATATCTGCGCCAGCATGGGTTTGCCGGGCAAATACGACGTACACGGCGATCAGGTCCTGCAGCTGTATTACGCAGGCGAGCAGGCCAAGATCGACGAGTACTGCAGATCCGACGTGCTCAACACCTACTGGCTGTTTTTGAAATACGAACTTTTGCGCGGCAAGATCACCAAGGACGACTATCTAAATTACATCGCGGTGATGGGCGAATTTTTGAAAAAAGAGTGCGCGGGCATGAGCTACACACCCGTTTTTTGCGACTTCATAGAAAGGGAGCTGGCGGCATATGCGAAGTGAAATTTTTAAAATTTTAAAAGGTGCTGTTTTTGGCGCGCTGTTTTTGGCCTGCGGCGCGATCGCGAACGAGGCTAAATTTAAACCGATGTTGCTTAAAGAATACGTCCCTGGCATGAATATCACGGGCTGGGTCATCAGCGAGAAGCTAGACGGCGTGCGCGCGATCTGGGACGGCAAAAATCTGCGCTCCAGGCGCGGCAAGATCATAAACGCTCCCGAGGGCTGGAGCGCGGGCTTTCCGCCGTTTTTCGTCGACGGCGAGCTATACACGGCGCGCGGAGAGTTTGAACAGCTCGTCTCGATCGTCTCTTCTAGCGTGCCCGATGAGCGGTGGAGTAGGGTGAAATTTTACGCGTTTGACCTGCCGAAGGAGCAGAAAAACCTAAGCGCAAAGATGGAAATTTTAAGAAATTTTATCGCTTCAAGTGGCGCGCAAAATTTACTCATCGTGCAGCAAACTCCGGTAAGCACGCATGCCGACGTGCAGGCGTATTTTGATCGCGTCATCGCAGCAGGCGGCGAGGGGGTCGTACTGCGCGATCCAAACGCGCTTTATGAAAGCGGGCGCAGCGATAAAATTTTAAAATACAAAAAGACGCACGATAGCGATTGCAAGGTCGTAAAAATCAACCCGGGCTACGGCAAAAACGAGGGCAAGATGGGCTCGCTTAGCTGCGTGGATCTGCATAGCGGAGCGAAATTTAAAGTAGGCACGGGCTTTAGCGACGAAATGCGGGCAAATCCGCCTAAGGTGGGCACGATCATCACCTATCAATACCAAAACCTAACTCGCGAGAAAAAGCCGCGCTTCCCCGTATTTTTGCGCGTGCGACCGGCGATTTAATCTAAGGGGCTATAATCGCGTATTTTAATAAATTTGATCCGAAGGAGAATAGATGAAAATTTTAATCACAGGCGGCGCGGGATACATCGGCAGCCACGTCGCAAAGGCGCTTTTAGAAGCGAACCGCCACGACGTCGTCATACTGGATAATCTTTGCAAGGGCTCGATGCGAGCGATCGAGGCGCTTCGCAAGATAGGCGAGTTTGAGTTCGTGCAGGAAAGCCTAGAAAACACCCCCGCAATCGAGAAGCTTTTTAAGCGCGAGAAGTTTGATGCGATCATTCACTTTGCGGCGTTTATCGAGGTTTTTGAAAGCACGCAAAATCCGTTAAAATACTATCTAAACAACACTGCCAACGCGATGAATTTGATCGCGCTTGCGAACAAATACGGCGTGAAAGACTTTATCTTTAGCTCCACGGCAGCGACCTACGGCGAGCCGGGTATCCCGCAAGTAAGCGAAGAAACTCCGCAAAATCCGATCAATCCGTACGGCAGAAGCAAGCTGATGGTCGAGTGGGTGTTAAAAGACGCGGCGGCGGCAAATCCAAATTTTAAATATGGAATTTTGCGCTATTTCAACGTTGCAGGAGCCGCAAGCGACGGCACGATCGGGCAAAACTATCCGAACGCGACGCATCTAATTAAGGTAGCGACCCAAACGATCGTCGGCAAGCGCGATAAGATGAGCATTTTCGGCGATGATTACGATACCAAAGACGGCACCTGCATACGCGACTACATCCACGTAGAGGACCTCGCAAGCGCGCATCTGGCGGTGCTTGATTATCTGCAAAGCGGTGAGAGCGCGGTCTTTAACGTAGGCTACGGTACGGGCTTTAGCGTAAAAGAGGTCGTCAATGAAGCCAAAAAAGTAAGCGGCGTGGATTTTAAAGTGCAGATCGCTCCGCGCAGAGCGGGCGATCCTGCCTGCCTCATCTCAAACGCGGATAAAATTCGCACCAAAACCTCTTGGCAGCCTGAGCACGAGAGCCTGGATGAGATCATCCTAAGCGCGCTAAATTGGGAAAAGAAGCTCTAGGTTCTAGCGTGAAAGTGCGATTTGAAATTTTAAAATTTTACTCTGCCGTGTTTAATAGCGGCGAGCAAAAGGAAGCCTTATTTGCTTAAAATTCTAAATGCCCCCGAAGCTGCGCAGCGTAAGCTCGGCGTCGTTCTATCGTATGTGAATATCTTTGTTTCTACGATACTTACTTTGGTTTATACGCCGTTTTTCCTGCGGGCGCTGGGGCAGAGCGAGTTTGGGCTGTATTCTTTAGCTAGCAGCGTTATTGGCTATTTGGCGATTTTGGATTTAGGCTTTGGCAACGCCGTGACGGTCTATACCGCCAAATACGCCTCGAGTGGCGAAGTGGAGCGCATGCATAAGCTGCACGGCACGATTTTTAGCGTGTATTTAGCAATGAGCGCGGTGATCGTGCTTGCAGGAGCTGCGCTGCTAGCCAATCTGCACGCGATTTTTGGCGCTAAGCTAAGCGCTAGTGAGATGGGCGAAATTCGCATTATGCTAATGCTACTAACTGCAAATTTAGCGATTAGTTTTCCTTTTAGCATATATTCGTCGATCCTTACGGCGCATGAGAATTTCGTATTTATCAAGCTAATTGGGATCTTTCGTACGATCGCTCTGCCGCTAGCTGCGGTGCCTGCGCTACTTTTGGGATATAAGGCTATCGCGATCGTAATCATCGCTACGGCGGTAAATTTAATCTGCGTCGCGGCGGATTTTATTTACTGCAAGCGCAAAGTCTCGCCCGTGATAAGTGTGCGAAATTTTGACGCCTCCACGCTTAAGCAAATTTTTGGCTACTCATTTTTTATATTTTTAGGCATCGTAGTCGATCAAGTAAACTGGAACGTTGATAATTTTATCTTAGGCGCGGTCGCAGGCGCTACGGCGGTCTCCACGTATGCCGTAGCAAGCACGATAAATGCCACTTTTGTCACGCTTTCGCTCACCATTAGCGGCGTGATGCTTCCTAAAATCGCCAAAATGGTCTCTGCAAACTCCACTGATTCCGAGCTTAGCGCGGAATTTATCAAAATAGGCAGGCTGCAATTTTACGTGATATTTTTTATCGCGTCGCTTTTGGTGATTTTTGGGCGGGAGTTTATCGTGCTATGGGCTGGCGCAAATTATGAAATTTCATACGCAATCGCGCTTATTTTGGTGCTTCCAGTAAGCGTGCCGTTGATTCAAAATTTAGGCTTAGCCGTGCTTCAGGCAAAAAACAAAGTCAAATTTCGCTCAATCGCTGCGTTTTGCGTCACGCTCGTAAACATCGCTATTTCTATCCCGCTAGCTAAGGCTTACGGTGGCGTGGGCGCTGCGTGCGGCACGGCTTTTGCGATCACCTTGCTAAATATCTGCGTGATGAATATCTACTATGCTCGTGTAATCGGACTTGACATCGCTAAATTTTGGCGAAATATCGGCGCGATGGTAGTAAAATTTGCTCCCGCAATCGCAGCAAGCCTAGTGATAAATTACGCACTAGGCTTGCATGGAGTGAGCTTTTTGTTAATTTGCGGCGGGCTTTATTCGGCTATGTTTGTGCTAAGCGCATATTTTTGGGCGATGAATGACTATGAGCGCGCGATTTTTGGCGGCATTGCAGCTAAGATAAGGAGGCGGGCTTGAGCTTCAATGTAATTAGCGAAGTGGTTACGAAAGACCGCTGTATCGGCTGCGGCGTCTGCGCGAGCAGCTGCCCTTTTAGCGTGCTAAAAATGCGGCTTGGAGGCAATGGATTTTACGCGCCTGAGGAGGGCGAAGGGTGCCGCGATAAATGTGATATTTGTCTAAAAGTCTGCCCGTTTTACGAAAAAGACATGCTTGAAAATGAGCTAAATTCTAAATCATACTCAGAGCTGGAAAGCTTTAGTCCTGATTTTGGCAGATTTTTAGCCACTTACAAATTCTACAAAAAAGATGAAGCGCAGCGCCTAAGCAGTGCAAGCGGCGGCGCGGGAGATTATATTTTTCGCGAGCTTTTTGCGCGCGGGCTCATTGATTACGCGATTTGCGCTGTGCCCGCGGACGAAGGGGATTTTATAGCCCAAAATTCCAAACGTGATTTTTCTGCCTGCAATAATTTAGCGCAGCCACAGAATTTGCAAAATTTCGCAACCAAAAATTCCACGCAGAATTCCGTAATGGTAAATTTAACGCAGAATTTGACAGATGATGATTCTATAAATTTTACGAGTGCACAAAATTCTTTTTGCGGAAATTTGACGCAGAATTCCGCGCAGAATTTTACAAATGAAAATTCCGCGCAGAATTCTAAAGCTTCTTGTGAAAATTCCGTATCAACGCAGAATTTTGCTTGCGAGAATTCCAAAAACGCGCGAAATTCTATGGGCGAAAATTCCGTGCCGCTATTTAAATTTAGCGTGATAAAAAATGCTGATGAGCTTACTCGTGCGCGCTCGTCCGCTTACTATCCGCTCACGCTTGAAGCAGTGCTAAAGGAGATGTCGCGCCGTGAGGGTAGATACGCGATCAGCGCGCTGCCGTGTTTTGCTAAGGCCTTAAGGCTTGCTGCGAGTAAAAATCCGCGCCTTAAATCCCGCATAAGCTTTATTATTGGGCTGGTTTGCGGACAGGGCAAGGGTGCTGGTTTTACGCATAAGCTGGCAGATCTTGCGTTTAAAGAGCGTAAGCAGCTCGCGGCGGTTAATTACAGATATAAAATCGCGGGCAAAAGTGCGATGAGCTTTGGCTTTAAATTCCGCGCCGCAGACGGTAGCGAGGCGATAGACGATCGCAGTAGTAGCGCCTTTGCGTACTGGAGTTCGCGCGCTTTTACGCCGCTTGCGTGCAACGCCTGCACTGACGTTTTTGCCAAATGCGCCGACGTCGTTCTGATGGATGCGTGGCTGCAAAGCGAAATGAGCGAGTGGCGCGGCACATCACTCGTAATTACGCGCGCAGCCCAGATCGACGCGCTATTTTCGCAGCCTACGAAGCAGGCACGCGAGGCGATTTTTTGCGAGCGGATATTCGCAGCGGAGGTGCAGCGCTCGCAGCAAAGCCAGGTGGAGTGCAAAAACGAAATTTTCTATGGCGCGAAAAATCCGCTTAGACGCTACATCTTGCGCCAGAAGCTTCAGATCCAGCGATATAGCGCTACGCATTTTGATTGCGATGATTTCATCGCTGCTAGGCTTAAAAAAATTGCCGCTACGAATAAAGCGCTAGCGCTTTTGGCGCTACCAAAGATCGCGGCATATAAAATTTATAGGAAGTTTGCATGAAGATCGGGATTTTTACCCTGCCGCTAGTAAATAATTACGGCGGAATTTTACAAGCTTACGCGTTAAGCCGCGTGCTAGTGGGGCTAGGGCATGAGCCACGTCTCATAAACTTGCGCCTGCAAAGAAGTAAACTATCGATTGCGTATCTTAAATTTTTAGTGGTATGCGCGCTTAAAAAGGAGCTTTGCGGCGCGAAATTTAATCCCTCTTACGAGCGCGATACTAGCGAGTTTGTAGCGGAAAATATCCCTTTAACCGTGCCTGTTTGCACGCCCGCGGATTTAAAAGCGCTGTGCGAGAAAGAACGCTTTGAAGCGGTGATTTTAGGAAGCGATCAAGTTTTTCGTCCTAGCTATTTTGCGGATTTTGCAGATTGCTTTAGCCTTGGATTTTTGCCGCCTAACTGCACGCGGATCGCCTATGCTGCAAGCTTCGGCGGAGATAGGCTCTGTGGGCTTAAAAATCCCGCAGATTTAAAAGCTCACGCTGCAAATTTGGCTAAATTTAAAGCTATTTCGGTGCGTGAGTGCGATAGTGTAAAGCTTGCACGCGAATGCTTTGGCGTAGATGCGCACTGGGTACTGGATCCTACGCTTTTAGCTAACAAAGAGATTTACGATAAATTTTTAAGCCATGCGCCAAAGCGCAAGGGTTTTGCCTATATCCTAGATCCATCGCCTCGCTCTGAAGCGGCGATAGAGCTACTAAAAAAGCAAAGCGGCCTAGAGATAGATGAGGTGAACGACCGCGGCAACCGTATCGGCATAAAAGCATGGTTAAGCGCTATTGCGGGCGCGGAGTTTGTGCTAACCGACTCATTTCACGGCTGCGTATTTTCCATAATCTTTAATAAGCCGTTTTTTGTGCTCATTAACGCTAGTCGCGGTGCGTCGCGCTTTAGCTCACTTTTGGGCTCGTTCGGGCTTGAAGATAGAGCTTTGCAAGATCCCAAAGACGCGTGGTTGGACGCGACTATCGATTGGGATGGCGTAAATGAGGCGTTGCGCCGTAAAAGAGAGGACTCGATGAAATTTTTAAAAACAAGTTTAGGCTCATAAAATGAAAATAGCTATGGTAATTTCTGCTTTAGGCAAGGGCGGTGCCGAGCGCGTGCTAAGCGTGCTGGCAAATTTTTTCTGCCGCGAGAATGAAGTCTGCGTGATAAAATTTGACGCAGATGAGCCGTTTTACGCGCTGGATCATAAGATCGAACTTATTAGCTTGGATTTGGGCGTAGGCGATTTAGGAGTATTTGGCAATATAAAAAAGCGCTACGATAAAATTTTAGCCTTGCATAGGCTTCTAAAAAGTCGTAAATTTGACGTAGTAATCTCGTTTTTAGATAATACCAATGTCCTTACGCTTATCGCAAATCTTGGAGTTGGGCAGAAAATCATCGTCTCCGAGCACACCAATCATCGTTTTTTAAAAAGTCCGATCTGGCGAGCTCTCAAGCGGATCTTTTATCCGCAAGCTGCAGGTCTTAGTGTGCTTAGTAAATTCGATCTGGATCATTACACATATGTGCAAAATCGCGTGATTATGCCTAATCCGATGTTTGAGATCAGCCATGCTAAAGATGCTCGCCCGCCTAAAGAAAATATCATCCTAGCAGCCGGCCGGCTCAATGTCTATAAGGGCTTTGATGTCCTTCTTAAGGCGCTTGCGCTTATAGATTTCAATCTTTTAAAAGAGTGGAAGGTGGTGATCGCAGGCGACGGAGAGGAGCGAAAGAGCCTTGAAAGCCTAGCTGCGAAGCTGCGCTTAAATGTGCAGTTCATCGGCTTTGTGCGCGATATCGAGAGCTTATATGAACGCGCTAAAATCGTCGTCGTAACCTCCAAGATGGAGGGCTTTTGCAATATTTTGATGGAGAGTATATTTTTTGGCACCGCTAGAATTTCCACAGATTGCATCGCAGGTCCTAGCGAGCTTATAAGCGACGGCGTAGATGGGTTTTTGTGCCCTGTAGGCGATAGCGCAAGTATCGCTAAAAAGCTTGAAATTCTAATGAGTGACGAAAAGCTGCGCGAGCGGCTCGTGCAAAACGCCTCCAAGCGCGAGGAGAGCCTTAAAATTGAAACGATCGGGCGACGCTGGCTGGATTTCATAGCCGCTACGATAAAAAGGGAGGAATAATGAGCAAAAATCCCCTAATCTCGGTCATCATCCCCGTTTATAATGTCAAAGAATTTCTGCGCGCTTGCATGGAGCGCATCACGGCGCAGACCTATACGAACTTAGAAATTTTGCTCGTAGATGATGGCTCAAATGACGGCAGCGAGGCGATTTGCGACGAATACGCTGCGCGCGATCCCCGTGTGTGCGTGCTGCATAAACCAAACGGCGGGCAGGCTAGCGCGCGAAACGCTGCTTTGGATGTCGCTCGCGGGGAGTTTATCAGTTTCGTAGATAGCGACGATTTGATAAGCCTTGATTTGATTGAGACGCTTTTTCGCCTGACGCAGAAATTTTGCACCAAAATAGCTATGTGCGGCTACACGGCATTTAGCGACGAGAGCGAAATAAATAATTTCAAGGCGGTTTTGAATTTTAAAGAAAATCAAAATTCTAAAGAGATTAGCAATCCAGGGGGAGCTGCAAATTTAAATACCTGCGCAGGCGAATATAAAATATCGCCGCAAGAGCTTTTTAGACGCAGCTGCACGCAGGATCCGTATTTTAGCACCGCGGTTTGGCGCGCGCTGTTTGCTCGCGAAATTTTCACTGCTTTGCGCTTTCCTGCGGGGCAGATCTATGAGGATGTGGCGATATTTTTTGATATTTTTAACGCTTCTATTACGGCGTGCACGGATGAAATTTTATATTTTTACCGCGTAAGGGCGGGCTCGACCGTAAACTCATTTGCGCGCAGGCATCTTGCGGTCATCGCTGCGGTGCGCCGCTATACTGAGGCGATCGCTGCGAATTATCCAAGCTTGGCGCGTGAGGCTAATTTTACTCGCTGCGAATCCGCGCTGAATACGGCGTTTTTAATTATCAAATCGAGTTTTGATCCTGCAAGTTCGGATGGAGATGCGACTTCTCCTTCCGAGGCTAATATGTGCAGCTTGGCAAACGAGGCAGATTCGCGCGGTGCTGATAGTTTGTCTTGCGCATGCAGTAAAAATTCTGCATTTAAAAATTCCTCCGAGCAAAATTATATGCGAAATTCCGAGCAGAATTCCGCGTCGCAAAGAAAGATCGCAGATCCCCGCTCTCCTTTAAGCGCTGCAGAAGCTGTGGATCAGATCCGCTCACTGCACGCTTTGGTGCGCGAGCGGCTGGATTTTGGATTTTTCGCGGCGCATGCAAGCCGCACGCAGACGCTGATGATGGTCTTGTTTTACGCTAGCCCCGCGCTTTTGCGGCTATTTTATAAAATTTATCGGAAGCTAAAATGAAAATTTTATTCGTCATCGCAGCGCTTAGAAACGGCGGTGCAGAGCGCGTGCTGCAGGTTTTGGCGAACCATTTTGCGCGCGCAAACGACGTTACGATCGCGATTTTGGAAAACGACGAGGGCAGGTATAAATTTAGCGAAAAGATAAAATTTTTGCATCTGGATGTTTACAAAAATGGCGGCAGGTTCGATAAATACAGAATTTTGCGCGAGTGCTTCAAGCGCGAGCGCCCAAGCGTCATCATCAGCTTTATGGACTGGACGAACGTAGCGTGCGTGATCGCAAGCTTTGGGCTAGGTATCCCGCTCATCGCGACCGAGCACAACGCGCACGATTATCTGCGAAGCGGGCTTTTTAGCCGCGTGCGCGATCTGTGCTATAAAAAAGCGGACGCGCTTACGGTGCTTACGCGTTCGGATTTTGAGTACTATTCGCGATTTGTCAAAAACTGCTTCGTCGTGCATAACCCCTTTTTCGGCGATATTTGCGATACCAAGGGCGTTAAGCGAAACGTGATCTTAAGCGTCGGCAGGCTCGAGCCCGTAAAGGGGTATGAAATTTACTTTGACGCGCTAAGCAGGATCGATAAAAGCCTGCTTGCGAAGTGGGAAATTTTAATCGCGGGCGACGGCTCGCTGCGCGAAAGCTTGCGCGAGCTGGCAGCACAGCTTGGGCTTGAAGTGCGATTTTTAGGGCATAAGCAGGACGTGAGCGAACTGTATAAAGAAGCCAAAATTTTTGTGCTCAGTTCGCTTAATGAAGGGCTTTCGAACGTGCTGATCGAGTCTGCGTTTTACGGCTGTGCACGGCTTAGCAGCGACACGGCGGGCGCAAAAGAGCTCATAAAAGACGGCTTTAGCGGCATTTTGTTTAAATGCGGCGATGCGAATGAACTTGCGAGCAAGCTTGAAATTTTAATGCGTGATGAGGCGCTGCGAGACGCTCTCGTGCAAAATGCAAATGAAAATTTAGACGAGTTTTCGCAAGAGCGCATAGTCGAGCTCTGGCAGGGCTTGATCGATCGGTTTGCACGCAAATAGCAGCCGCTTATCGATGCCTTAGCACCGCGCAGAGATAAATTTAAACTTCGGTGTGCTAAGATGGCGTCTTGCGCCCGAGCAAAACGGCGCGTTTAAATTTACAAAGCCGCATCGCGCGATGAAATTTTGCCCGCTTGGAGGCAGCGCAAAACGCGCTAAATTTAAACGGCGCGGCGTATGCTCGCATAAAAAGCGGAACTAAAGCTTAAATTTAGGGCGCGGCAGCGATATTTAAAAGGTAAAGGGATGAAGAAATTAAGCGTTTTTATATATTCGATGGGCGGCGGCGGCGCCGAGCGCGTCGTAAGCAACCTATTAGGCGAGCTTAAGGCGCGCTACGAAGTGCATCTGGTGCTGATGAACGAGAGGATTTTTTATGAAATTCCAAGCGGCGTGCAGATCCATTTCATCGAAAAATCAGCCCCTTTTGAAAACGGACTGCTGAAGCTTGCAAAGCTGCCGTTTTTGGCGCTGCGCTACAAAAAGCTATGCGAGAGGCTGGGTATCGACATCCACTTTGTTTGGATGAACCGCCCTTGTTACGTGGCGGCGCTGGCGCGAGTTTACGGATTGGGCGGAACGATGATTTTTAACGAATGCTCGACGCCGTCGGTGCTGTATAAAGATGCGAGTTTCAAATCCAAAATTTCAAAGCTTCTGCTGCGCAAACTCTATCCAAAGGCTGATTTTATCTTTCCAAACTCGCTTGGAAATCTGCGCGATCTGGCGGATAATTTCGGAATCGATGAGCGCAAGATGAGCGTGCTGTATAACGCGATCGATCTTGATGAGATCGGCCGTAAAGCGAGCGAGCCTATCGCGCAGCAGAGGCCCTTTTTCCTAAGCGTCGGCAGGCTCGATGCGGGCAAAAACCACGCGCTTTTGATCCGCGCGTATGCGAATTTAAAAAATAATGACAAAGACCTGCTGATCTTGGGCGACGGCGTGCTGCGAGCCGAGCTTGAGGCTCTGATAGAGGAGCTAGGCTTGGGCGGTCGCGTGAAGCTTTTGGGCTTTGACGCAAACCCGTATAAATATATGGCCAGATGCTACGCGTTTGTTTTCGTAAGCCTTTTTGAGGGGTTTTCAAACGCGCTCATCGAAGCTCTTGCGTGCGGCAAGCTCGTGATTTCAAGCGATCATCAAAGCGGTGCGCGCGAGCTTATGGGGCAGAGCGAATGGGGCGTGCTGGTGGGTGTGAACGATCTAGAAAGCACCCAAGCGGCGATGCAAAAAGCGCTGAATGATGAAAATTATGTAAAATTTTATGAGAAAAAGGCTAAAATTAAAGCCTCGTTTTTCGATAAAAAACGGATAGCAAGCGAGCTGATCGCAAAAATAGAACAAATTGACGAAGGAAAATAGGCGTGGGTGAAGAAAAAAAGGCTTTTAGCGTCAGAGAGATCGACGAAGGATCGGACGATCAAAAAGGCGCGCAATCAATGGGTGCCGACAAAGCTGCCTTAAGCGAAAATTTTGCTAGTGAGGGAAATTTTGACGCAGAGTATTCCGCAGGCGGTGGAGAGAATTTTAACGGCGAAAATGCCGAGATTGAGGGTAGCGAGGACGCCGTACTTAAAAGCGATAAAAATTCCGCGCTTGATGCAAAAAATTCTGCGAGCAAAAATTCCGCGCACGCCGGCGTTAAAAATTTAAGCGACGATCAAGCGCGCGCTGTTTCTGCAAAAACGCGAGCACAAAAAAAATCCAAAAAGGCTAAAAAATCAAGCGGACAAAATTCCGCCTCGGTAAATTCTGAAAATTCCGCAGGTGCAAATTCTACAAACTCAAATTTAAAGGGCACTGCAAATTCCACGAGCAAAAATTCTACAAATAAAAATTCCGCTGGCGTTGCGAACTCTACAAATAAAAATTCCGCAAAAGCCGCTAATTTGGCTAAATTTAAAAATGCGAATTCCGCAAGTACTTTAAATTCTACAAACGGCATAAATTCTGATAATTCTAAAAGCCCCACAGCAGAAAATTCCCAAAATTCTAAAAATCAGGCAGCTGGCGCGCTTCCTGCCAGGCGTAGAATTTTTGGTTTTATAAAAAATTATGAGTTCTCCAAGCATATTTTGCTGATGATTTTGTTCGCGTTTGCCTTTAGCGTGGCGTTTCGTATGTGGTGGGTGTATTGGGCGAGCGGATTTCCGAACTACTTTTTTTGGGACGGCGAGCTGATGATAAACACCAACGACGGCTACGCCTTTGCAGAGGGCGCGCGCGACCGTCTCGCCGGCTTTCATCAGCCTAACGATCTTAGCTATTTTAGCGCGCCGCTTTCGATTTTGACGGCGTTTTTGGCTGAAATTTTACCCTTTAAAATCGAGACGATATTCGTTTATCTGCCGGCTTTGTTTAGCTCGCTCATCGTAGTGCCGATCTTGCTGATTTCAAGCGAGTTTCGCTGCATGCGCGCGGGCTTCATCGGCGCGCTTGTCGCGAGCGTGGCGAATAGCTACTACAACCGCACTATGGCGGGGTATTACGACACCGATATGTTAAATATCATGCTTGCGATGTGTATCTTGTGGGCGCTCATCCGTATCTGCACGCGCGGTTCGCGCAGCACGCTGTTTTGGCTGGGCGCGTTTACGATATTTTATATGTGGTGGTATCCGTCCAGCTTCTCGCTAAATTCCATGATGCTCGCCATGTTTTTCGCCTACACGCTGATTTTTAAGCGAAAAAGTGCGGTAAATTACGAAGCGATGATCATCTTTTTGATCGCGCTTTGCTCCACGCCGCTGGTAGCTAAAATTTTAATCTCGCTTACGCTATTTTGGCTCTTTGCATTTAAAGGAAAGCTATTAAATTTTAAAATTTTAGCGATTATCGGCGCGCTTGCCGTAGTCTTTTTCGTCGCAAACGGAGGTCTTAGCCCGATCATCTTTCAGGCAAAATTTTATATCTTCCGCTCCTTTGCGGACAACGCCGATACGGCATTTCATTTTTTCAACGTCAATCAAACGATCCAAGAATCGGGCATCGTGCCGCCTAAGATCTTTATGGAGCGCATCAGCTCGCACGTCGCGGTTTTCGTGATCGCGACGATCGGATATTTAGTGCTTTGCTTTAGACATAAGGAATTTTTGCTCTCGATCCCACTTCTGCTTTTGGGCTTTGCGGCGAACAAAGCGGGCCTTAGATTTACGATCTATGCCGTGGGTGTGATGGGACTAAGTTTCGGATATATTTTGTATTTTTGCGTAAAGCGCTTGGATCTGCCAAAGATCGCGGGACGCGCGATACTGCTTATTTTGACGGCGCTTGCTATTTATCCCGCGTGGCAGCACATCGTCTCGTACAAGGTCGATACGGTCTTTTATAAAAGCGAGGTGCGGGTGCTAGATGAGCTCAAAGATAAGGCGCAGCGCGAAGACTACGCGCTTTCATGGTGGGACTACGGATATGGCATACGCTATTACAGCGACGTAAAGACCCTCATCGACGGTGGCAAACACCTCGGCAACGATAATTTTCCCGTTAGCTTTGCGCTTTTTAGAGATCAGATGAGTTCCGCAAATATGGCGCGCCTGGATGTCGAATACACCGAGCGCGGATATAGCGAAAAAATTCCAAACAAGCTAAAGCAAATTTTAAAAGATTACAACGCGACTGATGTAAATGATTTTATCTTAAGCTTGGGGCTAGCCGATTTTAAGCCGCCAAGGCCTACGCGCGACATCTACTACATCCTGCCCGATCGCATGATGAATATCTTCCCCGTCGTCACACAGTTTTCAAACATCGACATCACCGACGGCAAGCAGCTAAGTGAGCTGTTTTTCATAACGAGCGATAGGTTTGTTCAGGATCAAAGCGGCGTGCATATGGACAACGGCTTTTCGATCTCGCCGAGCCTTTTAAATTTAGAATATAGCGGCAGAAAATTTGCGATCAATACCTTTTACGAAACGAGCTACGACGCGAGCGGCAAGCTTTCGGTAAAAGAGTTTAATATGGACAGCAGCGCGCAATTTTACGTGATTTTCATGCGCGATTACGGGCGATTTTTGCTGCTAGATAAGACGATGCTAAACTCAAGCTACATTCAGCTTTTTGTATTTGAAAGATATAGGCCCGAGCTATTCGAGCCTGTGATCTTAAGCCCTGCCGTGAAAGTTTATAAATTAAAGCGCTAGATAAAATTTTGCCGCAAGCTAAGGAGAAATTTATGAAATTTAATCTCGCAACGCCAAGCAAGGAATGCAGCAGATGGCTCGCATAGGGTTTTTAAGCCATGCCGATATGAGCTTACATTTCTTTCGCCGCCCGATAATGCAGGCTTTAAAAGAGCGCGGGCACGAGGTTTTTGCAATTGCTCCTCGTGGCGCTTATACGCAGGATTTAGCGCGTGATTTTAATGCCATAACCTACGATCTTGATCGAGCTAGCCTAAATCCGCTTACCGTATTTAGCAACACCAAAGCCCTTGCGCGCGAGCTAAAGAGGCTAAATTTAGACCTGCTGCAAACAGCTGCGCATAAATCAAACGTGTTTGGTACACTGGCAGCTCGAGAGGCGGGTATAAAATATGTGATAAACTTAGTCGAGGGGCTGGGCAGCTTTTATATCGACGATGATATTAAAACAAGGCTTGTGAGGGCTGTCTTGGAGAAACTTTATAAATTTTCATTTTCGCAGGCAGATGCTTGCATATTTGTAAACGATGCCGATCCCGATTATATGCTATCTCGCGGGCTTATTACGAAGCAAAAGGTCATAAGAATTAAAAGTGTAGGCGTAAATGTTGAAAGATTCAACCCCAAAATCGTTAATGCAGCGGATTTGGGCGAGGATTTGCACGGCAAAAAGATCGTACTGATGATAGCTCGCGCGATGTGGCATAAGGGCGTGAGAGAATTCTACGAAGCAGCAGAAATTTTAAAAAATCGATCGGATGCGAAATTTGTCTTCGTAGGCGAGGGCTTTGCGGGCAATAAAAGTACCGCTGATCCTGCGTTTTTGCGAAGCGGTGCGGTGCATTATCTGGGTGCCAGAAATGATGTACCAAAGCTTTTGAAGGCTAGTTACCTGCTAGCACTTCCTAGCTACAAGGAGGGCTTTCCGCGCACGGTTTTAGAGGCGATGAGCATGGCGCGAGCCTGCGTAGTAAGCGACTGTAGCGGCTGCGTCGAGGCCGTGCAGGATGGTGTAAACGGTCTAATATGCCGCACTCGCGACGCGAATGATCTTGCGCGAAAGATCGAAATTTTGCTAGATGATGAGCCGCTTTGCGAAAGGCTGGGACGAAACGGGCGCGAGATGGTGCTTGCAAATTACGACGAAAAGATCGTCACGGAAAAATATTTAGAGGTTTATAGGAAATTTATCGATGTATAAGTGTTTTTTAAAGCGCGCGCTCGATTTTACGGCGGCTTTGGTTTTGATCATTTTGGTTTCGCCCGTGATGGCGCTTACGTGGTTCTTGATCCGCAAGCACATTAGCAAAAGCGCGATTTTTACGCAATCTCGCCCTGGGCTTGATGAGCAAATTTTTAAAATTTATAAATTTAAAACGATGAGCGACGAGCGCGGCGCGGACGGCGAGCTTCTGCCTGACGAAGCGCGGCTGAACGATTACGGCAAAAAAATCCGCGCGCTAAGCCTGGATGAGCTGCCGCAGCTTTTCAACGTGCTAAAGGGTGATATGAGCTTCATCGGGCCGCGCCCGCTGCTGATCGAGTATCTGCCGCTTTATTCGCCGCAGCAGCGCCTGCGACACAGCGTGCGCCCGGGCATCACGGGGCTTGCGCAGGTAAACGGACGCAACGCGATCAGCTGGGAGAAAAAATTTGAGTTCGACACCTATTACGCGCAAAATTTAAGCTTCGCGCTCGATCTTAAGATCGCGCTTTTAACGATCAAAAAAGTGCTTGCGAAAGAAGGCGTGAATAAAGAGGGCATGGCGACGACGGAGAAATTTAATGGGCACAACTAAAATTTACGTTTACGGCGCGAGCGGACACGGGCTGGTGGTAGCGGACGTCGCGCTAGCCGCGCGCGGGGTTAAATTTAGCGAGGTCGTTTTTTTAGACGACGCGGCAGGGTTGAAATTTAGCGAGGATCTGCCGAAGCATCCCGTAATAATCGCAATCGGCGATAACAAAACTCGCGCAAAGATCCAAGAGAGAGTATCGCGCGCGGGTTTTGAGATAGCGACGCTAATTCATCAAAGCGCGATCGTTAGCGCAAGCGCAGTCATCGGCGAGGGCGCGGTCGTAATGCCAGGCGCCGTGATAAACGCGCGAGCCAAAATCGGCCGCGGCGCGATAATCAACTCTGGCGTCGTAATCGAGCATGAGTGCGAGATCGGCGAGTTCGCGCACATTAGCCCAAACGCGGCGCTTGCGGGCGGCGTGAAGGTGGGGGCGTTTTCGCACATTGGAATCGGTGCCAGCGTCATTCAGAGACTAAGTATCGGGCAGCGCTGCATCATCGGCGCAGGCGCTGCGGTCGTGCGCGACATAGCTAGCGACAGCGTAGCCGTAGGCGTGCCCGCTCGCGTGATTAAAAAAAATGGCTGAATTTAAAATTTATAGCATTAAAAGTGATAAAATCCGAGCATTTAAATTTTAATGCCGAAAGCTAAATTTAGCCTTGCTCCGCGCGAGGTTAAATTTAAAGATCAAGGAAGGATAGAGATGGCAAGAGTATTTTTAAGCCCGCCGAATATGGGTGGCAATGAGCTTGAGTATATAAAAAAGGTATTTGAAAGCAACTATATCGCGCCTTTGGGCGAATATGTTAATCGCTTTGAGGACGCAGTGAAGTCCTATACTGGCACGCGCGGCGCGCTGGCGCTAAATGCAGGCACGGCGGCGCTTCATCTAGCGCTTCGCTGCAGCGGCGTAAAGGACGGCGACGTGGTGCTTGGCTCCACGTTTACCTTTATGGCGTCGCTAAATCCGATATTTTACGAGCGCTGCGTGCCAGTGCTGATAGACAGCGACGAGAGTTGGAATTTAAGCCCGAAGCTGCTTAAAGAAGCGATCAAAAAATCGCCGAAAAAACCAAATGTGCTCGTCGTTACGCATCTTTACGGACAGGCTGCGAAGATGGACGAGATATGCGAAATTTGTGCTAATGAAAATATCGATCTCATCGAGGATGCTGCGGAGGCGCTGGGCGGATTTTATAAGGGTAAAGCACTTGGCGGCATCGGAAAATGCGGCGCACTAAGCTTCAATGGCAATAAAATCATCACTACCTCAGGCGGCGGAATGCTGATCTCAAACGATGAGGAGCTAATCGCCAAGGCTAGATTTTTAAGCACACAGGCACGCGAGCCGCTGCTTCACTATGAGCACAAGGACTACGGCTACAACTACCGCTTAAGCAACGTCTTAGGCGCTATCGGCGTAGGTCAGATGGAGGTCTTGCCGCAGCGCGTAAAGAGAAAACGCGAGATTTTTAAAATCTACGAGGATCTGTTTAGAGGCACCGACGTGGAGTTTATGCCCGAAGTCGAAGGCGGCGAGGGCAACAGATGGCTTACAACGCTATTATTTAAACAAAAGGACGCTCATCTAAAGGTTATCGAGGCTCTAAATAAAGCCGACATCGAATCTCGCCCGCTTTGGAAGCCGATGCATCTGCAAAGCATCTTCGCAGGCGCACTTAGTGTAGTTGACGGCACGAGCGAGGATATGTTTAGTCGCGGCATCTGCCTTCCTAGCGGCACCGATATGAGCGACGAGACGATTGAACGCGTCGTAAAAATCGTAAAAGAAAACATCTAATGCTGTTAAAACCCACTAAATTTAGCCGCTTCGCGTTTTTTTTGCTAGGAGATATTTTTATCTCGATCCTCTCCGTTTACATCGCGTTTTTGCTGCGATTTAGCGGAGATATACCGAACGAATTCTATAAAGGCGCGCTGCTTAGCGCCTCGAGCCTTACTGCGATTAAAATTTTCTATTTTTGGTTTTTGCGGATCTATTTAGTTCCGTGGAGATTTTTCGGGCTATACGAAGCAAGAAAGCTCTTCTACGCGCACGTGATGGCAGCACTTACCTTTTTGATCCTATTTTTTCTAGCGAGTAAAGTTTTTAACCCCTTCCCGCGCTCAGTCATCATCATCGATGCGGCGATCTCGTTTATTTTAATCGGTGGGATTAGAATTTCAAAGCGGATGTTTCTAAGTGAGAAGAAAAATATCACGAATAACGAGCCCTGCATCGTCGTGGGCGCTACGAGCAAGACCTTTCACGTCCTAAAAGGTATGCGGCAAAAATATATCAACTACTATCCGGTGGGCGTCGTGGACGGGCGGCCCGAGCTAGTAGGGACGTATTGCGAAAATTACGTCGTCAGGGCTAAGAGCGAAATTCCGCAGATGATCAAAGATAGCGGCGCCAAAACCGCGATCATCGCGCTAGCGCTGTATCCGGACGAGCTAAAGGAGCTATACGACGAGCTGTTTGCATACGGGCTAAAGGATATCAAGCTCTTTTCGCTTTTGGAGGATGAGAGCAAAAAGATCCGCGACGTATCGATCGAGGATCTGCTCGCGCGCAAGCCCAAAGACCTCGACACCAAAGCGATTGAAAATTTTATCAAAGGCAAGATCGTGCTGGTAACGGGTGCGGGCGGCACGATAGGAAGCGAAATTTGTAAGCAATGCTTGAAATTCGGCGCAAAGCGTCTTATTATGGTCGAACACAGCGAGTTTAACCTCTACTCTATTAACGAAGCCACCGGCGCGGACGCGCGTAACGAGCTAAAGATGATAAACGTCGTTTATCGCCATGAGCTGGAGGAGGTTTTTGCAGAATTTCGTCCCGAGGTAGTCGTGCACGCAGCGGCGTATAAGCACGTGCCGTTATGTGAGTTTAATCCGCATCTAGCGGTCAAAAACAATGTCATCGGCACAAAAAACGTAATTGATCTGTCCAAAAAATATGGCGCGAAAAAGGTCGTTTTGATCTCGACTGATAAGGCGGTGCGACCGACGAACATTATGGGCACGACGAAGCGTATCTGCGAGCTTTACGCGCTAAATTCCAACGACGCGGCAAGCGATACGCAGATCGTCGCCGTCCGCTTCGGAAACGTGCTCGGCTCAAGCGGCAGCGTCATTCCTAAATTTAAACGCCAGATCGAAGCGAACGAGCCGCTTACCGTTACGCACCCCGAGATTACGAGATATTTTATGCTCGTTAGCGAGGCGTGCCAGCTGGTGCTTCAAGCAGCTTCCATCGCGCAGGGCGGCGAGCTTTTCGTGCTGGATATGGGCGAGCCCGTAAAGATCGCCGATCTTGCCAAGCGAATGCTGCAGCTTGCCGGCAAGGAGGAGCTTGGCATTAAATTTGTCGGTCTGCGCCCCGGAGAGAAGCTTTACGAGGAGCTTTTGATCGACGAAAACGACAAGAGCACGAAGTACCAATCCATCTTCGTAACCCACTCCGCAAAATACGACCTACAAGAGCTAAGCTCGCAGATCGAGGAGCTTTCGGAGTGCGAGGACGCGCAGGTCGCGGATAAGCTAAAGCGTATCGTGCCCGAGTTTTCGCACCGATTAAACGATATGAAGGGCACGGCTTGATCGGTATCGTGGATTACGGCGCGGGCAATATCCAAAGCGTGATGAACGCGCTTAGTTTTTGCGGCGCTAAATTTTGCCTCGCGCGCAGCCCCGAGGAGCTTTTGAGCTGCGATAAGGCTCTGCTTCCGGGCGTGGGCGCATTCGGCGAGGCGATGGATAGGCTTCGCGCAAACGGTATGGACGCCGCGATTAAAGAGTTCGTCGCAAGCGGCAGATATTTTTTAGGCATCTGCCTTGGGATGCAGCTTCTGTTCGAGCAAAGCGAGGAATTTGGCGCGCGCAGCGGGCTTGAAATTTTGCCCGGTCGCGTCGTGAAATTTGACAAAACGAAATTTAATATTCAGGGGGCGGAATCTGGGTCCGAGGATATGAAATTTAGATCGGGCGGGGCGAAATTTAATTCAGACGGGGCGGAACCGAGCGAGCGCTGCGGGCAAAATTTTACTCGCGCCGAAAACCTAAAGATCCCGCACGTCGGCTGGAACAGCGCGCATTTTATCAAGCGCTCGCCGATAAATGCGGGCCTAGGCGAGTTTGAGTATCTGTATTTCGTGCACTCCTACCATGTCCTTTGCGAGCGCGAGATCACGCTTGCGACCACATTTTACGGCTATGAGTTTGCAAGCGCGATCTGGCGCGAAAACGTATTTGCCTTTCAGCCGCATCCCGAAAAAAGCCACGATGCGGGCATAAAAATCATTAAAAATTTTACGGAGCTGTGATGGAGATTTTCCCTGCGATCGATCTGAAACAAGGATGCGCCGTGCGCCTTAGCAAGGGCGAGATGCAAAGCGCAAAAATTTATTCCAAAGACCCCTGCGAGCTAGCCAAAAAATTTGAAGATCTCGGCGCTAAGTGGCTGCATTTAGTTGATCTCGACGGCGCGTTTGCGGGCGAGGCGGTAAATTTCAAAGCGATCGAGCTGATCGTAAAAAACACGCGCCTGCGCGTAGAAGTGGGCGGCGGTATCCGCGACGAAGCGCGCATAAAGCAGTATTTGAGCTTAGGCGTCGATAGATTTATCCTGGGCTCGGCGGCGCTTAAAAATAGAGATTTCGTAAGGAGAATGGCGAAGCTTTACCGCATCGTCGTGGGCATAGACGCGAAAGAGGGGCTCGTAGCGACCGAGGGCTGGGCGGAGCTAAGCCGCGTAAAAGCGACCGATCTGGCGCGAGACTATGCGGACGCGGGCGTTTGCGCCATCATCTGCACCGACATATCGCGCGACGGTATGCTAAGCGGCGTGAACGTAGAATTTAGCCGCTCTATCGCGAAAGCTAGCGGTATCGACACTATCGCAAGCGGCGGCGTTAAAGATATAAACGACATAATCGCGCTTAAAAACGCAGGGCTCATCGCAGGCGTTATCGTCGGTAAGGCGTATTACGAGGGCACGCTCGATCTTAAAAAGGCGTTTAAAGCTATATAAAAACGCCCGAGCGTAAGCAAAGTTTGAACTAAATTTTAGTAATATGCAAATTTTAAAATTTAAAGGCGATGTGAGGCGATGAAAGATTTTTTTTATGAGATGATCGTAAAAAGCGCGAATGCGAGCGAGCTTTTCAAGAGCTTTGCGTTTGAGCTCGGCGTTACCTGCGTCGAGGAGGATGGCGATCGCTTCATAATCCGCGACGAAGAGGATCTGCAAAATTTAAAATTTGCATTTGAAGAGTTTAAAAAGGGGCTCGCGCGATCTACTAATTTAGACGCCGATCTGCAGATCGAAATTTCAAAAAAGCAAAACAAAGACTGGCTCGACGAATATAAAAAAGGCGTCGCGCCCGTAGCGGTCGGTAAATTTTATGTCCGTCCAAGCTGGTGCGAAAGATCGCAAGATCGCGCGCTAATCGATTTGCTGATCGATCCTGCGCTGGCGTTCGGCTCGGGTCATCACGAAAGCACCAATATGTGTCTGGCACTGCTTAGCGAGCTCGCTCGCGCGGGCATGAGCGCGCTTGACGTGGGCTGCGGCAGTGGAATTTTAAGTATCGCGATGAAAAAACTGGGCGCAAAGGTAAGCGCCTGCGATACCGACGAGCAGGCGGTAGTCGCTACGCGGCAAAACGCCGAGAAAAATGGCGTGCGGATCGATAAAATTTGGCTCGGCAGCGTTTCAAGCTTAAACGAGCAAAGTTCAAGCAAAAGCGCGCAGCCACAGTTTGATCTCGTCGTCGCAAATATAATCGCCGACGTGATTTTGATCCTAAGCGCGGATCTGAAAAGAGCGCTAAAACCGGGCGGCAAGCTCGTGCTGTCGGGAATTTTAGAAAAATATAAAGATAGGATAGAGCAGGCCTTTTTGGATTTAAATTTCGTGCAGATGAAAAAGCAAAACGAATGGCTCAGCTTCGTTTATGAAAGGAAGATATGAATAACAACCAAAACAATCAACCCCCTCAAAACGGCGGTGGAAACAATTTTTTTAATAAAAATCCGATCGGCGTTTTTATAATTTTCGCGCTTATTTTGATAGTGGTGTTTAAAGCGATATCCCCAAGTGGCGGATTTGATAGCGGTGGAGTGCTGAGCTCCGTCTCGGGCGAGAGTAGAAACGTAACTTACTCCGAGCTAAAATCGCAAATCAAAAACTCCCAAGTAAGCATGGTTTCCATCGGAAGCTCCACGATTAAAGCTCAAGTCGGCAACGTAATCTACACCGCCAAGCGCGTAGATGATCCCGAGCTAGTTCAAATTTTAGAATCGCGCAAAATTCCATACGGCGCGTATAACGAGAGCAACTTTTTGACCGATCTGCTCTTTAGCTGGGTCTTGCCGCTCGTGATTTTCTTTGGAATTTGGATGTTTTTAGCCAACCGCATGCAGCGCAATATGGGCGGCGGCGTGCTCGGCATCGGAAGCTCCAAAAACCTGGTAAGCGCCGAAAAACCGAAGGTTAAATTTAGCGATGTAGCGGGCGTCGAAGAGGCGAAAGAGGAGGTTAAGGAGATCGTAGATTTCTTAAAAAATCCAGAGCGATACATTAGCCTCGGGGCTAAAATTCCAAAAGGCGTGCTTTTGGTGGGTCCTCCAGGCACGGGTAAGACGCTGCTAGCCAAAGCGGTCGCGGGCGAAGCGGATGTGCCGTTTTTTTCGGTATCGGGCTCGAGCTTCATTGAGATGTTCGTAGGCGTGGGCGCCAGCAGGGTGCGCGATCTATTTGATAACGCTAAAAAACAGGCTCCAGCGATCGTTTTTATCGACGAGATCGACGCGATCGGTAAAAGCAGAACCGCAGGCGGTATCGGCGGGGGCAACGATGAGCGCGAGCAGACGCTAAATCAGCTGCTTGCCGAGATGGACGGCTTCGGCTCGGAATCAAGCCCGGTAATCGTCCTTGCGGCTACCAACCGCCCGGAGACGCTGGATGCGGCGCTTCTGCGTCCAGGCAGATTCGATAGGCAGGTTCTAGTCGATAGACCTGATTTTGACGGCAGAATGGCGATTTTGAAGGTGCATATGCGCGACGTTAAATTTGCTCGCGATATCGATATCGAAGAGATCGCGCGCCTTACCGTTGGCTTTGCGGGAGCCGATCTTGCAAATATCATCAACGAAGCCGCGCTTTTAGCGGGTCGCGAGGCAAAGGCGGAGGTCGAGCAAAAAGACTTGCTCGAAGCGATCGAACGCGTCGGTATCGGACTGGCTAAAAAATCGCGCCGCGTAAGCCCGATCGAAAAGCGGATCGTCGCCTACCACGAAAGCGGCCATGCGCTCATCGCCGAGCTTACCAAAGGCGCGATGCCGGTATCTAAAGTAACTATCGTGCCGCGCGGACTGAGCGCTGCGGGATATACGCTAAATTCTCCGTTTGAAAATAGATATCTGCATCAGCGCCATGAAATTTTTGCCGAGATCGATACGTTTTTGGCGGGGCGCGCGGCGGAGGATGTGTTTTTAGGCGAGATCACTGACGGAGCAGGCAACGATTTGCAGCGCGCTACCGATATGCTTAAATTTATGGCTACTCAAGTCGGAATGACCGATGCGCTCGGGCTTGCGGTGCTAGAAAAGCAGCAGTATTCCTTCCTAAACGGCGGACAGAGCATCAAGGATTACAGCGAGGTAACGGCGGTTAAGATCGACGAATATGTCCGCAAGACGCTGGATGAGCGTTACGCGGCGGTAAAAGAGACGCTAAGGACCTATGCTCCGGCGATTGAGGAGATGGTAAAGGCGCTGTATGAGAAGGAGACGGTCTCGGGCGAGCAGATCGTGGAGATCATCTCTAAATTTGAAAAAGATAACGGTATGCCTACCCGTCTGGTGCGAAATTTAGGCGCTAACGATGATATCGAAAGCGCAAAGAGCGAGGCGTAAATTTCAAGCCTCGCGCAGAGCAAGAACTTAGGGCTAAATTTTAAGACGATCGCGCTAAAGGGTTTTATGCGCGATCTGCGGCGCCGAACGAAAAGCGGCGCGAAAATAAAATTTAAAGAGTAAGAGATGGAAGAGGAAAAGGGAAAATTAATCTACATATTGCCGAATTTTTTCACGGCGGCAAGTGCATTTTTAGCGGTCATCAGCATAATTTCTACGATCAAAGGCAACTTCAGCGCCGCGATCTTTTATATCATTTTATCCTTGATCTGCGACGGGCTTGACGGCCGCGTAGCGAGGCTAACACATGCTACGTCGAAATTCGGCGTGGAATTCGATAGCCTTGCGGATATCGTGGCTTTCGGCGTAGCGCCGGCGCTGCTGTTTTACTGCGCGGTCGGGCACGATTACGGTAAGGTCGGCTCGCTCGTATCCGCGCTTTACGTGGTTTTCGGCGCAATCAGGCTGGCGCGATTCAACGTCACTACGGGCACCTACGAGCCTAGCGTTTTTATCGGGCTGCCGATTCCAACGGCTGCTATTACGATGGCGTTTTGGATCGGAATTTATCTAAAATATGAGCTCTCCAAAGGATTTGGTGTATTTTTGATCATCGCAATGGCGGCACTGTCGTTTTTGATGGTAAGTAACATCCGCTTTCCGAGCTTTAAAAAGATCAGCCTAAAGCGCCCCAACGCGATTAAAATTTTAGTGCTTCTAATCGTCGTATTTTTCTCGCTTTTATATCTTTTCAGGCTGGAATTTCCGGCGGTGCTCACTTTGGTTTATATCGTTTACGGTTTGGTTCGCGGAGCTTTAAATTTAAGTGCGGCTAAATTTCATAAAAAAGACAAACCCGAGGAAACGGCGAAATAATCTCAAATATGTTTATCGCCGCGATTGTTTTAAGCTTGCACGGCTATAATTTCACCAAATTTTAACGCTTTGAAAGGACAAGCAATGGACAAAAATAAAATCATAATCTTCGATACGACGCTTCGTGACGGCGAGCAAAGCCCCGGAGCGTCGATGAATACGGACGAAAAGATCCATCTTGCGTTGCAGCTTGAAAAGCTGGGCGTAGATGTTATCGAGGCGGGTTTTGCAGCGGCGAGCCCCGGGGATTTTGACGCGATAGAAAAGATCGCCGGCGCCGTTAGCAAGGCTCGCGTCTGTTCGCTTGCGCGCGCTTTAGAAAAAGACATCAAGGCCGCAGGCGAAGCGATAAAGGGCGCAAAGCTCGGGCGCATCCACACCTTCATCGCCACAAGCCCCATCCATATGGAATTTAAACTCAAAATGCAGCCGCAAGAGGTCATAAAGCGCGCCATAGAGTCTGTGCAATACGCCAAAAGCCTATGCGATGACGTGGAGTTTAGTTGCGAGGATGCGTGCAGAAGCGATATCGGCTTTTTAAAAGAGATCTGTGACGCCGCGATAAGCGCCGGAGCCTCCACCATAAATATCCCCGATACGGTAGGCTATCTCTATCCGGACGAGATTACCGCTCGAATAGGCGAGATCGTTAACCTTATCGACGGGCGCGCCGTAGTTTCGGTACATAACCACAACGACTTGGGAATGGCTACCGTAAATTCCTTAGCCGCTATCTTGGCAGGAGCCAGACAGGTCGAGTGCACGATAAACGGCATCGGCGAGCGTGCGGGCAACGCGGCGCTGGAGGAGATCGTAATGGCGATCAAGACGCGCACAGATAAATTTGCGCCGCTTTATACCGATATAAATTTGAAAGAAATTTACCCATCCAGCCGCCTAGTCGCGAGCATCACCGGCATCGAGCCGCAGCCTAATAAAGCGATCGTGGGTAAAAACGCCTTCGCGCATGAAAGCGGCATCCACCAAGACGGCGTGCTAAAACACAAAGAAACTTACGAGATCATGCACGCCGAGGATATCGGACTTGATAAAAACTCGCTCGTACTGGGCAAACACAGCGGCCGCCACGCCTTTAAGGATAAACTGGTGTCTTTGGGTTATGAGCTTAGTAACGAGCAGATTGAGATCGCGTTTAATAAATTTAAAGCGCTCGCCGATAACAAAAAGGACGTTTTCGACGAGGATATTAGAGAGCTCGTAAACGATGAGTTCGTGGGAGCCGAAAAGACCTACGAAGTGCTGGTTTTAAGCTCCAATAGCTGCAACAAAGGACACGCTAGCACCGCACTTACGCTAAGGTATAAGGATGAAATTTTAAGCGATAGCGCGCTTGGAAACGGCGGCGTGGATGCGATATTTAAGGCGATAGATCGTATCAGCGGCATCAGCGGCAGCCTGAAAGAATACCAAGTAAAAGCGGTCTCGCAGGGTAAAGACGCGCTGGCGAAAGTAACCGTCAAAGTAGAATTTAAAGACGAGGGCGCCATCATCGGCAGAGGACTTGACGTAGATACGATGCTAGCGTCTGCGAAGGCCTACGTTGCGGCGCTAAATACGTATCTGGACGCTAAGCGTTAGATTGCTTGGCGGGATTTGCTAAATTTAACGCAAATTCCGCTAGATTAAACAAATCAAAAGCAAAATTTTAATAATATTTCACACTTAAAACGTTGGAGTAGGGGGTATTGAGCCGAAACTCGTTTTAAAATTTATTTATGGAGACTTTTATGAAAAAAGTTCTTGTATTGTTATTTGCGCTTTGCGGCGCGGCTTTTGCTAGCGAGCAGCTAAGCGCTTACACTCAGATCGTTTCTTTTTCTGCAATTACCGTTGCAGTTGTTTTAGGTCTAGCCGCTTTGGGTGGCGCGTTAGGTATGGGAAATGCCGCTAGTGCGACGCTTAATGGCATCGCTAGAAATCCGAGCGTAGCTAGCAAGCTATCGAATACGATGTATATTTCGCTAGCGATGATCGAAGCGCAGGTTATCTATGCATTAGTTATTTCATTTATCTTGCTTTTCGTAAATCCTTTTTTGACAGCGGGTTTAAAGGCTGCTGCAAATTAATCAAAAGCCCGAGAAATCGGGCTTCAAACTTATATAATTCAAGGTTTGAGATCAAGCTTTAAAATTTATGCGACCGTGGTGGAATTGGTAGACACGCTATCTTGAGGGGGTAGTGCCGCAAGGTGTACGAGTTCAAATCTCGTCGGTCGCACCATCTATCAAAATTTTCCCTATTTTTTTCGTTTTTTGAATTTT
>NZ_CALKTC010000074.1 GCF_937996225.1 uncultured Campylobacter sp. | reverse complement strand
TGAAAGATAACAATCTAACCGTCGATCATACTATGCACGGAGGGGTAACGCCCGTGATGTATTCTAGCTTTTGGGATGATACGAATACTACCCAAGAGCTTATAAAATTGGGAGCGGATATACATAAAAAAGACGAATACAAGCTATCCGCTATGGCTTATGCTATAGAAAATAATGCTACTAAAGCGGTAAGACTGCTTTTAGACAACGGGGTTAAATTTGAAGAGGCGGAAGTCGTTAGAAATAGGCTGCTTCCGCCGAATTATAACCATATAAAATCTTTGCAAATAAGTGACGATGGAAATTTTACGTTGATTTATGATACCGACTACCCTATGATTAGTATAGGAGAGCCGAATTATTTCTTTTCATATCTTACGAATACGAATATGTATGAGATAGCGAAGATGGCATTAGAAAGCGACTATAAGCCGTATATTTGGAAATTTCAAAACTCTACGGTGGGTCTAAGGTACGGAAACGATATCAAGAAGGTCGTGCCTGAAGGGATATTAAATGATAAAGCGGAACCGACGGATGGATTTGATATTACCGAATATGATTTTTCATTGTATGATACATTTCCGGGTACTCCAAATTACGAACCGATTTTAAAGCTGCTTATGCAGTATAACGTAGGCGGACAACCGAGTCCGGAATTTCTAAAACGAAAATATGATGATTGTCATAGAAACTATATATATAGTTTGGATAGTTATTATAAAATAAACTACGATGCAACTTATTATATACCTAAAAGTGAAATTTCGCTTATAACGACGGTATATCGCAAATATTGCAAAGATAGAAATTCTACATTTAAAGATGTTTATGAATATACGAAATTTGCAAGCGAGTTAAATGAAATGGAAGCGGTATCCATCCATATGTATACCAGAGATAAAGACGGTCGTAAGCTTGATCGGCCGTATAAAGATAATTTAAAAAAGCTGGATAAATATATAGATGAGATCCCATCCGATGAGATAAAAAATGCAATAAAAGAATCTTATGAAAACTAGATATTAAGGAGAGTGAAATGACAGAAGAAGAGTTAAACTAACACGCTCAAAATTAGCTTTTTGATATAAAGTCAACCCACAAGCTCGGGCTTAAATTTAAACTAGCCCGAGCCAAAACTACAATCTTATCTTCCTAACTTCCAGCTCACCGCCAAAAAAGTTCGCGTAGTAAAGCAGGTCTTTTTCGACCTCAAGCCCCGCTAGGTAGCGCAGAGCGAGGTTCGCCTCAAAGCTCGCCGCAAACATCACGATCGCAGCCGTTATGCCCGCAGGCGTCGCGTTTAGGCTCGGGAAAAATTTAAAATTGGCATTCTGCACGAAGCAGACTTGGCACTGCCAGCTGTCCACCGACGCGAACACCCACGGTACGCCTATTTGCTTAGCAAACGCATCGATCTGCGCGCGTGTGGCGAGATTGTCGGTCGCATCCAAAATGAGATCAAATTTCTCGCCCGAGGCGGTCGCGCTAGCGAAAAATTCCTCCGCGCGGCTTTTGTGCACCTCCACGCTCACGCCGTCGTAGCGGCTTTCCGTGCGGCTTTTAAAAACGTCCGCTTTAAATTTGCCCTCGTCTTCGAGCGTGAATAAAATTTGCCTGTGGATGTTGTGAAGCGCCACCGTGTCGAAATCCACGACGCTGATCCGCCCGATACCGCTTGCGCCCAGAGCGTAAGAAAGGCTGCTTCCAAGCCCGCCCGCGCCGATGATTAGGATGCGCTTATCCGCAAGCGCGCGCTGCGTCTGCTCGCCCCAAAGCTGGATCTGCCTGTGAAAGTAGTTCATAAAAGCCCCCTGCCGACTAGATTTTTTCGGAATTTCCACAGCCCGCGCGCCGCAGCGATCTCGTCCGCGTCCACTTCGCACATCAGCACGCCCTCTTCGTTTTTCAGCTCGTTTGCGATCTCGCCGCCGGGGGTCGCGACGAAGCTCTCGCCGTAAAATTTAAACTCGCTTTCGCCGAATTTCGCCTCGCCGATGCGGTTGGCGCGGATGACGTAGAGCGAGTTCGTAAACGCGCGCATCTTCAAAAGCTCGCGCCAGCGCCCGCCGCTTTCAAAGGTCGAAGCGCACGGCACGAGCACGCAGCCGACGTTTTTTTGCATAAAATAGCGCCAAAATACGTCAAAATGCGCCTCATAGCCGAAGCAGACGCCGAATTTCACGCCGCCTTCGCTAAAGATCATCGGCGAAATTTTACCGATTTTGCGGCTTTTGCGGTTGGCGAAAAAGCCCTCCTCGTTCCAGTGCGGATAGTCCATCAGGATATTTTGATCGTAAAATTTCACCTCCGAGGGCGAAAATTTCGCGCAGGATTTCACCCAGATAGGCTCGTTTTCGCTCGCGCAAAAGATCTCCTCTTCGCTCGCGTCTTTTTGGTTTTCTTGGGAATTTAGAGCGTTTGGGGCTTCGGAGGCGCTTTTTAAATTTGCGGCTTTGAAATTTAAAGATTTTGCGCCGCAGGAGTTTGAGCCGCCTTTGGAACTCTGCTCGCTTTTAGAATTTGGCTCGCCTTTGCAATCAATCTCGCTTTTAAAGCTTGCGGAATTTTCGCCGCCCAAGCTCTTTTGAGTCGCGCCGCCGAAAATGCCCGCCTGCCTCAAAATCGCGCCGCTAGCGGCTCTGATTATCGGCGCTACGATATGTAGGTCGTATTTAGCGGCAAGCCGCGCCATCAGCTCCTGCTTATGCTCGCTCTGTTCGCAGGCAATAGAGCGGGGCATCTTTTTAAGCTCGCTAAAGAAGGAATTTAGCTCATATTCGCCCAGTAGCACGATCCGCGCGCCGTTGTCTTTGGCGACCTTCATATAGTAATCGATCCGATTTTCGCTCATCGAAAGCGTCGGTAATTGCAAAACGCATACGTTTATCATTGCCGCCTCCTAAGCTTGCTCGGGTGCGTTTATTTCGGCGACCTCGAGCTTGGCGTTTTCTAAAATTTCCTTCGCCTCTTTTAGCAGCGCCACGCCCTGCTTATACAGCTTCACGCTCTCCTCCAAGCTCAGATCCTTGTCGTTTAGGCTCTTTAAAAGCGCGTTAATCTTCTCCATTTTTTCCTCAAAACTCATCCAAAATCCTTTTTATGATGTAATCAAATTTTTCTATCTCGACCAAAAACGCGTCGTGGCCGTAGTCGCTGTCGATCTGCGCGTAGCTCGCGCGATCCTTTTTGCCTAGATCGCTCATCGCATCGTAAATTTCTTTCATCAGCCTCGGCGGAAAGAGCACGTCGCCTTTGAAAGAGATGAGGTGCAGGCGCGATCTGATCTGCGCGCAGGCGTTTTTAAGATTGCCGTAGTGGCGCGTGCAATCAAATATATTCATCATCTTGGCGATGTAGAGATAGCACAGTGGATCGAACCTGCGCGCGAAATTTTCGCCGTTGTATTCAAGGTAGCGATCGACCTGAAAGCGCCCGTTAATCTCGTAAAGACCGTCGGTTTCGACGTAGTTGCGCCCGAATTTATCCTGCATCGAGCTCGGACTTAAAAAACTTATATGCCCTGCCATGCGCCCCACTGCCATGCCGTCAAGCCCGTGCTCGGCGATCAGATTTTTATCGTAGTTGCCGTTTTTAAAATTTGGATCGCGCAAGATAGCCTCGGTCGCGATCTTATTAAATGCGATCGCCCAAGGCTGCGTGGCGTAGGTGCTTGCGAGTACGAAAATTTCATCCGCAAATTCGGGATATTCTATCGCATAGCACAGCGCCTGCATGCCGCCCAGACTGCCGCCGATAACGGCGCGGGCGCGAGCTATACCTAGGCGCTTTAAAAGCATCATCTGCGCGCGCACGACGTCCGAGACGACCACTACGGGAAAGCGCAAGCGGTACTCGCGGCCGCTGCTTTCATCGACGTCGAGCGGGCAGGTAGAGCCGAAAGGCGAAGCTAAAATATTTATGCAGATGACGAAAAATTTCGTCGTATCGACCGCTTTATGATCGCCGATGAGCCCGTCCCACCAGCCGGGCTTAACGTCGCCCTCGTAAAGTCCCGCGGCGTGCGCGGAACCCGTTAAGGCGTGACAGATTACGATGACGTTGGATTTATCTGGATTTAGCTCGCCGTAGGTTTCATAGGCGAGCTTGAAGTTGGAAAAGACGCGGCCGCTCTCCAGATAGAGCGGCTCGTCGAAATTTTGAATTTTGCTCTGAAGGATCACTGATTTACTCGGTAATTCGGCGCTTCCTGCGTGATGATGACGTCGTGGACGTGGCTTTCTTTAAGACCTGCGCTCGTGATCTCGACGAATTCCGCCTTTTGCTGAAAGGTCGCGATATCCTTGCTGCCGCAGTATCCCATTGAGCTTCGTAAGCCGCCTAGCAGCTGAAAGATCACGTCTTTTAACATACCTGCGTAAGGCACACGCCCCTCGACGCCCTCGGGCACGAGTTTTTCTTTTGCGGTGCCGTCTTGAAAGTAGCGATCCGAGCTTCCTTTTTGCATCGCCGCTAAGGAACCCATGCCGCGGTAGGTTTTGTACTGGCGACCCTGAAACGTAATGAGCTCGCCCGGGGTTTCGTAGCAGCCTGCTAGCAAGCTTCCCATCATCACCGAGCTTGCGCCAGCGGCTAGGGCTTTAGCGATGTCGCCCGAGTATTTGATGCCACCGTCTGCGATGATCGGAATTCCAAATTTAGCCGCCTCGATCGCGCAATCGTTGATCGCGGTGAATTGCGGCACGCCCACGCCTGCTACGATGCGGGTAGTGCAGATCGAGCCCGGGCCGATACCTACTTTAATCGCGTCTGCTCCCGCGTTTGCGATATCTTTGATACTGGCGGGGTTTGCGACGTTTCCGACTACTACGTCCACGTCGAAATTTCGCTTCAGCTCCTTAAGCGTGTCGATAATGCCTTTGGAGTGTCCGTGCGCAGAGTCCATCACAAGCGCATCTACGCCCGCTTTGACGAGAGCTTCGGCTCTTTGCAGATGGCCTACGCTGATTGCCGCGGCGACGCGAAGGCGACCGAATTTGTCTTTATTAGCGCTTGGATATTCGATGCGCTTTTTAAGGTCTTTAATCGTAATAAGCCCCTCTAAGTGGCCGTTTGCGTCGATTATCGGAAGCTTTTCTACCTTATTATTTCTAAAAATTTTCTCCGCATCATCAAGCGTGCAGCCTTTTGGAGCGGTAATTAGCGGAGCCTTAGTCATCTTCTCGCCTACTAGCGCGGCGGTGTCGGTTTCAAAGCGCAGATCACGATTGGTTAAAATTCCAATCAGCACGCCGTTGTCATCGATAACGGGAATACCGCTGATGTGGTACTCGCTCATCAGATCGAGAGCGTCTTTGATCGTGGCGTCCGCCTTGATCGAAATAGGGTCTATAATGACGCCGCTTTCGCTCTTTTTTACGCGGCGAACCATCTTGGCTTGGGAGCCCTCGTCCATATTTTTATGGATCACGCCGATGCCGCCGAGGCGCGCCATCATTATCGCCGTGCGGTACTCGGTGACCGTATCCATCGCAGCGCTCACAAGAGGGGTATTTAGCGTGATATTTTTCGTAAAACTCGTGCTGATATCGACCTCTTTGGGTAAAATTTCAGAGTATTGCGGTACCAACAAAACATCCTCGAAGGTCAGAGCCTTTTTGACGATCTTCATACTTATCCTTTCACGATTTTTTCTAAACTCAAGCCGCCGTCCAGCACCGTTTGTTCGTCGTAGGCGCGCCCGATAAGCTGCGCGCTGATATTAAGAGCCTCTTTGTTTTTCGCTATCGGCACGGAGATTGCGGGAAGCCCCGCTAAATTTACGCCGATCGTGTAGATGTCGCTAAGATATGCGCGAAGCGGATCGCTAAGCTCGCCGAATTTATATGCCACGCCCGGCGCGATCGGCATAAAGATCAAATCGGCGTCTTTTAAAATTTCCTCATATTCGCTTTTGATGAAGGCTCTTGCCTTCTGCGCTTTGATGTAGTACGCGTCGTAGTAGCCACTGCTTAGTACGAAGGTGCCTAGAAGCATACGGCGCTTGACCTCGTCGCCAAAGCCTTCGCCGCGGGTGTTGGCGTAGAGCTCTTTTAAATTTAGAGCCTTCGCGCGGTTTCCGTAGCGTACGCCGTCGTAGCGGCTTAAATTTGCGCTAGCTTCGGCGGTTGCGATGATGTAGTAGGTCGCGATGTCGTATTTGGAGCTGCAAAGATCGCGGTAAACGATCTCGTGCCCGAAGGATTTTAGCTTTTCTATAGTTAAATTTAAAGCCTCTTTGACCTGCTGCGAGGCCTCGTCGATATAATTTTTTATAACGGCGATCTTAAGCTTGCGATCCGCGTTTAGCTTATCTGCGGTGCTTTCGTAAGCGCCCGCGTAGCTCGTGCTGTCCATCTCGTCGCGGCCTGCGATGATGTCGTATAAAATCGCCGCATCCTCGACGCTGCGCGTGATCGGTCCTATCTGATCGAGACTACTCGAATACGCCGCGAGCCCGTAGCGACTGACTCTGCCGTAGCTCGGCTTAAAGCCTACGCAGCCGCAAAATGCCGCCGGCTGGCGGATAGAGCCGCCCGTATCGCTTCCGAGTGCAGCTACGGCGATATTTGCCGCTACGGCAGCCGCGCTTCCGCCGCTACTGCCGCCTGGTACGCGCGAGTGATCGGTCGGATTGAGAGTTTTGCCGTAGAATGAGCTCTCAGTCGTGCTTCCCATCGCAAACTCATCCATATTAGTTCGTCCAAACGGCGCCAAACCGCGCTTCCGTAGCTTTTTGATCACCGTCGCGTCGTATGGCGCGACGTAGCCTTGCAGAATTTTACTCGCCGAGGTCACGCTCCAATCTTTTACCTGAATGTTATCTTTGATCGCGATCGGTACGCCCTCGCCGCTGATGTTTAGAGCCTCGCCCGTGAGCTGCTCGACGTAGGCGCCGAGCTCTTTGGTTTTTAAAATTTTATCCTTTAGCTCCGCTCTAAGCGCCGAAATTTCATCCGCGCTCAGCTTTAGAGCCTCTTTCAAACTTATCATCTGCCATCCTTAAATTTATTCACGAAATAGATTCCCACGCCCGTTGCTACGCAGATCAGCGCGATCGTAAAAAATACGAAGCCAAGACTTATGGGGCTAGCGAGCATGCATGACCTTTGCGCAGCGTGGGCAGAGCTCATCAGGCTCTTTTGCGTTAAATTTCCAGCATCTCGGGCATTTGTGCTTCGATGATTTTACGAGGCGGAAAATTTCGTCGTTTATCTTAAACTCCGCCAGAGCCTCCTCGCTTTGCAGAGTGTCCACATCGCTTACCATGAACCAATCCGCTACGCCCAGGATGTCGTTTGATAAAATTTCGTTCGAGCTCGTCTGCAAAACCAGCTCAAGCGTCGATTTGATGATTTTGTCCTTTTTCAGCGCGTCGATGAGTTCGAAAAATTTCTCCCTCGATTTGATTAAAATTTCGTCGAATTCTAGAAAATCGTCAAATTCTATCGGCTTATATGTCAGATCGAAAGCGTCCTGCTTGCCCTCTTTGATGATACGCGGCGCGAACTGCATCACTTCGTCGATCGTGTAGGTTAGCGTAGGCGCGATTAGAGGCAGCAGCGCTCGCGTAATTAGAGCGATCGCGCTTTGCGCGCTTCTGCGGCGCGGCTCGTCCGGCTCGTCGCAGTAGAGCCTGTCTTTGCAGATATCAAGATAAATTCCGCTCAGATCGGCGCTTAAGAAATTTAGTAGCTGATTGAAGCCCTTTGAAAAATCGTAGTTTCTAAACGCCGCTTCCGCGCCCGCAAAGGCATTTGCAGCGCGCGTTAGGATCCAGCGGTCAAGCCGCGTAAAATTGCTCGTCTCGATCTCGCCCAGATCGCTGGTGCTTGCGAGCAGAAATCTTATAGTATTTCGGATCTTGCGGTACTGCTCGCTTACCTGCTTTAGGATATTGTCGCTGATCTTTAGATCGGTCGAATAATCGCTCATCGCGACCCACAGGCGTAAAATTTCCACTCCGTGGCTCTTTGCGACCTCTTGCGGATAGACGACGTTTCCGACGGACTTACTCATCTTCTGACCCTTCTCATCGACGGTAAATCCGTGCGTAAGGATGCTTTTGTACGGCGCGCATTCGTTAATCGCGCAGCTTAGAAGTAAGGAGCTTTGAAACCAGCCGCGGTGCTGGTCGCTGCCCTCAAGATACATATCTGCAGGGAATTTGCCAGCATCGTAAACGCCGCTTTGCAGCACCGCCTTCCACGTCGAGCCGCTCTCAAACCAAACGTCTAAGATATCCATCACCTTTTCTAAATTTTCAGGCTTATAGCCGCTATCCTGTGGTAAAAGCTCCGAAATTTCCATCTGCCACCAAGCATCCGCGCCCTTAGCCTTAAAAATTTCGTAGATATTATTTAAAATTTTCTCATCAAAAATCGGCTCTTTGGTGTTTTTATCGCGGAAAAACGCTATCGGCACGCCCCAGTCCCTCTGGCGCGAAATACACCAATCGGGGCGGTTTTCTATCATCGAGCTTAGGCGGTTGATGCCGCTTTGCGGATAAAATTTAACCCCTCCGATCTGCTCTAGCGCCACCTGGCGCAGCGTCTTGCCGCTAGGCATTGGCTCGTCCATCGCGATAAACCACTGCTTCGTTGCGCGGTAGATCACCGGTTTGTGCGTGCGCCAGCAGTGCGGATATGAGTGGACGAATTTGCCGGATTTGATAAGCGCGGGGCCTAGAAGCTCTAAAATTTTCTCGTTTGCTTTGAAAATATGCATCCCCACGAGCTCATCTACGACGTCTGCGCGGAAGAGTTTTTTGGTTTTAAGAGTTTGATCGAAACAGCCGCCCTCATCCACGGGCATAATTACCTCGATGCCGTATTTAAGCCCTACGAAATAATCATCCTCGCCGTGTCCCGGAGCCGTATGCACGAGTCCGGTGCCGCCGTCCATTAAAACATGCTCGCCGAGGATAAATTTTGAAATTCTATCGTTTAGCGGATTGATCGCGTTTAAGCCCTTAAGCTCGGTAGCCTTAAATTCTTTTACGATCTCGCCCTTGGTGATGCCCAGGCTTACGAGGCTTTCGACCAAAGGTTTTGCAAGGATCAAATTTTCGCTCGTCAGCGCGTAAATTTCATTCGGGTTCAAAGATATTGCGCCGTTTGCGGGCAGCGTCCAAGGCGTGGTCGTCCAGATGACCGCTTTAGCGCCTTTAGCGCCGATTTTAGCGTTCGCTTCACTGCTTAGATCGAACGCCACGAAGATCGAGTAGTCCTCTTTGTCCTTGTATTCGACCTCGGCTTCTGCGAGCGCACTTTTTGCAGCCCAGCTCCAAAACACGGGCTTACTTCGCTCGATCAGAATTCCTTTTTTAGCGATCTGGCAGAGCGCTTTGTAAATTTCAGCCTCAAACTCAAATTTTAGCGTCAGATACGGATCGTCCCAGTCGCCCAAAATCCCCATATCTTTAAATTCATTGCGCTGCACGTCGATAAACTCTTTGGCATGCTGTCTGCAAAGCTCGCGTATCTGCACTTTTGAAAGCGATTTTTTCCGCTCACCTAGTTTGATCTCTACTTGCTGCTCGATCGGCAGGCCGTGGCAGTCCCAGCCCGGCACGTAGCGGATCTCCTCGCCGAAGAAATAATGGGTTTTGGTGATGATGTCTTTTAAAATTTTATTCAGCGCATGGCCGATGTGGAGGTGTCCGTTAGCATACGGCGGGCCGTCGTGGATATTAAAGCTAACGCTTGTGCCCTTACGTTTAGCCTTCATCTTTTCGTAAATTTTACGCTGCTCGTACCATGCCTTAAACCGCGCAGGTTCGTTTTGAGGCAGTGCGCCTCGCATCGCAAAATCCGTCGTAGGAAGAAAGAGAGTATCTTTGTAGTCCATATTTGTACCTTTTCGTGTCTTAAAAAATTTGTGAAGTTTATCCAAAACGCCATTAAAAAGCTCTGAAAGAGCAGTCTGCGTTTATGCTATAATGTGCGAAAATTTAATGAGGGTCTTTATGAAAAATATCATCCTTGTAATCGGCGAGGAGATCCGCTACGACGCGGCTTTGATGAGCTATATTTCTCGCAGCTACGAACGAGTTTTTGGGCGGATCGACGATTTGAAATTCTTAAGCGAAAACGATAAGGTTTTGCCCTTCGCGCTTGAAAAGATGATCGATTCGTACGATTTCATCACGATCTTTGCGGCAAACTCCGCCTACGCGGTCGTCGGAAAAATTTTATCGACGCTCTCTTTCGATTCGCTCGAGCTAAAAAACGGAGAAACCTTAGCGCCCTCGATGGCGCGCGCGGTGGCGAAAAACAGCTTCCTGCTAAACATCAGAGGCTGCTCGGTAAACGTGATCAAGGCGCTTTGCTTGCAGAGCCTGCCGCCGATCCTTCAAGACGCGCCGAACGCGGGCGAGAGCTTTTATCTATTTGATTGCGAATACGAAAGCGTAAAGCAGCGCCTAGAGAGCCTTGCAATCAGTTATAAAATTTCGCTTACGATCAGTAGGCCCTGCTCCTTTTTGCTGCTCGTGCGCGCCAGTGCGATGAAATTTGGAGCGCTGGATGCGTTTTTACAGAGCGTCGGCAAGTATTATGAGAGCTGCTACATCGAAGGCGGCGATTTTATGGGCTTTGTGGTGGATAGACTGCGCGAAATAGGCGCTAAGATCACCTTTGCCGAAAGTTGTACCGCAGGGCTCATCGCCGCAAAATTCGGCGCGATCGCGGGCGTGAGCGACGTTTTCGACGGCTCGCTCGTAAGCTACGCCAATGAGATAAAAAATCTCTGGCTCAACGTGAGCGAAGATACGCTCGCTCGCTACGGCGCGGTAAGCGCGCAGACCGTGGGCGAGATGCTGGAGGGCGCGCTGCAAAGCAGCGGGGCAAGCTTTGCTCTTGCGGTAAGCGGTATCGCGGGCCCCGGCGGCGGAAGCGCGCAAAAGCCCGTAGGGACGGTCTTTATCGGCGCGAAGGAGCAGGGCGGTAAACAGATCGTCGGGGAATTTCATCTAAATGGCGATCGAAACTACATCCGCGAGCAAAGCGCCGATATCGCTATCTGTTTGCTTTTGAAGCTTAGAAGCGATCTGTTTTTCGGGCGGCTTCCAAGCGCGATTGCAAGGGATGAAATTTAAAAGGAGCGGATTTTGAAAAGACGAATTTTGAAAGGGTGCGGAGGCGATTCGGCGCAGAATTTTATCCGAGCAAGCGGCGAGCGGGGCTTTGGACGGTTGCGAAATTCCGTTTCAGCTGGCAGCGAGCAAAATTTTATCTCGGCGGGTCGCGCTAGAAATTTTAGCCTTATAAATACGGCGCGAAATTTTACTTTGGCGCTAGCCGCAATATGTATTTTGGGCGGCTGCGACGGCGGATCGGACGGACAAGATCGCGAACAAAGCGCACGATCGGAGCAGAATTTTAACGCGGGTAATCAAGGGCAAAATTTTAATAAAAGTGCGGATAGCTCGGGGCAAAGCTCCACGCAAAATTCTACGCAAAGCTCTATACGAGGCTCCGCGCCGCAGGATTTTGAGCGCAAGCGAAACTCCGATCTGAACTCCACGATAGACGAGCTTGCAAACGATGTTAAAGTTTTGGGCGAGGCTTTGCAAAATTTGCAGAAAAAGGCGCCCGAAGTCTTGAGCGATTTCGCCGCTCGCAACGCGGACAGGATAGAGGATCTGCTAAAGCAGGGCGAGGTGGCGGCGCGCGAAGCGGGCAAAAACCTTGATAAAATGGGCGAAAGCCTGCAAGGCATTATCAAGGACGCAAATGAAAGTATCGGTAAGGTCTTGGAGGGCTTTGGCGTGCAGCCTAGACAGGGGCCTCGCGGCGGGCGTTCGCAGGAGCGCGACGATAATTCTGGGCTTGAAGAGGCGACCGATAGGCAAAGCTTTAGAATTTAAATTACGCTAAATTCTACTCAAAATTTTTTGTTGCAACTACTACCCGCAGGAAAGCGGCAAGTCTTCGCAAGAGCGTGACGAGCCTGCACGAAAGCGCGACAGACACTCATAAGAGCGCGATGAGCACCCGCAGCCCGACGACGGGAGCGGCGAACAAAGCTTAGAATTTAAGCACGGCTAAATTTCGCTTAAATTTATTTGTTATGGCGAATGCTCGCAGAGAAACGGCGCTAAATTTTATTAAAATTTCCCCTGTGCGGCGGTTTCGTTAAAATTTTACTCGCGCGAGCCTCCGCATATGGAATATGAATATTTGCAAAGAAGTGGTAAACCGCCGTAAAACGCGACGAGTGCCCCGAAGGCAAGCATTTCTAAATAAAGCGCGAGTAACGGATGAAGTTTGGAATTCAAAGCTCGCGCTCTTTGAAGTTGCTGTAAAGATAAGCAGGCAGCGGCTGGTAAAGCTTTAGAATTTAAGGTCGCTTGCGATAAAACAAGAAAAATTTTACGAAGTAGGGCTATAATGCGCCCCGCAATTTCAAATTTAAAGGATAGAAATGAAAACTCTCATTATTTTAGCTCATCCAAATATCGCAAACTCGCTCATAAACCGCCACTGGAGGGATGCTGTGCTAGCCCATCCCGATAAGTTCGAGCTTCATGATCTTTACGCGCTTTATGCGGATTTTAAAATCGATGTGGAAAAGGAGCAAAAATTGCTCGAAAGCCACGATAAAATCGTGCTTCAGTTTCCGTTTCGTTTTTCAAACTGCACGCCGCTTCTTAAGCAGTGGTTTGAGGATGTTTTTACGCGCGGCTGGGCTTATGGCACAGAGAGCGGCGGCAAGCTTAAAGGCAAAAAATTCGCGCTTGCGATCTCTTTGGGTGCGACGAGAGAAAACTACGATAAAAACGGCATCGTAGGCTTTAGCGTGGATGAGGTGCTAGCGCCATTTAAGGCTACGTTTAATTTCGTCGGCGCAGTTACGCTACCAAATTTCGTCTCATACGGCTTTACTTACGATAAAAGCGAGCAAGCCGTAGAAAATAGCGCGAAAAATTATATCGAATATTTAAAAAAGCTTTAAATTTACCGCCTCGAAGGCCTTGAAATTTATCGTCCGCGCCGCTCGATAAATATGCCGAATTTAAAAATTTAAACGCTACGGCTTGCGCTTGATTGCAGTGCTCTAGCGTGCCGTAAGATTTAAATTTAAAACGCGGCGCGTCCGATCTCGGCGCCTTTATTACGCAACGTCGCAAATATCGCATTTGAAATTTCGCGCTCGCCGCCGCGGGTAAGATTTTAAAATTTCGTTCGCGCTTTGTATGCAAACGCAAATGAAATTTCAAGCAAAATTCCGCATCTAAATTTGAGCCCCACTCTTAAATTTTAAAATTTTATCAGAGATTTTTTTATACAATTACGGCTGAAATTTGCTCTTAAAAAGGAGAGGGAATGTATAAGCTAAAGCATCTTCTTAGCGCGCAGGATCTGAGCCGCGAGGACATCTACGACTTCATCGATCTGGCGCGCGAGTTTAAAGCGCTCAACCGCTCTGACGTCAAAAAATCCGACTCGCTTCGCGGCAAGACGGTCATCAACGCGTTTTTTGAAAACTCCACCCGCACCCGCACGAGCTTTGAGATCGCAGCCAAGCGCCTGGGCGCGGACAGCGTAAATTTCACCGCTGCGGACAGCAGCACAAAAAAGGGCGAGACGCTGATCGACACCATCAGAAATATGCAGGCGATGCGCACGGATATCTTCGTGCTGCGCCACAGCTGCTCGGGCGCGGCGAAATTCGTCGCGGCCAACTGCGACGCATCGATCGTAAATGCGGGCGACGGACTGAACGAGCACCCGAGCCAGGCGCTGCTGGATCTTTTTACGATCAGTGAGCACAAGGGCAGGATCGAGAATTTAAACGTCGCGATCATCGGCGATATATTTCGCTCGCGCGTAGCTAGAAGCGACATCTGGGCGATGAAAAAGCTCGGTATAAACGTGCGACTCTTCGGCCCTCCGATGATGCTGCGCGACTGCGACGCGTTCGGCTGCCCGATATGTAAAAGCGTAGAGGAGGCGATCGAGGGCGCCGACGTCATCATCATGCTTAGAATACAGCTCGAGCGGCAAGACGGCGAGCCGAGCTTCCCGAGCGTGCGTGAATACTCGAAATTTTTCGGACTTACCGCGAGACGGATGCAAGCGGCGAAAGAGGGCGTCATGATAATGCATCCGGGCCCGATCAACCGCGGCGTGGAGATCAACTCCGACGTAGCCGACGATCCGCGCTATAGCTGCGTTTTAGATCAGGTAGAAAACGGCGAGGCGATGCGAATGGCGATACTTCATACGATAAATTTAAACAGGAGCGCACGATGAAAATTTTGATAAAAAACGGCACGATCGTTAATCATAACGGCAGCGAGGAAGCGAACGTCCTAATCGAAGGCGATAAAATTTCAAAGATCATGCGCGAGTGTCCCGCCGCAGACCGCGTCATAGACGCCGCGGGCAAGCTCGTGATGCCCGGGCTCATCGATATGCACGTGCATTTTAGAGACCCCGGGCTCGAATACAAAGACGACGTCATCAGCGGCAGCGAAACCGCGGTCGCAGGCGGCGTGACGACCTGCCTTCCGATGGCAAATACTAGACCCGTAAACGACAACTCAAGCATCACGCGCGCGATGATCGCTAAGGCTAAAGGGCGCGGGCTTATCGATCTGCTACCCATAGGCGCGATCTCGCAGGACTGCAAGGGCGCAAAGATCGTCGAGATGGGCGATATGCTCGAGGCCGGCTGCGTGGCCTTCAGCGACGACGGGCTGCCAGTGACCGACAGCTCCGTGATGCGACAGGCGCTCGAATACTCCGCGCACTTTGGCTCGTTCGTGATAAATCACAGCGAGGATTGCTCGCTTTGCCACGGCGGCGTGATGAACGAGGGCAAGATAAGCGCGATCCTCGGTCTAAAGGGGATGGCGAGCGAAAAAGAGGAGATTATGATCGCGCGCGATCTGCTGCTTGCCAAAAAGACGGGCGGCCACATCCACATCGCGCACGTAAGCTCGGCGTGGTCGCTAAAACTCATCGAGCAGGCTAAGCGCGAGGGTATCCGCGTCACCTGCGAGGCTACGCCGCATCACTTCACCTTCGACGAGCGCGAGCTGATGGGATACGATACGAATTTTAAAATGTCGCCGCCGCTTCGCACCCAAAGCGACGTGCAGGCGATCAGAGAGGCGCTTAAAAGCGGTCTGATCGACGCCATCGTGACCGATCACGCGCCGCACAACACCGACGATAAATTCGTCGAATTTGACCACGCGCCGTTTGGAATTTTAGGGCTTCAAACCCTCGTGCCGCTTACGCTGCGGCTTGTAGAGCAGGGCGTTATCGGCCTTGAAGACATGGTGCGCCTCTGCTCGTTTAACCCGGCTAAAATTCTAAATTTAAAGGACAAGGGCGAGATCAAAGAGGGCTTTTTGGCCGACGTCGCGATAATCGATCCGCAGATTTCCTATGTTTACGACGAGGCGCTAAATAAGTCTAAATCGCGCAACTCTCCGCTTTTCGGCAAGCAGCTTACGGGCGCTGCGGTTTGCACGATCAAAAGCGGCCGCGTGGTCTATGAGTTTCCAAACGTCGTAGCGTAGGGCGCTTGCGGCGTATGGCTTGCGATCGGCGGTTTGGCGAGCGCAGCTTGCGGACGGGCGGCTTTCGTAGCATAGACGAAGCGATTGCTTCATTTTAAATTTAGCTAGTTTGGGCGCAACGGCTCGCTTTTAAAATTTTGCGGTGCGATCAGTTCATTTTAAATTTGGTGGCAGCGTAGGCGTGACGACTTGTCTTTAAAATTTCACGCGCAAGCTTACTTGGGATAGGCGTGACCCTCGATTTCGCAGCGCAGCCGCCCTGCTAAATTTAGCGGAAGCCTGGATGTAGTAAACTACATTTAAAATTTTGCGGCGCAATTTTTTGGTCTAATCATGCGGAACCCTGCGGCTAATTCGCTTTAAATTTTGCGGTAGCTCGGTATGGCAACTTACTTTTAAAATTTCATAGCGCGAGCGCGGTTGAAATTTCTTTAAAGCGGTTTGTCGTTTTTAAAGTGCGCGCAAATTTAACCCGCATCGCCTCGCTCGCAAATTTCGGCTTTTGAAATTTTATCCGTGCCCGTGCGCGAGTTGCTTTAAATTTATAGCGACATTTTCTTTCGATATGGCGGCTACTTTTAAAATTTCGCGCTCGCGGCGCCTAATTTTATCGTAGCTAGATTTCTGCGCCGTGCGTGAAATTTGGCGCATGAACGGGAGCGATCTAAATTTAAAGATATCTATAAATGGCGAATTATATTTCTCGTGCGCGCTGTGCGTCGCGCTGAAATAAGCTCTGCGCGGCAATCCTAAGCCGTTGCCGCAAGATCAAAAATATATAAAATATTTAAATTTTGAATTTGTAAAGGAGCATTTCCGCACCGCAGAGGGCGCGAACCGCGTAGTGCAGGACGGCGTAAACGACGCAAGTAAAGCTGCGTAGCAAAAAGATGCGTACGGCGCAGTGCAGAGCAGTGCGACGGACAAAACTGCCGAGAGCGGCGGTGCAGCGGAGCAAAAGCGCACGAACAGCAAAGAAGCGGCAAATGAAAAAGCGGCTAGTAAAAAAGGCGCCGACGAAAGCACGGGCTCGCCACTTTTGCAAAAAGCGCGCGAGTTTTTCACCGGACGGCTCGCGCAAAAAGGGCGAGAGGACGAGCCAATCTCCGCACGGCGGTGTTGGATAGAGCAGTGCCTAAAGCTCGGTCTGAAGGACGCGGGGCTTAGTATTCCAACTTTCGCAAAAGATAGAGCGCTTTTGGGTTTTTCGGGTATGAACGTAAACGGCATCGTTTGCTGCTTCGAGGACTTTGACGGCGTTTTTACGCCTGATTGGAAATACGATCGCGACAAAAAGGCTTGGCGCGTGAAATACGTCGAGCGCCTTTGGCGCGGGATGCCGCGGGATGCGCTAAACGCGCGCGATAACAGCGTAGAATTTGGGAATGTTTTAGTGCAGATCAGGGATTTTGCGAGCAAGATAGACTGCGAAAACTTTGCGCAGACGTTTGATAATGCGCTTAAGACGCTGCGGGGCGAAGTCCCCGTGGGCGAGTATTACGCCGTTTCGTTTGCAGCGCTGCCGCAGCCGAGTTTGAGGGCGTTTGCCGCGGCGGGGATCGCCGATGTATTCGGTGCGATGGGCTCTTGGGACGATGAGCCGCCGTCTATGGCGCAAGAAATGGGGCTTGGGGGCGAATATGACCGCCTCTCGGACGAGCTCTTGGCGCAGAAAAACTTAGCGATTTTGTTTGCGATAAACGGCTGGTAGGGCTTTGGCACAAGAGCTAGAAAGCGCGCTAAGCCTCTATCGTCGCAGGCCTATCAAACGCCGTTACGCTCGGCAGTTCGCCTTTAAATTTCTCGATCTGCGCCATGCTCGTGTGCGCGGTGTTGCTTTGCGAGAGCTGCGAGCTAGGCACGTCTTTGGTTAGCACGTTTATGTTGCCGTGTTTGCAAAGACTTTTTTCGCCCCAGACGGCGGGGTCGTACCACGCGCCTTCGCTTACGATCACGACGTTATCTTGCGCCGTATCGCTTACCAGCGCGCCGCAGAGGATCTCGCCTCGGTCGTTGTATATCCTCACCACGTCGCCCGTTTTTATGCCGCGCGCTTTTGCCGTGGTGGGGCTGATGAGCGCGGGTTCGCGGCCCGCGATCTCGGCGTAGTTGCGGATGAGCGAGTTGTTTAGCTGCGAGTGGAGCCTAAATTTAGAGTGCGCGCCGCTGATAGCGATAGGATACTTGCTCACGTCGCCGCCCAGCCACTCAAACGGCTCCATCCACGTCGCGTGCGGCGGACAGTCGGCATATCCTAGCTTTTCGACCGCTTCGGAGTAGAGTTCGATCTTGCCCGACGGCGTTTTTAGAGCGTTTTTCTCGGGATCGGCGCGGAAGTCCGCATAGTTTGTGAAGTACCGCTTTTTCTCGTCTACTTGATCAAATTTAATGTAGCCCTTTTGCCAAAACTCCTCAAATTTAGGCATCGCTATGCCCATGCCTTCAGCCTTTTGAACTGCATCGGCGTAGATTTCCTTCACCCACTCAAGCTCCGTTTTACCCTCGCTAAAGGCCTGCTCGTACTCCTCGCCCCACTGTGCGCAGATGAGCCGCGCGATCTCAAAGTCGCTCTTGCTCTCGCCTGCGGGCTTTACTAGCGGCTTAATCGCAAAAAGGTACTCGCTAGTGGAGTTTGCAAACTCTATGTCCGTGCGCTCGCACTCAAGAGCCGACGGCAGCACGATGTCGCTGAGTCTTGCCGTACTCGTCCAAAAGGGCTCCGTGGTGATGATCGCTTCTATCTTTTTCATCGCCGCGATCGCGCGGTTGGTATCGGGATGGCGGGTGAAGGTCGAGCCGTTGGCATTAAACATCACGCGGATGTGTGGCATGACGTATTTTTTGCCGTTGCGCTCGATTTGCTTGCCGGGCTCCATGATCGCATCTATGAGCCTGCTGTTTGGTATCTCGTGGTATTTGGCTTTGGCTAGCTTACCTTGCGGGGCGATGTATTTTTCGTTTACCGCCGGGTTAAAAGCCTGAAGCTTTGGCGCGACGAAGCTAATGTCGGCGTTTTTATGCATCTGATCGTTCATCACATAGCCGCGCCCCGTCTTGCCGATGTCACCCAGCATCGCCGCTAGCGTGATCAGCGCCCAGTACGCCATCTCGCCGTGGTGCTGGCGCTGGATAGAGTAGCCCGTGACGATGAGCGTGTCTTTTTTAGCCAGGGTATCCGCTAGATTTTTTAGCTCTTTTTCGCTTACGCCGCAAATTTTACTCGCCCATTTTAGATCCTTTTTCACGCCGTCTTTTGCACCCGTGAAATAATCCTTAAATTTATCGAATCCGACCGTATAACGCTCGATAAATTCCTTGTCGTAAAGTCCGTTTTCGTAAAGATAATCGCAAAGCCCGATCAGCATCGCCGTATCGGTGCAAGGGCGCACGGCTAGATACTCCGCGCCGAAATACTCCGCCGTTTCGTTGCGGTAGACGTCGACGCTGTAAATTTTCATCTCGCCTTTTTTAAATTTATCCTTCATAATCTCGTAGTAGGCGTAGGAGTTGTGCATCGGAACGCCGATAGCGATCTTGTTTGAAACGACCGGATTCGTGCCCCAAAACACGATCGTTTTAGCCTCCTTTATCACGCCCTCCCAGCGCGTCGGAGCGTGCGTCGGATCGATAGAGCCCGTCACGTGAGGCAAAAACGCCGTCGCCGCGCCGTATGAGTAGCCGCCAAGCTCGCTCACGTAGCCTCCTAGCGCGTTTAGCATGCGCTTTGCAGTGCGCTGTGAGTGACCGACCTTGCCTAGACTGCCCCACTGATAAAGCTGCCCGTAAATGGCCTCCGAGCCGTATTTGTCGAAGTTTTCTTTTAAAATTTTAGCGCTTAGCTTTATCGCCTCATCCCAACTAACCCGCACGAAGGGCTCTTTGCCGCGAAGCTGCGGCTTTGGATTTGAGGGATCGGCTAGGAAGCTTTTGCGCACGTAGGGGTATTTCACGCGCGTTTCGTTTTGGATATGATCGCTTAGGGCGTTGTTTAGCACTGTTGGCATAGCATCTCCCTCAAATGGCTCGGTACCAACGACCCTGCCGCCGATGGTTTGCACGTAAAACGCGCCGAATTTATTCGCGCAAAGCCCCATCTGCTCGTCAAATATCGCCTGCGCCGCCGCGTCAAATCGTTTTGCTTGCGCCGAAGCCGCAGCTAGCGCGCCTAGTTTTAGAAAGTCTCGTCTTTTCATGGTTTTCTCCGTTAAATTTAAATTTGATTGGTTGACTCGATTTAAATTTAGCGGAATTTACGCGGTTGAGTTTTGCATGGTTTGCCTTTTAACGTATTACGCGACCTCGCGTCTTAGCGGTGATTTTACGAAATTTAGGCTTAATTTGCCATTTATCTATGGCGTCGCGATGGAATTCTATTAGAGCTAAGCACTAGACAAATTCCGCCGCGACTATTTGGGTCAAAAGTTATACGTAAGGCTTAGATTGAAGGTGCGCGGATCGCCGTAGATCATTCGATTAGAACCGATACCCTCAAAATAGCGCTTATCGGTTATGTTATCGACGTTTAGCTGCACATCTAGGTTTTTACTCGCTTTGTAGCCTAGCATTACGTTTGCAATCGTGTAAGCTTTCTGCTCGATCCTGCCGTATGGCGAGTCGGAATAAATCTTTGAGCGATACATCGCGCCTGCGCCGATTTTAAATGTGCCGATCTCATATTTTGCAAAAAGATTTGCGCTGGTGCGGGAGGAGTCGCTGGCGTAGATATTGCCGTCAGCATCTTTGGCTTTGTAGTGCGCTAGCCCCATGCTTAGGCTTAGTGCATCGGTGATTTTACCGTTTACGTCCGCTTCAAAGCCCCTGCTGGTTACTCCGCGACCCTGCCTGTAAGCGTAAGAATTTGTGCCCGTGATATACTCGTCGGTGCGGATGCCGAGCTTATCTTGGATGATCTTAAAAACGCCCAGGCTTGCTTGCAGATCGCCGTCAAAATACTCGCCTTTGATGCCCGCTTCGTAGTCCTTGCCTTGGATGGGATCAAGATATTTATTGTTTTTGTCCTTGTAGGTTTGAGGTTTAAAAATACTCGTATAACTTGCATAAAGGGTATGATGATCGTCTAAATCATAGGTGATCCCTGCATATGGAGTAATTTCGCGGGTAAAATTTCTATTATCTGCTCCACCTGTAATTTTATATTTATAGTAACTCATCCGCGTTCCTAATAAGAGCTTTAAATCCTCGGTGATTGAGAGTTTATTCGCGGCATAAATTGCTTTTTGAATAGTTCGATCGGCATTATTTTGATCTACATACGGTAAGCGTGGATCTTCAATATGAAGGTCGTTAAAATTTATTCTAGTGCGCGCGGCATAAGCAAGGCCTGCCGGAGTGTTTCGACTATTCCAGTAGCTACTTACGTTATCAGATCCTTTTTTGTAAAGATTATACATCACACCAAATACAAATTCATGATCTTGTTCGAAAAATTCATAAGGGATATTCACATAGGCATCGATATTGTGGATATTCTCTTCGCGCTTGTTAGCATAAACGCTAAGATCGGCGACGTTTCCGATGCCGCCAGGGCCTACCCTGCCGCCATAATAGAGCAAATTTGAATCGGTATGAGCGCGACGAAACGAATAACTCAAGCTTAAACTCGCCTCGTTTGAGAAATATTGTTTAAAATCGGCATAAAAATCAAGCGTAGAGATGTCGTATCGCGTCCAGGGTTGAGAGAAAATTTGGTTTTTGCCAAAGTGCGTGCGCGTGCCGTCCGAGTTAAACGCGGGCATTCCGCCCCAGCGCGTGCCATGTCGGCGTAGCGTCTGATAAAATGAGCCAAAGCTCAGCCTTGAATCGTCCGTTACATCGATATCTAATACGCCATAAACGGCAGTATTGCGACGATTGTAATAGTCCATATAAGAGTGCGATCGTTCATGCATAAACGCTAGGCGTCCGCGCACCGAACCGCTTTGATTGAGCGGGCTTTGCACATCGGTTTTAAGCCCGTATTTGTCGTATGAGCCGCCGTTTAGACTTATATAACCTTTTGGGATGGTGGAATCTGCGTGCTTACGGATAAAATTTAAACTCGCGGCAGGATTTCCTGCGCCTGCTAATAATCCGTTCGCGCCCTTTACGACCTCGACGCGCTCATATGGCAGTAAATTTAAATCGTTCGCCCCGAGGCTAAAACCTCCGAAGCTAGGCATCGAATCAAGCAAATAATAATCTATGCTAAATCCGCGCGCCGTAGGATAGAGCCTCTCATCCATACGCCCGCTCGTAATGCCCGCTATATTTCGCATCAGCACCTGATAATCGGTTATCCCCATATCTTTTAGCTTGGCTTCGGTCACCACGGTAAGAGACTGGGGCGTTTCTCTCGCCGTAAGATCGAGCCTGGTGGTACTTTTAACGAGCTTTCTAGCCTCATAATCTCTGTCGTCGCGACGGAGCTTTTGGGTATCTTGCACTTCTATGGTGCCTAAGTCCTCCGGGGTGCTCGCAGTGGCGTTATTTTCCGCATAAAGCGAAGTTAGCATATTTAATGCGACTACGAGCGAAAGAGATACTTTCTTCATAACTTTCTCCTTTTAGAATTTCTATTTTTTAGGGTTATGTAAAATCCGCAAATGCTTAAAAATAGGGGCGCAAGCCCCGCTAAAAACCATATAAGCTTCGTTATTGCGCCGTATGAGCCCGCATGGGCGCGACGAAAGCCGTCTTGAAGTTTGTCCGAAAAATCCGCATCGTTTATAAAGTCCGCTTTTAAAATTTCGCCTGTATCTGATATCGTGATACGGCTCGCGTAAGGGCTTTGCAGCGGGTTTTGCCCCGCCTCGAAGCCGTATACGGTAAAAGCGCCGCCCGGACAGAGCGGAAAGGCGATATAAGTGGAGCGAAATTCTTTAAATTTAACCGCTATCTGCGCTAAAGCCTCATCTAGCGTCGCAAGATTCTGCGCCGCTTTCATGCTTACCGCTCCGTTTGATGCCGCGACGGTGGAATTTCGCTTGGTCTTAAAATTCTGCAAGACCGCGCCGCATGGATTTGCGAGCGGCTTGTAAGTTACCGCCCTTAGCTCCCACCATGCTCCGCTTATAGCTATAGCAAACATTACGGGAGTGCTCGCGACTCCGATTAGGCGGTGAGTGCCGCGCATAAAATATATGGCCCGATCTAGCCTCAGCGAGAATAAGTTTTGCCAAAATTTTTTGTAGATAAAAAAGCCGCTAATGCCGATAAGTAGCGCGCTAAGCCCCACGATACCCGTAAAAATTCTACCGCCGCGACCTAAAAACAGCTCCGCGTGCAGTTTATTTATCGTGCCGATAAAGCCCTCATCTCGCGGCATGGGCGCGCCTTTTATCTCGCCGCTAAAAGCGTCTAAGTAAATTATGATCCGCTTTTGTAGCTTCTGCGAGGAAAGTCTGATTTTATCGGTCTTTGAAGCATCTTGCGCGATGCTCCAGCCCATGATCGCATACTCTTTAAATTTAGAATTTATCTCGGATTGCAGGGTACTAAATTTCATTCTAACGGGGAATTTCGCTATGCTTTCTTGCGTCCTAAACACCTTGTCTTTTAGCAAAACTTCATTGATCTGCTCCGCGTAAACTAAAACCGAGCCGCTTATAGAAATGATTATAAGGGGTATGCAAAATATCAAAGATAGCCACAAATGAAATTTGCGCGAGATTTTGCGAAAGGATTTAGACAAAATTTTCCTTTTTTTGAAAATTATTTTAATTAAGACGGCGTGATTTTAGTGAAAATTGTATTAAAGCATCTTGAAAGTCATTATAATTTTTTAGCTAAAATTTTACGGCGTAAAATTTGCTTGAATGATTTATCTATAGAAATTTTAAAAGCTATTTTAAAATTTTAAGAGCCGAGCGAATATTAAAATTTTCGCGCACAGGAGAGTTTAAATTTAAAGCAAATTTCGGATTTTAAAATTTCAATATCACGCAGGGTCGTGTTTGGGTTGCAGGCGTGGACGATCAACGACTCAAGTGGCTTGCAAATTCCGCACTCGCCAAAAAAACTCTGCGTTACAGCGATTTAAATCTTTTATCGCGAAATTTGCAATTACGCGATTAAAAGAATTTACCGATAAGCGCATATCCCCACAGCGCGGCGTTGAGAAATAGACTCATCATCACGGCGGTGCTTGCGGTGTCTTTGGCGCCCTTGGCTAGCGGGTGGATTTCGCTCGTGGCAAGATCGACCGCGCGCTCGACGGCGGAGTTTATGCATTCGGTTGTGAGCGTAAAGACCGCGCCGAAGATCAAAAATAGATTTAGCACCGCGCCGAAATTCCAAAAAAATAGCGATAGCAGAAGCGGGATAAACACGCAAAGCTCGAGCCTGAAGCTACGTTCGCTGCGCAGCATCTCGGCAAGACCCGCCATCGCGTAGCCCCAGTTGGCAAAAAATCGGTATTTGGGCTGATTGCGCATAATTTTCCTTTAAATTTAGTCAAAATTTCGTATAATCATACCAAAATTTTCAGGCCAAAGGCTAAATTTGAAACTGATTAGTTGGAACGTAAACGGGCTGCGCGCAGTACTCGGCAAAGACGGCTTTGCGTGGCTTGCGGAGCAAAACCCCGATTTTTTGGGTTTACAAGAGATCAAGGTGAGCGAAAAGGACGCTCCGAAAGGGCTTTATGAGCTCGGATTTTCTCAGATCGATCTAAATTCCGCCGCTCGCGCGGGATATTCGGGCGTGGCGAGCCTGGCGAAATTTAAAAGCGAGACGAGCAAGGCGCTGTTTTTCCCAGACGACGAGGGGCGCGTGCTGCAGCACCGCTTCGGCGATGTCGTGCTTTTTAATATCTACTTTCCCAACGGCCAAAAGGACGAGGCGCGGCTGGCCTACAAGATGGAATTTTACGCAAAATTCCTAGCTTACGCGCGCAGTCTTGCAGAACAGGGGCTCGGGGTGATATTTTGCGGCGACGTAAATACTGCGCACCGCGAGATCGATCTCGCAAACCCCAAAGCGAACTCCAAAACCTCGGGCTTTTTGCCGATCGAGCGCGCGTGGCTCGATGAGGTGGAGGCGGCAGGCTTTGTCGATACCTTCCGTGCCGTGCACGGCGAGCTGCAGGACGCCTACTCGTGGTGGAGCTACCGCTTTAACGCGCGCGCAAAAAACGTAGGTTGGCGGATCGATTATTTTTTCATCTCGACCAATTTGCGCTCGCGGCTAAAGGATGCTTTCATCCTAAGCGACGTGATGGGTAGCGACCACTGCCCCGTGGGCATCGAGATCGAAATTTAGCCGGGGCAAATTTCGAGCCGCGCACTTTGATCTTGCGCGGCTTTCGGGCAAGGTGCGCATAGCGCGCGAGCTAATGCGCGGATTTAAAGAGGTGATGCGTAAAAACTGCGCGATAAAATTTTAAATTTAAGGAGAGAAAATGTTGAGCGATATCGAAATAGCAAATGCGGCGAAGCCGGATAAAATTTCAAACGTTGCGAAAAATTTGGGGCTTGGCGAGGATGAGATCGAGCTGTACGGCCACTACAAAGCCAAGCTAAACATCAAGCCGCGCTCGCGCGCTTCGAAGCTTATTTTGGTCACGGCGACCAATCCGACGCCGTTTGGCGAGGGCAAAACTACGACCTCTATCGGTCTAGCCGACGCGCTAAAGCGCCTAGGCAAAAGCGTCTGCCTTGCGCTGCGCGAGCCGTCGCTGGGGCCGGTTTTTGGTATCAAAGGAGGGGCTGCGGGCGGCGGATATTCGCAGCTGGTGCCGATGGACGATCTAAATTTGCATTTTAACGGCGATTTTCACGCGATCACCTCTGCAAACAATCTCATTTCGGCGGTCATCGACAACTCGCTGTATCAAGAAAACCCGCTAAAGATCGATAAAATTTTGTGGAAGCGCTGCATGGATATGAACGACCGCGCGCTGCGCCACATCACCGTTGGGCAGGGTGGGCGCACCGACGGAGTGCAGCGCGAGGACGGCTTTAATATCACCGCGGCTAGCGAGATAATGGCGGTTTTGTGCCTCTCGAACGATCTTGCCGAGCTTAAGGAAAATATCGCAAACATAATGGTCGCCTACGATACGCAGGGAGAGCCGATATACGTGCGCGATCTGGGCTGCGCGGATGCCGTGGCGATCCTGTTAAAAGACGCGATGAAACCAAATCTCATCCAGAGCCTTGAGCACACGCCCGCGCTCGTGCACGGAGGACCCTTTGCAAATATCGCGCACGGCTGCAACTCCATAATAGCGAGCAAGTTAGCTCTAAGTCTTGCCGATTACGCCGTGACGGAGGCGGGCTTTGGAAGCGAGCTCGGGGCTGAGAAATTTATCGACATCAAGTGCCGTCGCGCGGGCATCGCTCCGAACGCCGCGGTGTTAGTCAGCACGATCCGCTCGCTTAAATACAACGGCGGCGCGGATAAAGAAAATATTGCGAGCCCGGATCTTGCCGCGCTTCAAAAAGGCATCGTAAATTTGGGCGGGCATATTGAAATTTTACAAAATTTCGGGCTAAATCCGGTCGTGGCGCTTAACCGCTTCAACTTCGATAGCGACGGCGAGATCGCTTTCGTGCGCGATTACTGCAAGCAGCGCGGCGTGCAGATGGCGATTTGCGAAAATTTCGCCAAAGGAGGCGAGGGCGCGCTTGAGCTAGCCCGCCTCGTAGTAGATGAGTGCGAGCGCGCCAAGGAGCTGAAATTCGCCTACGAGCTTAGCGACGATACGGCGAGTAAGATCGAAAAGATCGCTACTAAAATTTACGGTGCGAGCGAGGTAGTTTTTGAGCCCGAGGCGCAAAAGGCGCTACAGCATATCAAGGCCTTGGGGCTTGAGCGGCTAAACGTTTGCATAGCTAAAACGCAGTATAGCTTCAGCGACGATGCCAAGGCGCTTGGGCGTGCACGCGGCTTTAAGCTCAGCGTCAAGGACCTTCAGATCCGCACGGGAGCGGGCTTCATCGTCGCCGTCTGCGGCAAGATAATGCTGATGCCAGGGCTACCGAAGGTTCCTAACGCGCTAAATATGAGGATCACGGACGAAGGCGTTATAAGCGGACTGGCGTGAAATTTTATTTTCGGCGCCCGAAGCCAAAGCCGAAAATTCCGCGCTTGGGCGGTAAAATTTAGCTGCAGGCTTCGGCGGCGATAAATTTTGCTTGCAGATTGCGGCGAGTTTATCGCGTCCCGGTTTTAGGGCGTCATGGTTTTGCTACGCTCGAGCTTTATTGCGCTAGGCTTTAGCCAGTTGAATTTTGATTATTCGGGTTATTCGGGTTATTCGGGTTATTCGGGTTATTCGGGTTATTCGGGTTTCAGTGCGCCGAGCTCGGCCTGTGAAATTTCATTAAATTTCGCGCAAGATCTACGCAGAAATTAGGCGCGAAACCTGCGTGGGTTTGGCATTTGAAATTTTGCTCGCAAAATTCCGCGCAAAAACCAAGCGCGAGATCTTAAATCGAGCCGCCTGCGAGCTTTACAGCTCATCGCGGTGAGATTAAAATTTCATAACGCGCGAGCTCGCCGTGAAATTTAAAATTTCATGTAGCCGCGCGTTGAGACATGCGCCGCCGCGAGATTTTAAATTTCATGCCGAGCCGCGCCGTGAAATTTGATCCGTCGGTCGCGCAGCAGATCGCCGCACGATCTAAAATTCGCGCTTGCACCGCGATATGCACCGCCGCAAGTTAAATTATGCGGCAGGCGAGCTAAATTTTACGCTCGTGCGGATCAATCATGTTGGCGGAGGTTTGCAAAGCCTAGATTAAATTTTACACACCGCCGTGCATCGCCTGCGGTGGGCGCGGACGTCTGATCCGCTTTGCTTGCAAAGGCGCAGGCGGCTATAGCTGTGCGGCAGTAGAGCTAAATTTTACGAGCCGCTGCGTCGCGGCATGAATTTTCGCGTCGTGCTGCTAGCTGCGACTAAATTTGTGCGATAATATGTCGGCTATGCGCTCGTAAATTAAATTGCACTACACGCGCCCGTTGCCTGATTGTCGCGCGGGATTGAAATTTGCGTGCCGCTTATCGCAGAATTTTAGGCCGCTGCACGCCGCGCCATAGCTGTCATAAAATTTTAAATTGCATGTCGTACGTACGAGCTCGCCGTGAAATTTAAAATTTTATGCAGGCGTGAAATTTGCTTCGCGTTACGCTGTGTCGTACATCGTCGCGAGCCAAATTATGTGCTGCTGCGGAATTAAAGCTTGCATGCCCGCTGCTACCGCTCGGGCGCCGCATGCTTGGCGGCTCCGTTTTGCGATCCGTTCGCGCCGTATTTGTTGCGGTTAGTTACGCACGTCGCCGCGCCGCAGTGCGAGATTTTGCGTCGAGCTCTATTTTAGAGTTTTGATTTGCAGCGAGATTTTACGGCGCGCAATGGCGCTAAATTCCATCCTGCGTGAGATTTTGGAATTTTAAAATTCCCTTTCGCGGTATAATTATATGAAATGCTAAAATTTGCGAGATCTTAATAAAGGAATTTTAAAATTTATGCGGCGCGGCTTTATGACGCGCCCGCAAGAAAGGAGCGATCATGGACAAGCTGGATAAAGAGGAGCTTGCAGAGGCGTTTGTCTCTAGACTCAAAGCTTTAGCGCGTAGCGGCGGCGCCGATCTGCGCGAGCTTGATCGCGAGTTTTACGGATTTAGCGTGAGGCTTGGCGTGCGTTACGACTTCGCCGGCAAGTTTAGCGTCTCGCAGATAAGTGGCGGCGAGCGCGCGCAGCTGCATTTCGCAGATATCGCGCAGTTCGAGGCTCATGCGCGCGAGTGCCTGCATGCGGCAAGCACTGATGCGGAGCTAAGCGAGACCTTTATGCTACGCCTGCGTGCAGATCCCCAAAAAGCCGCTATGAATGCGGATCAGATCATAAAATTTCACGATTTTAAGCCCTTTAGCGTTCAGCTGCGTTGCGAGCATTGCGGCGGATCGGGCAGGAGACGCTGCAAAGGCTGCGAAGGCGCAGGCAAGGCGCCGTGCGCTAACTGCGGCGGGCGCGGGCGCTTGATCTGCCCCGATTGCAAGGGCACCGGCGGCTATAGCCGTGCGGCATTAAGCTCTACGGATGCTCATGCGCGCGGCCTTTCTGCAGGCTCTGCGCCAAATTCTATGGGCTATCGCTTCATTCCCTGCGCTAGTTGTGGCGGTAGCGGCTCGCGCATTTGTCCCACTTGCGGCGGCGCAGGCAGATTGCGTTGCGAAAAGTGTGGCGGTGCGGGCGATTTTCGCTGCGAGCACTGCGATGGGCGCGGGTATTTCACTCGCACCGGCAAAGTATCCGTTTATGCCCGCCCTAGCGTCAGCATAGGCGCTAGCTCGCAGGTTTTCGGGCGCGAGCTGCTGGAGTTTTTATGCAGCAAGGGCGTAGGTTTTGCGGCGCACAGACTTTTGTTTCGTCTAAGCTCGCTGCGAGCGGTGCAGGGCGGCTGCGAAGCAGTATTTAGCGCGGAGGATGATTTTTTGCGCTTGAGTTTTGCCGTCTGCGGCAAGGCTTACGATGCGGCGTGCTTCGGCGGCGTGACATTCGTAAGACCTAACTTTTTGGACGAAGTTTTTGCGCCGGAGCTTGCGGCGGCGCGCGGCGTGCCTGCTAGGCTAGGGCGGGATGATGCGCAAAGCCTTTTTGCGCTGTTTCGCGCGAAGCCTGCGCTGGATGCGGCGATGCGTCTAGCTAGTGCTAAGCTGCGCGGCGAGACGTTAAATCTCGAGCAGTTGCGCGGCGCGGATAGACATTTTAACTTTGCAAATTTTGCCCGCAGCGCGGCTGATCGTGACGCTTTGAGCCTTGCAAAAGACGCTTCGCGCAAAGAAAATCTCAAGGGCGGCGCGAGCGTAAAATTTGCAGGCACGAAATTCGCGAGCGCTTCGGCAAATCCTATGAGCGCGGAAGATAATCGCCTGGGGTTGCGCGGAGAGCAAGGCAGGTTTGCAGGCGGAGTGAGCGGCGGCATAAAATTTGCAGGGGCGGATCTTTTGGAAGGTGGAGAGAATTCTGCCAGCGATTTTGAGGCTAGGCAGCAAGGAAGCGAAGCTCTCGCGCAGAATGGATCTAATTTTGCCGGCTCGCAAGAAGGCTTAAGTGGCACTTCTGATCGCACTGCGGAGGGTCTTTACGAATTACGCGGCGAGCGAGATTACCGAGATTTAAGTGTCTTAAATGCTCAAAATTCTACAAATTCTATAGACTCCGCCGCGATAAATTCTGCAAATTCCGAAAATCTCGCCGCTGCAAAATTCAAAAATCGCACGAATACGCAAGATCCTGCGTCAAATTCTAAAATTTCGCCCTTTGCACGATTAAAGAAATTCTTTTTCCCACGTTCTTTGCGCGAGGATTGCGCGCAGAGTTTTGCCGCGACGATTATGCGCGTTTGCGAGGGCTTTATTTCGCAGCAATGCGCCCGCGATTTGGGCAGCGCGATGGCTAGGGCTCTTGGCGTGCTAAGCCCACGCTATGACCGCGTAGTGTGGTACGTAGGCGGAGGCGCGCTTATCGTGGCGGCTGCGCTGGCGTGCGAGGGCTGCTTCGAGATGATCTTTGAGGAGCATTATTTTTGGGCGTTTGCGTGCGGCGTGGCAATCGCTGCTGCTGGGCTGTTAGGCGGTGTGGCGCTGTGGCTGACAAGCGTAGTGCGGTGCGCTGTAAAAGCTCGTAAAATTCCGCGAGAGTATCGCTGTGGCAGAGGCGGCGCGGCGTTTGCTAGCTTTTGCAAAGCTCTGCTCTGCGCCGTTTTGGCTAGCGCAATCTACGGAGGCGCGGCAAATACGGGCTATGTGCCGAAAACCGGCGCAGCAGGGCTGCTGCGAGGGTGGATGCCTGCATTTTTTGAGGACGAAAATTCCGCTTCCGCGAGTGATGGCGTAAATTCTGCAGACGAAAATTCTACGAGTGCAAGCTCTAGCGACTCTGAAAGCCCTGCTTCAAATTCCGTCTCCGGGGTGACTAATAATTCCGCTGCGATGCAAAAGGATAAAATTTTATATATCCAAAAAAGCATCGGAGTGAAGCAGGATGGGATTTTTGGCGCACGCACTCTAAAAAAGGCGAGGGAGGTTTTGGATCAAAACTTAAGCAGCGTCGATGAAATTTACGAGGCTCTAAAAAGCAAAGAGCAGGCTACGATAAATTTACGCTCCGGCGATAAATCCGCGCCTTAGGCTTAACGCGCGATCTTAAAAAACTAAAAAGGACGAAAATGAAAAATAAAATTTTAATTCTAGCGCTTGCCACAAATTTTGCGCTAGCTGATTTCGTAGCCACCGCAGACGATATAAGCAGGGCTACAAAATCCTGTGATAAGGGCGATGTGAAGGCGTGCGGGGCGTTGGCGCAGGTTTACAATTATGGCTGGGGCGTGCCGCAAGATCTGCTAAAGGCTGCGCCGTTATATGTCAAAGCTTGCAAAGGCGGCGATGCGGAGTCGTGCGTAAATTTGGGCATTTTGTATCAAAGCGGAGAGGGGATGCCGCGCGATGAGGCAAAGGCGGCGGAGCTGTTTGACAAAGCCTGCGATGACGGTCACGCGATAGGCTGCAGTAACGCGGGCTCTGCGTATATGGGAGGCAGAGGCGTGCGCAAAGACGCGATAAAGGGCATAGGTTACTATGTACGCGGCTGCGATATGGATATCGCAGATAGTTGGGCTGCGTGCTTAAATTTAGCGCGTCTTTACGAGGGCAGTGATAATGTTAAAGCCGTGCAGTACTACAAAAAGGCCTGCGAGCTGGGCGGCAAGGATAGATTTATGAGCTCGGTAGCGGAGCATGAAAAGGCATGGCAAAGCTCATGCGAAAGTTATGAGAGGCTTAAATAGCCCGCAAATCTATGCCTTGAAGCAGACCCTCGCGCTCGCCGTGGTTACGGAGTAAGAACCATAGCAGATTTCGCATAAATAGTGCAAATCTAAACATCAAGTATCCTGTAGAAGCGGAAACATAACGACGCAAGCTCTTAGCGGGCTCGTATTTTAGGAGACAAGATCATGGCTACGCTGGCGCTAATCCGCCACGTTACGCCGCTGATCGATCGCGGCGTATGCGACGCTGCAGAAGCCGCACGGCGCGCGATCCTGTATGATACTACGCAAAGCTTAGCTTTGTATGAAACCGATAAAATTTCAAGCCGCGCAGGAAAAGCTCGCCTGCATAAGCCGAGTATGCTCGTCGCCGCTTCCACGCGACGGCGCTAAATTTTCACCTTCTCCCACGGCTCGATTCCGCCTTCGACCTCTTTAAAAATGCTCGCGATTTCTATATTTTTTACGCTTAAATTTCGCTCGTAGGCCTTGATGTCGCGCGATTTTAGCTTCTTTTGTAAAAAGGCGAATTCATACTCGATCTGACCGCGAGCGACGCTGATTTTAGCCAAATTTCGCGCGTCAAATTCGCCCACCTTCGCGGCGTCAAATTTATACCCGCGAGCGCAGCCCTCCTCATAAACTTCCGCTAGATACGCATTTATCGCCTCTAGCGCGTTTTCATGCGCGTAAAAGCGGTCGAGCTGCGGGTGATTTTTGTAGCCCTTAGTAAGCCCAGCCAGCACGTTTTTAGCTAGCAGCGCCTCGCGCCACAGCGCCACGAGCCCCTTTGCGTCGAGATATTTAAAGCTTATCGTCCAAAGTCTCATTTTCGCCTTTCGTTAAATTTCGTCGTCAAATTCGGCGCGCTTTGCGCCGCAGCCTGAGCGGCGATAAATTCGCGCCTTAAATTTGACCGCGCCCCAGATTAGAGGCTAAATTTTATCTCGCCGCACCTTTGAGCTTGTCTGCTCATTGTAACTTGCCTCTGCATAGCACGGGGATCTTTTCTACGACCTCGCCGCCGCTTACGAGGTAGGCGAACTCGTGCAAATTTACGACGGGACAGATGTGGTTCGGATAAATTTCGAGCCGATCGCCCACGCGCACGGCGTCTCGCAGCGCTCTGTCGTAGATGATCGCGTGCTCGTCGTAAACGCCGTTCACCCACACATCCGTGCCCTTTATGCGCCCGAGCTCGGGCGTTGCCGTAAAGCCCTCGGTGCGCCTTTGCTGCGTGAGCCCCTTGGCGCCGACGTCGGTGATGATGCGATCCGCCGTAGGTCTGCTGATGACGGTCGTAAGGATGCTTGCGGCGTTCATCGAATAATCGCCGTAAGCCTGCGCCTGCGAGGCATCCATAAAGATATAGGTGCCCGGGCGGATCTCGGTGACGCCCTTTAAAATTTCAAAATCGTTGATGAGCGAAGGCGTCGAGCCGATGCTAACGACGCGCGCGGGCAGAGCCAGCTCGCGCGCGATATCCGCAAACTCCAGCGTGCGGCGCTGCGCGGCTAGGTGGATGCGCTCGCATTCGCTTTTATTGGTGGCTTTGTAGGAGTGTCCGTCGTGGGAGAACACGCCGCGGAATTCGATATTTTTGCAGCCTTTTATAAATTTTATAAACGCCGCGAAATCCTGCTTTTCCACGAAGCCCGAGCGGTTTTCGCCCACTTCGATCTCGGCAAGCACGCAGGCCTTCGTGCCGCTGCGCTCAAAGGCGCGCTCTATCAGGCTCGCCTGCTCTATGCTGTCGATACCAAAGCTTAAGTTTATCCCCGCGCGCAAAAGCGCGATGATGCGCTGAAATTTCAGCTCGCCCGCGATCTCGTTTGCGATAAATATATCTTTCAGCCCGTTTGCCGCCATGACCTCGGCCTCGCCCGTTTTCGCGACCGTGATGCCTGTAGCGCCGATGCTTTCTTGCAGCTTCGCGAAATAGGGCATTTTGTGCGTTTTGGTGTGCGGGCGCAGGCTCACGCCCGCGGCGTCTGCGTAGTTTTGCATCTTTTGTAGATTGCGAAGCACGATTTCGCGATCGATCAGCAGCGCCGGCGTGTCGATGTCGAGTACCCTCATAAGCTCACCTCCTAGTTAAATTTACGAAATTTTAATTCAGCCGCCCTTAGTAACTGCGCCCGTTTTGTAGCGCCTAAATTTTAAAATTTAGCGCGTCTTGCAAAGGGCAAAATTTACGCGCTTCTCGCAAAAAATGGAATTTACGCGTTTCTCGCGAAAAATGGAATTTGCGCGCCGTAAATTTGTCGCTGCTTGCGAAATAATGGCTTACTCGCAGCAAATCGGTGCCCTTCGCGAAACGTCTGAATTTAGCGAGTAAATTTGCGTTTCCTTGCCGCACAAAGCAGCGCAGGCAAAAGCAATACCGCGCGCCGCATGAAAAAGTCAAAATAAAATTTTAAAATGCGCCGAGTAAAAATCAATATGCGCGCCGTACCGCTAGGCTCACGGAGTTTTCAGCTCCGCTTCACGCCGTTTTATTCCTAGCGCGTCTATTTTTCTTGCGGCTCGTATTCGCGTTAAATTTTTCGGCAAGTGACCCGGCGCACTATCTGTTTCCGCGCCGCCGCTCGTATTTTTTTGATAAATCTCGTTTGCACCGCTGCCCGCATTTTTTGCTAAAGCTCGTTTTGCGCCGCGCGCTGCACATCACCGTATATTTTCACGCCGTCGCTCGTTTCCGCAGCGGCACTTAATTTCTAGCGTGCCTCGCCTCGCGATTTTCTATTTTTTATCTTGAAGCACCTTGTCGCGCCATTTTGAGTTTGTTTTATTGTCGGTCGCTACGTCCTTGGATATCTCGGCCGCCGCTTCGAAATTTTTACTTACGCCCTCTTTGGAATTCTCGTATTTTAAGGCGTTTTCGCTTTTGATGCCGATGCTTTGTGCTTCGCTTGCGGCGTCGATATTAGCGCCTAAAAAGATAAATTCCCAGTCGTATTTTTCCTGCTTATCGCTAATCATCTTCTTAATCTGCGCTTTGGAGTATTCGCGGCTCGAGTTCTCCTGTCCGTCGGTGATGATGACGAAAAGCACGCGATTGTTTTTGGCATAGATGTCGGGCACTCGCTCGATACGCGCTATCGTGCTGCCAATCGCGTCTAGTAGCGCGGTATTGCCGCCGGCGTAGTACTCTTTGGACGTTAGGTTTTCGACCTTCTTAAGCGGCGTGCGATCATGGATGACATTAAATTTCGTATCGAAAAGCACGGTCGTGACGCTGGCGTCGATGCCCTCTTTGCGCTCCTTTTCTATCATCGAGTTAAATCCGCCGATCGTATCGCTCTCAAGCCCGCTCATCGAGCCCGATTTATCTAGGATCAGCACCAATTCCAGGTGATTTACGCCGTCTTTATGATTAGGCGGCGTCTCTAGCTCTACACTTTTGGCAAACATTATGCCCGCAAGCGCGGCTACAAGAAGGATGATTTTTTTCATAGGGGCTCCTTTGTTAAAATTTCGTTATTTTACTATTGTATCGCTTAAGCAATGAAATTTTATCGCTAAAGCTTCGCTGTACGCCTTTGCTAGGTAAATTTTAATACGAAATTTTGTTGCGGAATTTTAACGTATCCTTGCGAGAGACGCCGCAAAATTCCGCGCGATATAGAATTATGCGCGGCGCAGAATTTCACCGCGAAATTTTAAGGCGTAGAATTTTATATGGCACGGAATTTCGCGTGTAAATTTTATGTGGCACGGAATTTTATGGCGCTGCAAAATCAAACGTCTACGGATCTGCTCCGTTTCGCGCTGAGGTAGCTTCCGATCTCGCTTATCAAAACGCCCGCGAGGATGAGCGCCGCGCCTAAAATTTGCATCGCGCTTAGCCTCTCGCCGCCCACGAATACGCCCATAATACCCGCCGTTACGGGCTCGAGCGTGAAAAACAGAGCGGTTTTTACGGGCGTCGTGTATTTTTGCATCAAGGCCTGCGCAAAAAAGCCAAAAACCGTTCCCAGCAGGCAGATCACCGCCATCGCGACGAAAAAGCTTCTATCCATCACCGGCACGATGCTGACCCTCTCAAAAAAGATCGCCGCAAAGCAGCAAAGCACGCTTAAGCAGAGGATCTGTACGTAGGCGATGCCCGCTACGTCGCAGCTTTGCACGAAGCGGTTGGTCAGCACGATGTGAAACGAATACGCGCACGCGCAGACTAGCGCCAGCGCTTCACCCTTGCCCAGGCCTAGCTGCGTGTCGCCGATGAGATAGAGCCCAGCGATCGCTAGCGCGATGCCCGCGTAGGCGTAGGAGTAAATTTTATGCCTAAACAGCGCCGCGGCGATGAAGGGCACGAGTGCGACGTTTAGACCGATGATGAACGCCACGGAGGAGCTTTGCGCAAATTTAAAGGCGAAGGTCTGCGACGTAAAGCCCGCGAATAAAAACAGGCTAAGCACCGCGCCGTGCTTGATCTCGCGCGAAGTTATGGCTTTGAGCCTCGGGAAAAATATCGCGCCTGCGATGATGCTCGCGGCGAAAAAGCGCCAAAATAGCAGCACGAAGACGTTGTTGCTCGCAAGCGCCTGCGAGGTGGGCAGATACCCGAGCCCAAAAGCGATCGCCACGAAGATCATTCCGATGTCGGCTCTGAATTCCAAACTTTTATTCATCTACGTCCTTTTTGAAAATTTAAAATGGTAATTTTACGAAATTTTAGGTAAAAAATAGGCTAAATTTTGACGGAGCGGTTTGAAATTTCGGATTTTAAAATCGCAAGTTAAATTTTAAGCGTCCGGCTCGTCTTTTTGGGCTTGCTTTGGGTTCGTCTTTTTGGGCTTGCGCGCACTTGTTCGCACACTCGTTGCCGCCGCTTTGCCGCAACTTATCATAAAATGGCTACTACTCGCGCGATCACTATGCTGCTTTGCTACGGCTTTTCATAATTTTACGGCTACTACTCGCGCGTGGATAAATTTAAAATTTAATCGCCCGCGCCCTCTTTGTCGTTTTTTTAGAATTTCTATGTTTGCGCGCTTGCTCGCGCCTTTTAAGCTTATAGTTTTCTTGAGTGCGGATTTAAGGAGGCTCTTGTCTCTTTTGATTTTATCATCTTATAGCGCCTCTTTCTTATCTCTGCTTCGATAAATTTTATATCTTGCTGTACGTATGGGAATGAGAGCGTAAAATTTTTGCCGCTTTGCCCGTCTTCTACTATCAAAATCGGCATCTCTCCCTTCATCTCTTTCTCCGTAAGGGCGTTTTCTATATCGATCTTTGTGCTAAATTTAAACGATAAAAATCTCCACTCTTTCCTTACGGTGCGGCTGTCTATGATGACGCCCTTTTCAGATAACGGCAGTATGGCAACTAGCATCATTGTAATGCCCATCGCGATGACGAGCGCGGTTTCTGCGCCGCTTCTTTGCATATACCCGCCTACGCATAAAGGATCGTTTGCGTCAAAGCATATAACTTTACCTCCGCCTTTTATTGTTTTTATCCAAGGCTCATCAAATGCCACCAACGAACCCCAGGATAAAAATAGCACGATAAGTATGATTTTTGCTACAGGGCTAGGAGGTATGAGCCAGGCGCCATTTTGCACGGTCTTATAAGAGGCTTTGCTTTCAAAAATCATACTTTTTAAAATGGCAAGCCCAAACAGTAAAAGATTTATGCCAAATATCAAATATAAAAATATCATGCCACCGCCTTAAATTTAGATATTTTATAGCGTTAAATTAGGCTTGAGCGTTTTGCTTGTTCGCTTCGGTCTTTGAAATTTCAGCGAGCTTTTCCGATATAAAATTTTGCAAAAAATCTATATCCCTTCGTGCATATAAAAATCCCGCCCCGAATTTAACGCCGCTAATTTTGCCTCGTATGCTGATTATTTTTACGCCTCTTATAAACCCTACGGCGTAGCTCATCTCATCAAAGTTTATCCTTTCCGTATGTTTAAATGGCAAAACCTCCCATTCTTTGCAGATGCCGCTTTTATCTATTCTAATTCCTTTTTGAATTAGCACGATAAATGAAAAAATTATGGCGCAGACAGATATGATTTTGCCGAGTATTAGCCTGGGTCCGCTTATTTGCAGATATCCGTCTATGCATCTGGGATCACCTTCTTCGAAGCATCTTAAATTTATGCCCGCTGCTTTGTACTCTTGCGAGCAAACTTTATCGTGGGTGTAAAAGCAGGGTATCGGATTGCCGTTATGTTTTGCTACGTGCGGGCTCGATAGAGTGACTACGCCGAAGCTTAGGAATATTATAAACATCTGCATTTTTAAAAGCGGATCGGTGGAGATAAACAGAGTTCCGTGATCTACGGTTTTGAATGATCTGTTTTTATCAAGCAATGAAACAAGAAGGCAAAAGCCTATCGTAACATAAAGGATTATCGAAGCAAACTCGGTTATACTTTGCGACATAATAATGACCTTGTTTTTTGGATTACGCAAGCTCGCGTCTTTGGCAATTT
>NZ_CALKTC010000073.1 GCF_937996225.1 uncultured Campylobacter sp. | reverse complement strand
TTAACGGGTCAAATTTTATCTCGCTTTTATTCCGCTTGATCCGATAGGTAAAATTATATCCTTTTTCATCTCTTTTACGCTTTACGGACGAGCTTTAAAATTTATCCAAATTTAAAATTTCATCGAAATTTTAAATATCGGTACGCCCGTTGATCGCCTTTATTAGCGAGAGCATATCGACATTATCTAAGCTCACGCCCGTAGGCACGCCTTGGGCGAGCTTGGTAAATTTCAAACCCAGATCCGCGAGCTTGTCCTCGACGTAGAGCATGATCCCGTCGGAGTTGATGCCCGGCGTCAGCGCGAAAATCAGCTCGCTCGCGCCGTTTTGCTCTACCATGTCGCGCAGTGCCGCGATCTTATCTTCGTCAGCGGCGTCTAGCACGAAGTAGCGGCCGTTGTAAATTTTATTGCTCTCTAAAATAAAGATATCTTTAGGATTTTCGACGATGCAAATTTTATCGCTTTCGCGCTCGTCGTCGGCGCAGTATTCGCAGATCTCGCCCTCACATACCGCTCCGCAGATGCGGCATCTGTGCAGTCCGCGCACCGCCTCTTCGATATTGTGCGCTAAATTTAGCCCCAAAAAGGAGTTTTGCACGCTTACGTAGTACGCAAAGCGCAGGGCGGACTTTTTGCCCACGCCAGGGAGCTTTTCAAAGCTTGCGACGAGCTCTTCAAACCTGCCTGTGCCGCTCATATAGCGCCCTTCGGCGAAAAGACGATCGAGAAGTAGTGCGTACCGTCGCTGTAATTGTACTCGAAGCGGAATTTATGCAGCTCGCAAATTTTATCGATGATGTAAAGCCCGAGCCCCATGCCGGTGGCTTTCTCGTCTTTATTTCTGATAAAGGCCTGCTTGTAGTGCTCGAATGATTTTGCAAGCGCCGCGCCGCGGTTGGCGACGCTGATCTTATTTTCGTCGCAGATGATCGCGATCTTTTTATCGGCGGAATATTTTAGGGCGTTGTCGATCAAATTTTTAATCGCCAGCGCGAATAGCCCGAAATCCACGTTTATCACCGCGTCACACTCGATGTTTTCGCTGATGAGCTCGTCCCAGTTATCGAGCATCGACATATCTCTTACCTGCTCTAAAATCAGGCTGAAATGGTAGTCTTGATAGTTGAGCGAGTAGCTTTTTGAGAGGAGTTGCTCGATTTTAGCAAACTCGTTGATTAAAATTTCAAGCCGCTCAAAAACGTTTACGAGCCGTACCTTTTGCGTCTCGTCCTCGAGCATCTCCGTAATGAGCCTGCCCTTACCGATCGGGGTTTTGAGCTCGTGCATGATAGTGCGCAAAAACAGCTGGCGCGATCGGATCAGCTCTTGAATTTTGGCGATCGCGTTGTTAAATTCCTGCGCGACCTGCCCGATCTCGTCCTCGCTGTGAGTAGCGGCTAAATTTACGTCCAAATTGCCTTGGGCGAATTTTTTGATATTTTTGCTTAGTTTTTTTAGCGGCGTGAAGCTCTTCATGATCGACAGATAAAGCGAAACTAAAACCGCGACGGTGAGGAAAAACCCGACCCAGAGCGGATCGTTTAAATTTTTCGTGCCGATACTTTCAAAAACGACGATGAAGGAGTTGTTTTTGATATTTAAAAAGAGCGAGTTGTTGTACTCGACCGAGCTAAATTCCCCGATCGAGGTGTCTTGAACGAAAAATTTCTTCCCGCTAGTGCCGATATTTTGGATAACGTTTTTGTCTTTGACGAGCTCGAGCCCGAAATTTGAAAAATACTGCTCGATGTCGCTAGGCGGGGTATTGCGCTTGTAAAGCTCGAGTAGATAATTTACCGCGTTTATCTGGTTTGCCTGCATCGCCCCCAGGGCTTTGCTCATCTGGATGCGCCCGAAAGTGATAAAAAGCGTGCATACCAGAATAAGCGCGATTACGAAAAATACGGTGATCTTCGTGATTAAGGAGTGTTTCATCCGATGAGCTTGTAGCCGATACCGCGAACCGAAAAGATATGCTTAGGCGCTTTGGAACTATCGCCGATTTTGGTGCGTAGGCGCCCGATGATGACGTCTAAGCTCTTTGAGTCCTTATCTTTTAGGCTCTTGCAATGGTATACGAGCTGCTCGCGAGATACCGAAAAACTATGCTGCTTGATTAGGTATTCTAAAATTTCATACTCCGCAGGCGTTAGCACGAGCGACTCCTCGCCGAAGTAAATTTCATGGCGCTTGTCGTCGATACGAAATACGCTATCCGTGGCGGTTTCTTCCTTTTCGCTGGCTTTTTTATAGCGGCGGATGAGGCTCATGATGCGCGCGTGCATCTCTTTTGGATCATAAGGCTTCGGTAGATAATCGTCCGCTCCGATCTGAAGACCTACGACGCGATCGCTCACGTCGCTTCTAGCTGAGCTGATGATGATCGGAATGTCGTATTTCTCGCGGATCTCTTTGCAGACTTCAAGCCCGTCCATCCCGGGAAGCGTAAGATCCAAAATCAGTAGATCGTAGTTTTTGATCCCTGCGCTAATGCCCAGATATGGGTCTTCGAAGTTTGTAACTTGGATGTTAAATTTAGCCAGATATTCGGTTAGAAGCTGTGCGAACTCGCTGTCGTCTTCTATCATCAATACATTTATCATTTTTTATCCTTTGCATCGTTGATTTGAAATTTTAAATATTGCATTATACATAAAAATAGTTAAGTCTTAACTTGCGTTTTATTAAATTTAGATAAAATTGCCCCTTTTGTATAGTTCAAGGAGAATTTCGTGGAAGAAGATTATTATGAAATTTTAGGCGTGGCGCGCGATGCCGACGCCGAGACGATAAAAAAGGCGTTTCGAAAGCTCGCTTTGGAATTCCACCCCGACCGCAACCAAGGCGATAAGGAATCGGAGGAGAAATTTAAAAAGATCAACGAAGCGTATCAAATTTTAAGCGACGATCAAAAGCGCAGGATGTATGATCGCTACGGCAAAGAGGGCATCAGCGGCGCATATAGCGGCGCGAGCGGCGGAGGATTTGATTTTAGCTCGATTTTCGGCGATTTTTTTGAGCAGGCATTTGGCGGAGGCGGTCGTTCACGCCCTAGCGATCCATACGGCATAGATACCGAGCTGGCCGTAACGCTGGAGTTTAAAGAGGCTTTAGAGGGCGTTCACAAGGAGATAAAATACAAGATCAAAAAGCCGTGCTCCACCTGCGACGCCACCGGCTCGAAGGATAAAAAAAGACACACCTGCTCCGCTTGCGGCGGTACCGGGCGCGTCGCTGTAAGGCGCGGATATATGAGCTTCATCCAAAGCTGCTCCGAATGCGGCGGCACGGGCGAAATCGTAAAAGACAGGTGCAAGGATTGCGGCGGCAAGGGCTTTACCGAGGAGGACGTGAGCCTTAAATTTGACATTCCTGCAGGCATCGACGACGGGCAGCGCGTGCGCCTAAGCGGCAAGGGCAACGTTTCTAAAACCGGCGAAATCGGGGATCTGTACGTGATAGTGCGCGTGAAGGAGGATAGCCACTTCCTGCGCGACGGAGACGACCTGTATATCGAAGTGCCGGTGTTTTTCACGCAGGCGATCTTGGGCGAGAGCATCGAGGTGCCGACGCCGCGCGGCAAGGCGGAGTTGAAGCTCAAAGTAGGCACGAAGGACAAGCAGCGCTTCACGATCTACGGCGAGGGCGCGCCGAATATCCGCACCAAGAAAAACGGCGATCTGATCGTGCAGGTAAACGTCCAGACGCCTAAAAAATTGAACGAGAAGCAAGAGGCGCTTTTGCGCGAGCTTCAAGAAAGCTTCGGCAGCAACGGCGGAGACGACGAGGGGATACTCGATAAAATCAAGAATTTTTTCAAGTAATCTGCCTTGATCTGCCTCGATCTGTTTTGAGCGGCGGTCTTGCGGTTTTATTCACCAAAGTACGGGATTTTCGCTTGGAATCTCGCTAAGAGTTTGGATGTAATTTCGGTGTAAATTTCGTGTTATTATTTGGATAAAATTTAATTAGCATTTAATATTATTTAAATTTAAAGATTATTAATATTAGTAAAGCAAATTAAAATTTTTATAATTAAGAGGTAGGATGATGTTAAAACAAATTTTAAATGTAGCGTTAGCATATGTTGGGGTTATTGTCGGTGCTGGATTATCGTCCGGTCAGGATCTGATGCAATATTTCGTCAGTTTTGGCAAATGGGGTATTCTTGGAGCCGTTATTCTTGGTATCCTCAATGCCGTCTTTGGTAAAATCATTATTACATTCGGTAGTTATTTTAGATCCAATGATCACTTTGAAGTTCTTTCACAAATTGCTGGATCTATCACTAATAAAATTCTTGATATTTCTTTAATTATTTGCTGTTTTGTGGTAGGTTTTGTCATGATTGCCGGGGCTGGATCAAATCTTAATCAGCAATTTGGCATGCCATTCTGGTCAGGAGCACTCCTATGTGCCGTATTGATAATCCTTGTTAGCTTTCTTAATTTTGAAAAAATCACGAATGTGATCGGAATATTTACGCCTATTATTTTTATCATGATTATGATTATGGCAGTATATACCTTTGCAAGTCAACGTTTTGATTTTAAAGAATTAGAAACAATTGCAAATACAATCTCTACTCCAATGCCAAATATCTGGTTTTCTGTTCTGAATTATTTTTCGCTCTGCGTTATGACAGGTGTATCAATGGCTTTTGTATTAGGGGGATCCATTATGAGGATTGGTGTAGCAGAAAAAGGTGGTACTTTGGGTGGATTTATAATCGGTATTATCATCACAGTTACAACCTGTATCTTATATGCAAATGTAAAACTTGCAACGACTGTTGATATTCCTATGTTGGCTATTGCCAAACAGATTCACCCTGCATTTGCATTTGTGTATGCACTTGTTATCTTCGGCTTGATCTTTAATACTGCTTTCAGTTTATTCTATGCCTTAGCAAAACGTTTCTCATCTAATCAATCAAAACGTTTTTATCCAATTATGATTGGCACCGTAGTTGTAGGGTATATATTATCCTTTATGGGCTTTAAAAAATTAGTATCGATTATGTATCCAATTCTAGGTTATATTGGTTTTATAATGTTGATGGTATTACTAATTGGGTGGATCAAAGAGAGGTCAAATGTTAGAGATGAGAAGTTTTTGCGTCGCAAGATGATTCGGTTGATCACAAAAAAATATGATGATGAACAGGAATATACGAAGGCAGATAAAGAAAAATTTCAGAAGCTGGGTGAGGATTCAATAGTTGATACTAAAAGTATTAAAAGCGATATCAAAGATCTTGTCAAAGAGCAGTTCACTGATGATAACAAATAAATAAAGTTCAAAAAAATAAAGAAAGAACGATTATTTGAATTGGTTGAATTTTAAAGGGCGGTAAAGGATTTCGCTTGAAATAAAAAGAGCTCGGGAAACCTTGATTAGCCTAATTTAATATAATGATTTTAAAAAGATTAAATCAAACATATTTTCTGTTCTTTATCGTAAAAATTTCAAAATAAAAGCAACTATGAATTTAAAAAGGACAAAGATGGATCGCAAAAACGAGCCTACAAATTTCAAATCCGCGGATGATGAGATGTTTGCGTTTTTATCGAGCTTGGGCGATTGCTGGCAGGTGAGCGAGGGTGGAGTGAAATTTATAGAGGAAAATTTCACCTTCGTCGGCTCCAAGCCCGTCTTGCGGGGATTGAAAGATTATGCGACCGCGGACTGCCTGAGCTTTGCCGGTGCCAGAAGCTTCATAGACGCAAATCCCGCGGCAAAAAAGAGGATTTTAGGCGGCGAAATCTGCTATCTGGGCGATAGTCTAACGAGCGCCGAGGTTAAATTTGCGCCCGAATATTTTTACAATTTTTTAAAATTTATAATGGAGCAAGTCCCCGAACACCACTATTTTTTCAGCCCTACTGCGCGCTGGCTCCTGCTGGTTGCGATGGAGAAATACGTGGAATTTGCGGCTTTAGATTAGCGTTTGGATCCGCGAAAATTTGCGAAATTTCGCCGATTTAAGGCGTGAAAAATTTTATCTAGGTATAGATAAGCGTGTATGACACGGTAATTAAAATTCGCTTGAGCTAAAAAATTTCATTTTAAGATTTACGGAAGTAAAATAACAGATCAAATTTAAAGGCACCCCATGAAAAATCCAGAATGGCTAGGCAAAGAAATTTATAGAGTGGAAAGAAGTAAAATTTTTGAGCACTTAAGACCGTATTTATCGTATGCGGTATTATATTGCTAGTGTATACCGGTTGGTATAGGGGTGATATTATTGGTATTTCTATCTCATTTATTATATTTTTAATGCTCATAATGCTATTTACAGAGCAGACGTTTCGAAAAATTATATTTTATGAAAATGGATTTGTAATATCTAATTATTTTACGAGAGTATTTAAATATGATGAACTAAAATTAATATATTTGCAATTTTCGTCTGGACTATTTTTTAAAGAAAATGCTCCGCTTATAATAAATTTTGGCTTCAAGAAATTATGGATAGAGGGACTTATCTTTGACATCAATACATCGTTAATACAAAAAAATGAGATCGAAAGAATAATAGAGATTTTTAAACTAAAAGAAGTTCATTATGACGATAGTGCAAAAGCAGGGATATAAAAATAGGCAAAATATTGCTATTGCGAAAGCTCTTTGAGGCGGTCTTTATCCCTTGCCTAGCTTGATACGTGCCCTAAAATCAGGCATGATCTGCGCGATGAGCGCGTAAAAATCCGCTCCGTGATTTGCATGGATGAGGTGCGCGAGCTCATGCAGCACGACGTATTCGACGAAGCGCGGATCCCGCTCTATCAGGCTTAGCGAGAAGTTGAGATAGCCCTTGGCGTGGTTACAGCTACCCCAGCGCGTCTGCATTTTGCGCACCCGCACCCGCGCGATCTTGCGGCCTATCCGTGGGGAAAGCTTCGCGATATAGCGTAGGTAAAGCTCAAGCGCAAAGGCCTTTTTAAACGCCGCAAACTCGCCCTCACTCTCGCAAAAGATCACGTCTCGTGACATGAGAATCTTATCTTTAAATTTAGAGCTTTTGATAAAATTTTTGATCGTAAAATCCGGCTCGATATCTGCCGCTTGCGTGCTTTGTGCTACATTTTGCGGCACGTTTTCGCTCGCGGCTTTTGAAATTTTTTCGCTCATAAACGGAATTTCTTCGCCCACGACAGAGCTAAAATTTGAAATTTCTCCGCTTGCAACGGGTTTAAATTTTAAAATTTCGTCCCTTGCGGTGGAGTTAAATTTACCTGCGTCATCGCTTTGCGGAGCGCGCCCGTTTGAGTGAAATTTTAAAATTTCGCCGCAGGATTGCTCGCGGACACTTTGTGACGCCGTATTTATAAATTCGCCGCTTTGCCGTATTTTGCCCTGTTGCGCGAGCCCCTGCGCCGCATCGCCGTGCAGGTCAAATTTCAAATTATCGCTCGCTGTGCCATTTTGCGAGATGTACTCGCCCGAGTGAAATTTTAAAATTCCGCTTCCTGCGCCGCTACCCACACCGTCATTCATGCCGCCCATGGAATTGTTTGCGATACCGCTCACATCGCCGCCATTGACGCCGCTGCCACTTATATCTGCGCCGCTTTGTAAATGAGCTGAATTTACGCTACCCGCGTCACTATTCGCATCGTCATCTACGCCGCCCGTCGCGCCGCTCGTGCAGTCATTCATACCCGCGCCCGCACTGTTTACGCCGCTACTCGCACTATCATTCTGAATTTCATTCGCGCCGCAGTTTGTACCGAGCTCAGCCTCGCGGCTAAATTTTAGTTTGTAAATTTTGCCTAAAATTCTAACCTGATCGCTCGCTAGTAGCTTGCTTTGCAGTCGCTCTAGCGTCTGGCGGATCCAGCTCTCGTGCTTTAGGATGAAGTCTTTCGCTTGCGCCGCGGTGTAGGAGCGCGGCACGCTCACGCTGATCTTGCAGTCCTTACTAATGCGGATGCGCGCGTATTTCATCCGCTTAAAACGCAGGTTAATCGGCAAGTCTAGCAAATTTAGACTAACTTTTTGCTCTGCCATTTTTTGCTTATCCATCGCGCCGTATTGGCGCTGCCGCGCAGCCACTCGTCGCAGAAAAACCCGATCCAAACGCCTAAAATTCCATACCCCAGATGAATGCCCAAAAGCCAGCCCACGGGGATCGAGACGCCCCACATAAAGATCACGCCCATCGCAAAGGGAAACCTCGCGTCGCCGCTTGCGCGCAGGGCGTTTACGAACACGATATTAAGCGTCCGTCCGAACTCAAGCCCCAGCGTGAGGTAAAAAAGCGGCCGCATAACCTGCTTGTGCGCCTCGTTTAGGCTCAACATCTCCATGATCTGCTCGCGCGCTAAAAACACGATCGCGACGAAAAGCGCCGTCGCCCCGAGCCCGAAGCGCAGCGCGGTAAATGTGTGCCGGTACGCCTCCTGCGGCTTGGCGGCACCTACGAGGCGGCCTACGATCACTTCATTTGCCATACTGATCGCGCTTCCGCCGAAGAAGATGAATGATGAAATTTGAAAATAGATCGTCTGCACGGTAAGGCTCGCCTCACCCATACTCGCGACGAAGGCGAAGGCGACGAGATACTGCACGATCCACAGCATGTTTTCGCCTGCGCTCGGAAGCCCTACGGATAGAATTTTACGCAGCGTGGCGAACTGGATCTTTAAAAACATCGTTAGGTAAAATTTTATCTTTAGCACCTTCGTGATGATGAGGAAGAATAAACATACGCCGATCATACGCCCCGCGATCGTGCTCACGCCGATACCCTCAAGCCCGTAGTACGGCAGTCCGAACGGCCTAAAGAGCACGACGTAGTTGCCCGCGAGCGTCACTAAATTCATCACTACGGAGACCGCGATGATGAAATTTGCGTATCCGTAGACGCGCACGATGGCGCTAAGCACGATCGCGACGGCGTCTATCGCAAAGACGATGCTGATGACCTTAAGATAGATCGCACTTTCGCTCAAAAGCTCGGCGGGCACCTGCAGCGCGCGGAGTAAAAACGGCGCGCAGCTAAAGACGAAAACGCCGCTACAAAGTCCCACAAGCGCGTTAAATGCGATGCTCGTGTGGATCGCGCGCATGGCTAGGACTTTGTTTTTTGCCCCCAGCGCCTGCGCTACGAGTACCGAGCAGCCCACGGCGAGGAAACCGAAAACGGTGATGAAGAGCAAAAATATCTCGTTGCCCGCCCCCAGCGCGCCTACTAGCGAGACGTCCACGCGCGAGATCATGTAGGTGTTGATAAACGTAGTCACTAGGCGCAAAAACATATCGATGTAGATTGCGAGCGAGAGCCTTAGCAGCGAGATTTCTTTCATATTTTGCCTTTATTTGGGGGAAATTGTAGCCGAAAATTCTTTTAGGTTTGCTTTTGCGCAGGGGGGGGCGAGCGGAGCTGTTTTCGCGCGTCGCGCGATATGCGTAAAATTAGAATTTACGGCGCCGGCGCGAATATACGGTGATTTGGTGCGGACGAGCGAGCGAGAGCATTGCAGCGATATATCTCGCGCGGCGATCTGTAGTAAAGAAGTAAGGAAGCGGCGCAGAATTTCACGAGATTTAAAATTTAAAAGTCGCGTGGAATTTTATTAAATTACGCCGGTTGGAGCAAATTTCGCTTTCCGCTAGATCGAATTTCGCTTCCTCATGTGGATCGTAAAGTGCTCCGACGCGTCCTTAAAGCCGCACTTTTGTAGGAATTCTTCGGCGCCTTCGGCCTTGTGTAGAGGGGTCACGACAAAGGTGGTGATGTGCGCAAAGCGTTTATTAAAGGCATTCATGAGCGCCGTGCCGATACCGCGCCTTTGATAATCCTTATGAACTATCACGCAGTAAAGATAGCTCGTAGCGAAGTTGTCGCGGTCGCAAAACGCCTCCAGCACCCCCACGGTCTTGCCTTGCGTTTTGGCGATCGCCACGTAATCATAGGTTCGCCACACTCTGTATGTCTCGTGCGACGGCACGGAGGCTGCGTTTTGCTCCGTATCCCAGCCGATCGATACCATTATCTCATCCAGATCGCTAGGCTTAAAATCGGCGGAATTTTCTAAAATTTCAAACTCCATCTTCGCTCCTTAATTGAAATAGCTTTTCAAATCGCAAGTATATCGCCGTAGCTTTAAAACGGCATTAAATATCAATTAGCGGCTCTTTCAGAGAGGTTTAAATTTTAAAATTTAAAGGCACGGCAAGGCGCGGTGCGTAAATTTAAACTCGAATTTAAAATTCTAACCATTTACCGCAATTTGATATAAACTCCGCAAAATTTTCCCAAGGATCCCCGATGCAAACGCTTGATTTTCACGTCCATCTGCTAAGCAAGGAGGTGCGCTTCGACCGCCCTTACGACAGGCTTGCGCTGCGCCTTTTCGGCAGGCGCTTCGGCATAGACGTATCGCGCGCGATCAAAGAGCCCTACGAGGCCTATGTGGACGCTTTGCTCGGCGGGCTCAGAGCTTCGAAATACGTTAAAAAAGCGGTGCTTTTCGGCGTAGATGCTAAATTTAGCGACGCGGGCGAGCTGATCCATCGCGATAAGACCGTCTGCGCGGACAACGACAGCGTGTTTGAAATTTATCAAAAAAACCCAGATCTCATCGTGCCGTTTTTTAGCATCAATCCGAAGCGAGCGGATGCGCTAGATGAGATTGATCGCTGCTTCGAGCTAGGATTTAAGGGGGCGAAATTTTTACAAAACTATTGGGATCTGGATACGAGACTGCCCCGCTACGTGCCGTATTTTGAAAAGCTCGCCAAGCTCGGCTTGCCGCTGGTGATCCACATCGGCAACGAAAGCTCGGTGCCGAGCACTCGCCGCTGCGAGGCGCTGGAGATGATCTACGCGCCGCTTGAGCTGGGTGTTACGACGGTGTGCGCGCACATGGCGATTAACTATGAGTATTCACATATCTTTCGTGCGCTCTCGCGCCGCCCGCGAAATTTTGGACACGATTATTTCGCGCTTTTGGCGCTTCTGCGTACGCACAAAAACCTCTACGCCGACGTTTCTGCTCTGATGACGCCGGTGCGCGCTAAGGCTCTGCCCCATCTTGCGAGCCAAACGGACGTGCACTCGCGCCTGCTTTACGCTTCGGACTTTCCGGTGCCGTATTCTGCGATATACAACACCTACGATCTGCGCCTGTCGCAGCGTATCGCGCTGCATAAAGAGCCAAACCCTTTCGATCGCAACGCGCGCGGACTGCTCGTGTATTTCGGCGAGCAGAGCGATCTGTGGAGCAACTACAAAAAAATTCTGCCCTTTGCATAGATGGTGAAATTCGATGAAATTTAGGAAGCAGGCGTGAATTTTATAAAATATTTTTTCTCGGAAATTTTTAGGTTATTTAAACTCGTTATAAGCGCCGCGCTTGTGCTAACTGCGGGGGTTTTAATCTACAAATTTTTCTTTGCTGAGCCGGATTTGGCGGAAAATTACGCGCAAAATCGCGTTCAAATTTTAGCCCTGCGCGATTTTGCGCGCGAGATAAAACCTGAAAAAGTTTCTTTTGACGTCCGTTTTGGCGGCGACGAGGTCTCAAGCATGAGAGCCGTGAATAAAGACAAAACCAAAGTGCGAGTTTTTATAGTATAGACGAAAAGACGAACAAGCGCGCTGTTTTAAAAATTTTAGGCTGGGATTTTGGGACTTTTAACGAACTTAAAGCCAAAACAAAAAGCGCAAATGCCAAGGGCGTAAGCATCTGGGAGGGCGAGGGCAAAACCGCTATTTATTACAAAGACGGGTTTGTCTCGGAATTTTACGAGATTTTCGAGGGTCCTGCGAGCAAGGTGGTGAAAAAAGACTACGAGATCGGCTGTGATGATAGATTTGCCGCCGATGGAGTAGTGATGATATATGACGGAGGTTTCACGACAGGCTTTTTATGTATCGATAACAACGGTCGCAATATAAAACGCAGATAAATTTTTCAGCGGTTTCGCATGAAATTTTAGCGGGAATTCTTGTAGGAATTTTTATCGTCGTTGCGGATATTTTGCAAGAATTTTTTGCTGTTATTGCGGATATTTTAGGGTTGTTAAGAATACTTTGCAGCGCCTGTTTTGACGCGCCTGCCGTTTAATTGCCCGCCCCGCTAAATTTTAAAATTTAAACCTAGCGGCACGTATCGTAGCGCCAAAGCGTTCCTTGGCGCAGTGTAAATTTTGAAATTTCAGCGGTAAATTTAGTTCGCCGGCACACTAAACAAAACAGGCGGGATCATACACGACGGCGCTGCTGTTTAAATTTAGCTCGCAGGCGCTCTAATCCTAGCCGTGAGACGATCTGCTTCAAATTTTATAACGACGGTTCGCTTAAAATTTTAAACCACTAGCCCCGTACTTTTCTATGAAAATTAACAGCCTCTGCTAGCGATTTGCATCAAGCCGTTTAGCAAAATTCAGTGGCGGCTCGTTTGCGATTTGCGCCCCACCCTATGCCGCATCGGCGCCGCGTCGCATGATTTACGCTCAAAACCGATTCGCACTTACCAAAGCCGCTGAAATATCAACGATGCACTGTGTCATTCGCGCCGAATTGCGTAACGCCATTCTTGCCGCATTGCTCATGCTATAAAATTTAACGCGGGTTTGTTTTAAATTTCATCGTATCGCGCGAAAAACCGTTGCGCGAGAAATTATAACAGTGGCTCGCTTTAAATTTACGCTTGATGCCGCCTTTCGACTCGTTTGTTTCAACCTCTCGCCGCTCATGTTCTGCCGCCCCGCTAAATTTTAAAATTTGCTCGAATTTTAGGAGTTTACAAGCTTTAAAAGCGCCTTTGAAATTCTTGCGATCTCATCTTGCATATGCCCGCCCGGATTTTGCTCAAGCTCCGCTTTCGCGCCCGCACTGCGGCATTTTGCGATGAAATTTCGCGCCGTCTCGCCGCAGAGTGCTCCGCGCGGATTTTTCGGGTTCATCTCGGCCTCGCCCAAGGACGCGTAGACGTGCGCCAGCCCCCTTTGCAGCGAGTGTGCGGCGACGAAGGCGTCAAATCCGCCGAACCAAAACGACGCCGAGACGCAGGCGATCTTTTGAAATTTATCGCTCGCAAATGCCGCATACGCGCTAAAAAGCCCCGCCAGCGAGTATCCCGCGCAGGCTCGCCACGCAGGCTTTCTCGCGCCGAATACGTGCCGCTCGATACGCGGGATCAGCTCGTCCGTAAATTTTTCTAAGTGCGCCGCGCCGCCGCCTGCGAAATCGCGCACCCCCTTAAACGGCGATTTTGCCGCCCACGGGCTAAGCTTATCGCCCCACTGCGCCTCGTTTAGATAGATCGCTGCGAGCACGAAATCTGCGCCGCTTCGTCGCGAGACGAGCTCGTAAATTTCGCCCGTGCCGGTCGCGCCAAAGTTCAAGACATGCAGGTAGATGATCGGTGCGGACGCGGCTTCTTTTGTAAAGGAGGGCGCAGCCGCAAAAGACGGCGCGTGCGGGGCGAAAATTTCTACGCGCAGGCCGTTAAATTCCAAACTTTGCATCGCTAAAGCTTTAAAAGTTATTAAAATTTAATAGAATTTTGTGTAAAATCACCGAATTTAACACTAGAGGAACTTAAAATTGGCTTTGATCGAGCTTATCGATGTTACGAAAAAATTCGGCTCTCACGTCGTTTTAGACGGCGTAAATTTCGCACTGGACGCCAATGAGCGCGTTGCCGTGATCGGCAAAAACGGTGACGGCAAGTCCACGCTGATGAAGATAATTGCAGGTCTGTGCGAGATTGACGAGGGACGCGTGATCACTCAAAACGGGCTAAATATCCAGATGCTCGCTCAAACGCCGAAATTTGAAGACAATCTCTCGGTCAAAGACGCGCTGCGACGGGAGCTAGCTGAAATTTACGCCGCCCTTAGCGAATACGACGCGATCTCGAGTAAAATCGCCGCACAGCCCGAAAACAAGGAGCTTTTGGCGCGCCAGGACGAGCTGATTAAATTTATCGAGGCCAAGGATGGCTGGCAGATCGACAATAAGATCGAGCAGGTGCTGCAAAATTTCGGGCTTAAAATTTACGAAAATCGCTCCGTCTGTACGCTTAGCGGCGGCGAAATTCGTCGCGTGGCGCTGGGCGCGCTGGTGCTTAAAAAGCCCGACGTGCTGCTGCTGGACGAGCCCACGAACCACCTCGACGTCTATATGGTGAAATTTCTAGAGGACATGCTGCTCGGCTCGAAGCAGACGATTGTTTTTATCAGCCACGATCGCTACTTCATCGACCGCTTGGCGACGCGCAGTATCGAGATCGAAGAGGGTAAAATTTCAAATTTCGACGGCGGATACGAGAACTATCTGAGGCGCAAGCAGGAGATGCTTGCTTCGCTCGAAAAGTCCCACGAGACGCTGCTTAAACAGCTGCGCGCCGAGGAGGAGTGGCTGCACCGCGGTGTAAAGGCGCGCCTTAAACGCAACGAAGGGCGCAAGGCGCGCATCATGCAGATGAGGCAGGATGCGAAGAAAAACCCGGGCGCGATCCGTCGCGTGCGGCTCGAGCTGGAGCGCGCGAGCAGGAGCTTTAACGGCACGGGCGGCGACAATCGCAAAAAAATGCTCTTTGAATGCACGAATATCGGTAAAATTTTAAATGGCAAGGTGCTTTTCAAGGGCTTTTCGGCGCGGGTTTTGCAGGGCGAGCGTATCGGTATCGTAGGCGCTAACGGCGCTGGCAAAAGCACTCTGCTTAAAATTCTACTCGGTCGCAGCAAGATCGATGCGGGCGAGATCAAACGCGGCGAGATCAGGATCGGCTACTTCGATCAGACCCGCAGCGGCATTACGGACGATAAAAGTATAATCGAAATTTTCTGTCCCAACGGCGGCGATCACATCAACGTCCGCGGCAGCTACATGCACGTATACGGATATTTGAAAAATTTCTTATTTCCGAAGGAGTTTTTAGATAAGCCCGTCGGCGTTCTTAGCGGCGGCGAAAAGAACCGTCTGGCGCTTGCCAAGCTCTTTACCGAGCAGTACGATTGCCTGATCTTGGACGAGCCGACGAATGATCTTGATATCGCGACGATCAATATTTTGGAAGATTATCTGCTAAGCTTCGAAGGTGCGGTAATCATTGTAAGCCACGATCGCTATTTCATCGATAAGATCACAAATAAGCTTTGGGTTTTTGAAAAAAACGGCGTTATCGATCAAATTCAAATGCCCTATTCGCAGTATTTGGAGTTTGAAGACGAGATGGCGGAGATTGACCGGATCGAAGCCGATGCGGGCGCGGGCGCGGGCGCGGGCGCGAGCGCGGAGGAAGGCGGCCGCGAAAACAAAAAGGAGAAAACGAGCGCCGCGAAGCTTAGCTATAAGCAGAATAAAATTTTAGAGGAGTATCCCGCTAAGATCGAGGCTATCGAGGCGCGTATAAAAGAGCTAAATCACGCGCTCTCGACGCCTGAAATTTATCAAAAGCTCGGGATGCAGGGGCTTTTTGAAGAACTTGAAGAAAAAAGAGGAACGTTAAACAGTATGGAAAATGAATATTACGAAGTGCTTTCGCTCGCCGAGAGCCTAAAGTAGGCGCGATGGTTTGGTTTTTGATCTTTTTATACGCGCTTTACACGATTTATAAAATTTCGCTCGATCTGCTCGAGCTAAGCTTCATCCGCGCCAAGCTAAAAGAGCCTGCGGTGGTGCTTAGCGAGGAGGATTATCGCAAAGCGGGCGAGGTCGGCGCGGTAAATTTAAAATTTAATATATTTTCGCACTGCTTTTCGTTTGCGGCGGCGCTTATTTGGATACTTGCGGGTGCGGGCGCGTTACAGCGCGCGATATATGATCTAGCGGGCGATGGGATTTTGGCGGGAAGCTGCTTTGTAACGGCGTTTTTAATCATCGGCGGCGCGATATCGCTTCCGCTTGAAATTTACAAAACCTTCGTCAAAGACAGGCGCTTAGGCTTTTCCACGATAACGCCCGCCGTTTTCGTAAAAGATACGCTAAAATCGCTCACGCTCACGCTGGTTTTCGGCTTTGCGGTAGCCTCCGCGCTCGTTTTTTGCGTAAATAGCCTAGGCGCACACTGGTGGGTCTGGGGCTTTCTGCTAAGCTTCGGCGTAGTTTTACTGATAAATCTGATCTATCCGACCGTTATCGCGCCGCTGTTTAATAAGATGCAGCCGCTAGAGCAAGGCGAGCTAAAAGAGCGCATAGAGGGGCTTTTGCAGCGCTGTGGCTTTAAAAGTAGCGGCGTTTTTACGATTGACGCAAGCAAGCGCGACAAACGGCTAAACGCCTATTTTGGCGGCTTCGGCGCGACGAAAAAGGTCGTGCTTTTCGACACGCTCATAGAGAAGCTGAGCGAGGATGAAATTTTGGCCGTTTTAGGGCACGAGCTCGGGCATTTCAAACACGGCGACATTTTGAAAGGCTTAGCGCTTAGCTTCGTGCTTTTGGGCGCGACATTCGCGGTATTCGGAAACCTTCCCGCAGGCGTATTTAGCGCGCTAGGACTTAACGCGGACGGCGGCGCGACGCTGGTTTTTATGATTTTGTTTGCACCGATTTTGCATGCGTTTTTTGAGCCTGTAATCTCCAAGCTTAGCCGCATGCACGAATTTAGCGCAGACCGGCATGGTGCCAGCATGCAGGATAAAGAGAGCATGATCGGCGCGCTAAAGAAGCTGGGTAGCGAAAACAAGGCATTCCCGCTCGCTCATAAAATTTACGCCGCGGTGTATCATTCGCACCCGAGCCTGTATGAGCGCATAAGAGAGCTTGATGAGGATCGCTGAGGCGCTAAGATGGGGCTTGGGGCAGTGCGGCTCAAAATACGTCGCGCGCGAAATTTTAAAGCTTTGCGAGCGACTTAGCAGCGAAGAGCTCGTGCTAAGATGCTCGGAAGAGCTCGCGCATGAAGCGGAGTTTCGCGCTAAGATCGTTGAATTTAAAGATGGCCGTCCGCTTGAATACATCACGCAAAGCTGCGAGTTTATGGGCTTTAAATTTTACGTCGACGAGCGGGTGCTGATACCGCGCTGCGAGACCGAAATTTTAGTAAAAAAGGCGCTTACTTTGGCGCAAAGCTTGGGCGAGCCGCGCATTTGCGAGATCGGCACGGGCAGCGGCATAATCGCTATCTGTTTAAAAAAGCTCCTTCCCGCTTGCCGTATCACGGCTAGCGACATCAGTGCGGATTCGCTTGAGGTAGCGCGCGCAAATGCCGCGAACTTAGGCGCGGACGTCGAGTTTGTACACTGCGCCTACGCAGATGAGATCGCGGGCGAGTTTGATCTCATCGTCTCAAATCCGCCCTACATCGCAAACTCCTACGCATTGGATGCACGCGTGCTGCAGGAGCCGAAACAAGCGCTGTTTGGCGGCGAGTGGGGGGATGAAATTTTAAAACGCATCGTGCTGATTGCCGCACGGCGCGCAAAATTTTTAGCCTGCGAGATGGGCTACGATCAAAAGCAGAGCTTGTCGGCGTTTTTGCGCGAGCAGGGCTTTAGGGCGGAATTTTACAAAGATTTGGCACAGTTTGATCGCGGATTCGTCGCGCGAAATTTAAACAGATCGTAGGCGCGCCGTGCAAAACTCGCAACTACGCAGGCTGCTTTATTACAAAGCGTTCGGCTATCGCTACGTAGGCGCTGAAATTTTAAGCGGCGGCGCGCGATTTTTTAAGGCGCTGGACGCGCTAAAATCCGCTACCGCCGAGTGCAATCTCTGCGAGCTTGCTAAAACGCGCACGGGAAGCGGCGAGCAAAATTTTAAAAATTTCAAAACTATCAAAAATTTCAAAAATTCTAAAGCTCCCGCGAATGTAAAACTTATGATCGTGGCTCTTGCGCCGGGCGCTAACGAAGGTTTTGGCGGCAGTTTGGAGGCTCAGGTAGCAGCGGCGCTAGATCAAATTTGCGCGCCCGAGGAGATCTATTTTAGCTTTTTGATAAGGTGCGCGGTGCCGCAAAATAGGCGCATAAGCTCGGAAATAATTTTAAAATGCGCGCCCTATCTTGCCGACGAGATCAAAATTTTAAAGCCCAAAGTCGTGCTCTGTCTAGGGGAACTCTGCTGTAAAATCGTGCTGCGAAACGGCGATTTGGCGGGCATGGACGTGCTGCACGGCTCGGTCTTTAACGAAGGCGGTATCAGCTTCGTACCGAGCTTCGATCCCGCATTCATCGCGCAAAATCCGAGCAAAGCGGAGCTTTTCAAAGAGGATTTGCAAAAGATAAAAGGGCTGCTGTGAGGCGCATTTTGGCGCTTGTTCTGCGCGCTATTTTGATTTTGTGCGCAGCTTTTTGCGCGGGCGTCGCAATTTTTATTGTAGCGTGTGAGCGGACGGGGCGAATTTAGCCTGCTTAAATTTCACGGACAAGCGGGATTTTAGCGAGGCAAAACACAGACTCGATCTGCGCGGGTTTAAATTTGAAGACGAGAAATTTCATAAAGCGGCGGGGCAGGGCAAAATTTAACGTCATTGCAAAATTTCGATATTTCAAATTTTGTTTTTTATTTAGCTATCTCGGGATGCGTGAGGGATTTACGTCGCGGCGTAGCGTTAAATTTAAACCTCAATGCCGAGCGAAATTCTATGTCGTAAAATTTTATCTCGTCCGTAAATTTTATATCGTCTAAGAGCTCCGTGTATCCTTGGATTTTATGCCGAAAGCCGGTCTGCGCTGTGTTTGTGCCGCACACGACTAGGCAAATTTGAACCCGCAAGATAAATTTATCTCAAAGATCTGAAAAATTCTAAAATTTCGGCGCTAAATTTGATCGGCCTGTCTTCTTTTACGAAGGCAATTTTTACGTCCTGTGCGTATAAAAGCTCGCTGAAATCCGTGTTTTTAATATCTTTGATCTTGTAAATTTCTTGTCGTAAAAGGGCGCTGGCGTTTTTGAGCGCGGCTAGGCTCGTGCGAATTTCAAGCGTGTCGCCGAGGCGCGCGGGGCGGAGAAATTTAGCGCAAAGCTCGCTAACTACGAAATGTGCGTCCGCACGCGCGAAGTCCACCCCGGCCTGCATAAGCGCTTCACTGCGCGCCCGCTCGCAAAATTTTATGTAGTTGGCGTGATACACGATGCCCTGCGCGTCGGTATCTTCGTAGTAAATTTTAATCTTCATCCCGCGCATCTTTCGCCGCCGCGACATCTCTCGCAGTCAGGGCAGGAAGGATTTTTGCGAAAAATAGCACCGTTTGAAACACGATGATGAGTTTCATGCACCACTCGCTAGCCGCGTGGATTTGGGCAAATTCCGGCGTCATCGTCGCTTCTGTACCGATCTTTTGGGCGCTTATGACATAGTCGGTAAAGTAAAGCACGAAAAGTAGGGCTAAGATGATATTTACTAGCGTCAGCATCAGGGTCGAAAGGCGCAAGCGAAAGGATTGCGATTTGTTGTTGTTGAAATTTATCATCTCAAAAACGAGGCAGATTACCGAGACTGCGATGAGGATGCCGCCGTATTTTACGAAGATCTCGCTCATCAGCTTGCCGCTTTGAAAGTGCGATAACACGCCCTCTCCGATAATCTGCTGCGGGAAAAATACCACGGGCGCGACGAGTGCGCCGAGCGAGAGCTCGATGCCGATAAGGGCCGCGATGATGAAGATATAGATAGAAAAAATTGCGCGCATAGAAATCCTTTTAATTTTGATAAATTTTAAATCAGACGTGATTATAGCGAAATCTTATAATCGTGCGCTTAAGTGTTTTGCAAGCGGGTTTTACGGGCGAATGGGTGCGGTCGGCGGTCGCGAATTGCGGCATATCGCGGTATAATGAAATTTTAGTTTGGATACGGTCGTTTACAAAATTTATAAAATTTTTACGGAGGCTGGAGATAAAATTTGTCTCAGGCGTGTTAAACATAAAATTTCATTATGAAATTTAAAATTTTCCAAATCGTTTTTTAAAATTTCTCTTAATTATTCAGCCCCCTTTAAGCATCGCTCTTGTATAATCACATTTCCGTTTCGCGCCG
>NZ_CALKTC010000072.1 GCF_937996225.1 uncultured Campylobacter sp. | reverse complement strand
AATTTAGTGGCTTGCTTGTCTTTTATGGCGTTTGTCTATTGCGTGCAATTCGGCGTAGGGGACGAGAGCTACGTCCGAGCGGGCGGCGCGGCGCTGATATTGTTTTTTATCTTTGCACTTGCTTTTTTCGAGCTTTATTTCTGGGGCGACGAGCTTTAAAATCTAAAATTTATTGAAATTTTATCGCGGCGTTTTGTGAGCGATCAAATTAGCGCCCGAACGTATAATTTTAAGTGACATGAAATCAAAATCGGGCGCTTTTGGTTATGGAATTTAAACATATAACCTATCCGCAGCTTATCCGCCGCAAAGGCTGCGACAAGTTTAAATTTAGCCGCTTTGCAGCTTGTTTGCTTGTTTGCGACGCCTTAAAATTTCGTAACTTCGGATATGCAGCTCGCCGTTTAAATTTTGGCAAGCTTTAAATTTTAAATTTACGCTTGCCGACTGCGCCGTTTTAGTTAAATTTAACGGCGCGGAGCCTGCGAGCGCGAGATGATTTAATCGCGATTTAAATCGCGCGACTCCGCAAGCCCTTTTAAATTTATCAATCAAATTTCTATTTGAAAAGCCCTTTGATCTTGCCGAAAAGCGACTTCTTTCCGCCCGCGGAGGTTTCGTCTTCATGATCTTCTGCGGCAGAATTCTCGCCGCCGTCTTCTATCGTATCGCCGATGCACGGGACGGAATTCTCGCCGCTTTCTTTCATTGTGCCGTCGCTCGTTGCATTGGCGCCGCGCAAGGCAAAATTCTCTCCGCCCGTAGTATCTCCTCCGCCTGTCTTATCTCGCTCTATCGCCTCGCCGATCTGCTGCGCGGCGATTTCCGCGTAGATCAGCGCGCCCTGAGTATCGCAATTAAAAAGATTTGAAAACGACTCGGACTTATTTAGATCGATCGGATTGGGCTCAACCACTTCGGTAGCCTCAAGCAGCCCTACTCCAAGCTCTGCGGCAGAATTTAGCGCCTTTAAAAACACGGGCAAATTCTGCGCGTAAAACTCATCTATCGCCTCTTTTATCTTGCCGTCCGCTTCATAATCGCGCAGCAGTTTCTGCACGTTATCGGCGCCAAGATACGCGCCGCAGCAGTAGTTTTCGACGATCTCGTTATGAATTTCGCCGCTAAATTCCGCTAAAAATTCCTTCGGCAAAACCTCGCGCCAATCGCTTATATAGGGTTTAAATTTAAAGCTTTGCGCCGCCAAAAAGCTAAACGCCGTGCCGCGCGTGTAAAAATACTCTCTAAAATAGCCCTGCGCCACGGCGAGGTGAAATCCGTGCGTTTTATTAAAAATGCCCCCTGTGCCGTACTGCAGCGCCGAGCGGAAGCCGTCCGCGTATTTTTCTACATAAAATTCATCCACCCCCGCTTCGCGAGCGATTTGGGCGATAGCCTCAAAATCTCCCCTCTGCGCGAGCTTTAGCGGCTTAAAATACCACTGCGAAATTTCATCTTTGCCGATCGCGTGATAGCTTATGTCGTAACCCACCCTCTCTCCTTTAATCTTTCAGATCGATCTGCGGCTGCCAATACAGCGACTTTGAAATTTTACGAAATTTCATCGTGGCACCCAGACCATTTGAGGTGCGGTAGCTAAGCACCAGCTCGTCCTTATCGCTCTTAGGCGCGGTGATCTTGTAGCGGCTCGCCCACGCGATCTTAAAAAGCTCCTTTTGCAAAAGCGGATCACCGTCGTGCAGCGGCGTTACGTTTGCGTTTGCGCCGTTGATCTGCACCGCGCGGATCTGAATCTCTTTAGGATAGGAGGTGAGCAAAAACACCTCGTCCTCCGCGGCGTTTCTAAGCTCGGGCGCGACGGGATTTAGATAGGTCGCCACTGCCAAATAGCGATCGCCCGCGCGCACCGATTCAAATTTTTGCGTGTAGGCCAAAAACTCGTTTTTAAGCGGATCGTGACGGGGATCGTTTGCGGAGCAGGAGCTTAAAAATAGCGCTAACGCGGCTAAGAGCGAGCCCTTCAGCAGGCCGTTTAGCGCGCCGCCAAAATCAAATTTCTTCATCGATTTTCCTTTGAAATTTTAGGCGCATTTTAACGAATTTTGCTTTTTAAAAGGCTAAATTCGCTACAATCTGCTCATCTTAAAAAGCCGGATTTTAAAAATGAAAAGACTTGTTATCGCATTTTCAGGCCCTTCCAACAGCGGCAAAACGACGCTAATCTGCAAGATCGCTAAAATTTTTATCGCTAGCGGGCTGCGGATCGCGATCGTAAAGCACGATCCGGGCGATAAGGCGCGCTTTGACGTAGAGGGCAAAGACAGCGCCAAATTTAGCGAGCTCGGCGCCGAAACCGTCGTGATGAGCCCGACGCGAACGAGCTATTTTTCGCAGCGCTGTATGCAGATTGACGAGGTCGTGCGGATGCTAGGCGAGTTTGATATCTTGCTCGTAGAAGGGTTAAAGACGCTGCCGCTGCCGCGCATAAGCCTATTTCGCGACAAGATCGATCCGGCGTATCTGCCATTTTCGGACGCGATCGCTTCAAATTTAAGCGGCGAGCAGATGGATAAATTTTGCCGCGTAAATTTCGACATCAACGACGCTGCGGGCATTAGCGAATGGATCTTAAAAAACGCCAAAAAAATGTAAAGGAATAAAATGCAAGAGATCGTAAAATCAATCCAAAATATCGCGCTACAAATCGCCGAGGAGCTGAAATACGCGGACTTCGGCTACACAGATCATCACAACAGCACGGGCGATACGCAGCTCAAACTCGACGTAAAAAGCGACGCCATAATCGAGGCGGAATTTCGCGAAAATCCGCTCGTACGCGCCCTAATCAGCGAGGAGAAAGAGGAGGCGCTAGAGCTTCGAAAGGACGCGCGCCTAATCATCGCCTATGATCCGCTTGACGGCTCGAGCTTGGTGGACGTAAATTTCGCCGTGGGCTCGATTTTCGGCATCTACGAGGATGAAATTTCGCCCGCAAGCTTAAAAGCGGCGATCTATTGCATCTACGGGCCGCGCCTTGAGATGGTCGTTTGCGAGGACGCGCCGAAGCTCTACCGCCTAAATCGCGAGGGCAAATTTAGCTTCGTAAAAGACCTGCGCCTACAGCAAAAAGGCAAACTAAACGCCACCGGTGCGACGCAAAAGGGCTGGAGCGAACCGCACCGAAAGCTCGTGCGGGTGCTGTTTGATGAGGGCTACCGTCTGCGATACAGCGGCGCGATGGTAAGCGATCTGCATCAAATTTTATTAAAAGGCGGCGGACTTTTCAGCTACCCCGCCACTAGCGATCATCCGCACGGCAAGCTTCGCGTAACTTTCGAAGTGCTGCCGTTTGCGTTCATATTCGAGCGCGCTGGAGGCGCCACTAGCGACGGCGCGAACGGCTCTCTTTTGGATCTTAAGATTGAAAAAATCCACCAAAGCAGCCCTTGTTTCTTCGGCTCGAAGTACGAGATCGCGAAGATGCATGAAATTTACGGCGGGAAAAACTGATGGCTGATACCGAGGTCGCCGCGCCGCGCGACGTTTACGACGAAATTTTGGATAAAAGCTTAACTGCGCTGCAGGCGTGCCAGGCAGAGCACAACCTCACCAGCTGCCTGGAGTGCGAGAAGCTGCTAGATTGCGCGGTGCGCGACAAATACGTCAAAGCGGTCTATGAGAGCATGTCGCACGGCGCGACGGGGGATTTTTCGTTTTAAATTTAGCTATTGCGATCGCAGAATTTTACTAAGCAAGCTACTTAAAGCCCTTGCCTCGCGGGCTTTTCACGAAGATGGTTGCGGCGCGGAATTCGCTCTGCGACGTAAATTTAATCCGGCGGCGCGCAGGTTTTGCTTTGTAGCACAGAATTTGCCCCGCTTCGAAACGATAAAATTTACGGCGCGTTAGCCTTGCGGCGGGGTTTGCTCTGCATGCAGGTTTTGTGGTGCGTCTGTTTTGCGTGCAGGTTTTGTCTGTGGCGGGCGATAAAATTTAAAATGCGAGCGTAGCCAAATTGCGGGCGTGCGGCTAAATTTAAAGCGCCGCGACTGGGTTTTTAAAATTTGCGGATAAAATTTTAAGGTGCGAATTTTACTTCGCGAAATTTTAGCCGCGATCATGAGCCATTTATGAGCGCAGAAAGGTGAAATTACGCAAAATAAAATTTCGGCGAGCTAAATTTTGCCGCCGCGATCTTTAAATTTACGCGATTAAAATTACCGACTTGCGCGAGCCGCCGTTCGTCGCCAATCTTTGCTAGTTTAAATTTCGCCTTGCGAAATTTAGCTTGCAAACTTAGCGAGACGGCGGATTTTGCCTCGCAAAATTCAAGCCGTAAATTTAAACCACGATCCGTGCGTTAAAATTTAAAAACTAAATTTGAAGTCTAGTGAGCGGGTCCACCGCATGAATGCTCGTATAAATTTCAAGCACATAATGCTCATATTGAAATTTTGAGACTGAGCGTGTATGTGAATCGCTCGTTAAAATTTCAAAGTCGAGGCGCATGCAAGCGCACACGTTAAAAATTTTAGAGCCGAGCGGGCTACGACGCACGCGTTAAAATTTTAAAGCTTAAGGCGCATTACGGCGGCGATTGCGTTAAATTTAAAAACCGATCGGCGGTCGCGCGGAATTTTAGGATTGATCCATTCGCGAAGCTGTGCGTCATCGATCTATTCGCAAAGCCGCGTCCATAGGTTTTTTCGCAGCGCCGCGTGCCGAAATTTTAGAGCAGTTTGGGGAGTACAAGCAAAAGGATGCAATCGTTCGTACAAGGGGTTTTGATGGGTCTGGGCGTTAGCGTGCCGATTGGCCCGGTAAACGTGCTGATAATGTCCTACGCGCTGCGAAGCTACACCAAGGCGCTGTGCCTGGGCATCGGCGCCATGAGCGCGGATATGCTCTATCTGGCGCTATCGGCGTTCGGCATATCGCAGTTAGCCAAAACCCCGATCGTTTTTTACTGCATATCGATATTTGGCGCGTGCTTTTTGCTCTACACGGCGTACGCGATCTGGCATGGCGCGACTCGCTCGGTGCAGCCTGCAAGCGTCGAGGCTTGCTCGGGCGCGGCGCTTTACGGCAAAGGCTTTTTGATAAATTTACTAAATCCATACGTCATTATATTTTGGCTCAGCGTCTCTGCCAGCACCGCGCGAGCAGATTTTGCGCTTGCCCTTGCGGGGCTTGTAAGCGGAATCTTAGCTTGGATCACGCTTTTTCCGCTTGCGATATATCTAGCTCGCAGCAAGCTTCCAAACATAGTAGTGCGGGCATTTGCATATATCTCGGCGTTTATTTTGGTATTTTTTGCGCTAAAGCTTTTATACGCTATAATTTTTGCTAAAATTTAAACCGAAGGAAGGCTTATGAAACCGATTGAAATTCTAAAAGAGCTCATCAAATTCCGCTCGCTCACGCCTAGCGACGACGGAGCTTTCAACTACGTCTCGATGCTGCTGGCAGACTTTAGCGAGGATAGATTCGAGCTAAACGGCGTAACTAACGCGATTTTTACCAAGTGCTTCGGACAGGGTCCGCATCTGTGCTTTGCCGGACACATCGACGTCGTGCCGCCGGGCGAGGGCTGGGCGAGCGATCCGTTTGTGCCGGTGGAAGCGGAGGGCTTTTTATACGGGCGCGGCGCGCAGGATATGAAAAGCGGCATCGCAGCGGCGATCTGCGCGCTAGCGGCGGCACGCGATTTTAAGGGCACGCTAAGCCTGCTGCTAACCAGCGATGAGGAGGGTGACGGCATCTACGGCACGCGCGAAATGCTTTCTAAATTGCGCGAGCAAGGTGCCCTACCCGACTTCGCAGTCGTTGCGGAGCCTACATGCGAAGTGCGCTTCGGCGATACCATTAAGATCGGCCGTCGCGGCTCGATTAACGGCGTCCTCACGCTCACGGGCATCGGCGGGCACGCAGCCTACCCCGATAAATGCATCAATCCTGTCCACATTTTAGCGCCGGTTCTCGCAAGCCTCGCGGGGCATGATCTGGACGCGGGCAGCGAGGATTTCGCTCCAGCCAAGATAGTCATCACCGACATTCGCGGCGGTTCGCAGGTAGTAAACGTAACACCCAAGGACGTGCGCGTGATGTTTAACGTCCGCGGTGGCGTAGGGCTGGGGCTAGAGGACGTGCGAGACTACGTACTGAGGTTATTTGAACTGGACGCTAAAGATGCGCTATGCAGCGAAAGCGAATCCTGCGGCAAGCTAGAAATGAGCTGCACCGCGCAGCTGCGAGCAGGCGCGTCGCTACACCTTGCGCTAAAAAGCTCCTCAAAGCCTTTTTTAACTCAGCGAAACTCCAAAATCGTGCAAAAACTAAGCGCTAGCGTGCAGAAGATCTGCGGCGCAGCAGCCGAGCTAAACACCGCAGGCGGCACGAGCGATGCGAGATACTTCGCGGAGTTTGGCGTGGAGACGGCGGAGTTTGGCGTGCGAAACGACACGATCCATCAGATCAACGAACGAGTAGAGATTAGTGATGTCGAAAATCTAGCTAAAATTTTTAGCGATCTGATAGAAAATTTCGACTAATTTAGGGATTTGGCAAAGCTACGTAGATTTGATAAAATTCTGCGTTCTACCCAAACTTTGCTGAATTTGCCGGGGTTTTCGCTCGTAGTTGCTTGGCAAATTTTATCTCTGCCGTGATTTTGAATGGGATTTCGCTCTGATATGCCACTTTTGTTAAGAATTTCATCTGCAGTACGCTTGCCGCTTTTACAATTACTTTGCTATGCAACGTCGCTTTCGCAAGAAGCTTCAGTAAAACATTGCCGCTTCGAAGGCGAGTTTTGACGACGATAACGCTGCCTCTATTAGGATTTTTTATAAAAATACTGCTTCTGCGAGAATTTCAGCAAATAGCGCGATCTTTGCGCAAAATTTCCCTCGCTCTCTTCGCGCAAAATTTCATATTCGCTAGGTGCCCCTAGCGGCACACTGCTGTACTTTGCCGTCTCCGTGAAAAATTTTATCTTTGACGCGCCCGCTGCTTACGCAAGAAGCTTGGCTAAGACAATGCTGCTTCTGCCCCCCAGGATACCGCCCGCTTCGTGGATCTATAAAATTTTACTTAGTCACGTTACCGCTGGGATAAATTCTGCCCCGGTTACCGCCTCTGCGGGAATTTTACCCTACCTCGGCAAGCGCAATTAAAAATTTACTTTGCCTTAATACGGCGGCGTTGAATTTTACCCTTGCAGCGCGGCAGCATAGAATTTTTAGCCTCTGCAAAACTCCACAACAAAACCTTGCTATCCTTGCCTATCTACACAAAAAGGAGCGGCAAAATTTTACCGCCTCGCGCGCTGCTACATTAAATGCACGCAAGATGAAAATTTATCGAAGGATTTCAGAGCGGAATTTCGCGAGGCTAAATTTTATCACTGCGAAAAATTTCAACCGCTCATAGCAGGCGTCTAAGGCGCGATAAATTTAAAATTAGGGCTTTAAGTCAGCATAGCAAGTTTCGCTTCTTGCAAAATTTCAACTATCTTGGTCGCCGCAAAAACTAGAAATTTACAAAATCGCTTTATGAAATTTCACAGCGTCACGCGGTGAAATTTTAAAATCAGCGCCGTACCTGCAAAGCAGAATTTAACGGAATTTTACTTGCCAAATTTGGCTAAATTTTCTCTTTCAAAGTTTAGTAGCCACGCTTTGGTCGCTACGCCGCCCGCGCCGCTGTATCCGCCGAGCCCGCCCGCAGCTACGACGCGGTGGCACGGCACGATGATTGGGATCTTGTTTTTGCCATTTGCGCTGCCTACTGCTCGGCTTGCGCGCGGTCTGCCGATAGCCGCGGCTAGCTCGCCGTATGTTACGACCTCGCCATAGGGGATATCTAAAAGCGCGCTCCACACGGACTTTTGAAACTGCGTGCCATTTTGGCTCAGTTTAACGCCAAAGCTCTCAAGCTCGCCCCTAAAATAGGCGCTAAGCTCGTCGGTGCAAAGAGCCAAATTCTTTTTTAAATCGCTAGGCCTTAAATCGCGTCCTTTATCATCCGCTGCACGCACAAAGCCGAATTTAAGCCCTGCGTCGTGTTTTTTAAAGATCTCATCATTGGGGCTGCAGGCAGAGCTTTTGACCCAGTCGATACTGCAGATCCCGATCTCATCATCCCAAATTTCAAGCATTCCAATGGGCGAATTAAAAAAGGCTTTTTGCATCTCAATCCTTTCAAATTTTTACTGGTTTGATCAAAAAAATTTTAAAAAGCGCTTGCTGCGGTGCAAGCTAAAGCTCGAAAACGATGGAATTTCATGCGGTAACGCGAATTTTTTAAAATTTACACGCAAGGCGCCGCAAAGCCTCTACTCAAACCGTACGATGTTTACCAAAACCCCGTCGAAAACGTCTTGCTTAAAAAGCTTGATCTCGCGCACGATATCTGCGTTATCATCGTCAATGACGCCGTTTTTGACGAGGCTGTCCTCGACGAGCTTGAAAATAAAGGCGTGGTTGCTGACGTCGGAGATACCGCTTTTAAAGCCCATTTCAAGGCGTACCGGCACGCCTATGTGCACGCCGCGCAGATCCTTAGCGATGTAAAGATCGGCGATCGTGCGCACCATCTTTTTCGCCGTTTGGTAGTTCGCCGTGGACGACAAAATATCATTAAGACCGAAATTCTCCATCAAAAGCGGAATACGAACGCGCGCCAAAACCCCTTCGCCGGGCTCGCTCGCGCTCTTTTTCAAAAACGAAATTTTAATCCTATGCGCGATGCCTATGAAACGCGGCTTAAGCTCGATGAGCCTAGCTTTAGACGCTTGCGGTAGCGAGATAGGACGCGAAGTGCTTGCAATAGGCAGAGCCTGCGGACGCCCCGTCAGGCGCGCGCGCTCTTTCGCAGGCGCTTTGCGCGCAGGCTTGCCATAGAAATTTACGGGCTTAGTCGCAAAAGTTGATTCGCTCCCAAAAGCAGCAGACGCGGGCTCATCACCAAGCGCCCCCTCCGCCATAGAAGAAGCAAACGTAGAATTCTCACCCGTTAACGCAGACTGCGCGGATTGCTCAAATTCGGGCACAAATTTATTTCCCGCTTGCGGCGGCAAATTTGAAGGGTGCCGCTCTTGTGCGGAGATTTTCTGTGCTAAATTTTGCTCGTCGGAATTTTTTAGCGCGTAATTTTGCCCTTTTGCCAAAAATATTGAATCCTCACCGACGAAATTCTCATCTTGAAGCGCGGATTCCGAGGCATTTTCTAAGGCAAAATTTGCGGCACGGCAGCTAGCGGAATTCGCGATTTGCCCCTTAGAAAACTCGGAGCCTTGAGGCCCACAATCATTTGCGCACTTTATATCAAGCGCAGAATTTGCGAAAGTGGAATTTTTTGATGCAGAGCTTTGCGCCGTAGAATTTTTACTTCGTAAGTTCGCGCCCTGCTCTGCTACAAACGAATTTTCAGCTGCAAAATTCTCCGTTTGCGCCATAAAATTAGAATTTTGCGCCTCAAATGCGGAATCTTTCACGAGCGCAGAGCTTTGCGCGGAAATAAAATTTCGCGATGCAGGAATGAAGCTTTGCCCTTTGGCAGAATTCGCAGACACAGAGCTTTGCGGCATAAAATTTTTACTCCTCGCATTTTCGCTCTCTTCGAAATTAGCAGCAAGCCCCACGCTCATGTCATTCTGCACAGCGTCATTTTGCGAAATTAAATTCTCGCACGACGTATCCCACGCGGTATCTACGCAAAATTCCGCCCGAGCCGCACCATAAAATTCTGCTTGCGAAACATCTTGAAATTCTGCCTGCGAAGTAAAATCTTGCGCGTTATGAGCGCTGCGCGCAGAAAAATCTCGCTCGCCGCGCCTTGCGTTTGTAGTATACGAAGTCTTTGCCAAGCTGCCGCCAGCTTCGGGCGAAACTGCGCCCGAATCTCCTTCGCAAAAGCTACCAAAATCGCAGGCGCCGTCAAACTCCGCATAGCCATCCGCTGCGCGGAGACGATCTGCGCGGGCTTTCTTTTTGGGCGTAGAAGAGAGCGTGAGCCTACCTGCAAGCTCACGTCCGCCAGAGTTTAAAATCCCAAAAATTCTAGCTCTAAAACGCTCAAACTGCTCGCCACTGAGCGAAATTTTGTCGCTTAGGCTCTGCACGCCGAAGTCCGCGGCGGTAAAATTTACGATCGCTCCGTCCCTACTCGCGACGCGCACGCGGCCTTTGACCGAGCCTTTTAGCTTAAAATCGCTGCCTGCGAGAATTTTTTTCATCAACTCCTTCGGATTGTAGGGCATTTTAGCGCTCGCCAAAAACTGCTTCGTTGAATTTAGCGACGAAGCTTAGCGGATTGACGCTAACGCCGTTGATCGCGATGCCGAAGTGCAGATGCGGGCCGCTGACTCTACCGCTCTCGCCCGAAAGCGCGATTTCATCGCCTTTGCGAACGTAATCGCCAAGCGCCACTTTGATCTCGCTTAGATGATAGTACTGCGAATAAATGCCGCCGCCGTGATCGATCACGACCGAACCGCCGGCGTAGTAGCGATCTTTGGCGATGACTACGACGCCGTCATTGGCTGCGCGCACCGCAGTGCCTACTGCGGCACGATAATCGGTGCCGCTGTGATAGCTTTTAAGCTCGCCATTAAAGGTGCGGGCATTGCCGAACGCAGAGGTTATTTTGGAGTTTAAAGGCAGCTCAAACGGCGTGGAAAAAAGATAGCGCGGCGTGGTAATCGCATAGATCGCGTTAGCTTCGTCGAGCTCTTTTTTGATACGCGCGGCGGCTTCTTTAGGTGGTTTAACTTTACCAGGAGCGACACTTAGAGCCTCTTTTTTATACTCGCCCTTTTTCAAAGCGACGATCTGCTCGTGGCTGCCGCTTTGATCTACTATCCGCAGCGCGAAATCTCCCTTAGCACGGTAATTCGCTGCTAAAACGGCGATTTTATCGCTAGAATTTGGCGCCTCGATGAGAGGGATTTTCTTTGAGCCAAAGCTCAACTCGGTTGTGCTTTTATCTAATTTTAAGATAATAACGTCACCGTTTACTATGTCTAAAGCGAAAATTTTGATCGCCAAAAGTGCAAAAATAGCTAGAAATTTCATAAATTTTCCAAAATTCGTTATTTTTCATCAATTTTTTGTTAAAAATTAGCTAAAAAGAATGAAATTGCTGTTATAATAACGAAAATTCAATTTTAAAAGGATTAAATGATGAAAAAGTTTTTGCTTCTAGCATCTTTTGCACTTTGCAGTTTTTTGCACGCGGACGTCGTGGCAAATCAAGAGGTTACGGCAGCGACTAACGTCGTCAGATCTTTCGTAGCGGCCAATAACTTCGGTACCGATGAACGCTATCTAACCAGCGCCAAAGCCGTCGCAATACTAACCGACGTAAAACGTTTAGCTGCGGGCGCATCGCTACAATACGGCGATGGAATTTTTAGCGTCAAAGGCGAGAACGGCGAGTGGAGTTCACCGATTTTTATCAAATATAAAGGCTACGGCGTGGGCTTGCAAGCAGGCTACGAGACGAGCGACATTGTTATGATATTCCACACTACAAAGTCATATCAAGACATTTTTACCGGCACAGACACCCTTGAGATCAATGTAGGTGCTGCGGCGGGCGGCGTAGGTAGAAGAACAGGTCGCGCAACCGATCTACCTGATATTTCTGCATGGATGGTAAGCCCGGGCGAGCAAACAGGTGTATACCTAGGCGTATCGATCGACAACGGCAGAATAACTATCGACGATCAGCTAACTAACGACTTCTATGAGAGAATTTACGACTACGAGGATATCTTAAACGATTCTCCGCGCGCGAATAAATACGCAAAAAGATGGAAAGAAGTGATGAGGAGGTATTTTACAAACGGCGAGAAATACGGCGCTAGCAGCAGTGCGGCGATACCTGTAAATCACGTGCAGAAAAAATACCCTGATGGTAAGCCAATCATCTCAAACCGCTCTCCTAGAACTCATGCTAAGGCTACGCGAAGCAAAAAGGCTAAAAAAGCAAAATAAATTATCGAGCCAAGCCCCGTTTATGGGGCTTCTTGCTTTGGCTTTGCGTTGGGTTTGTGCAAGAGCGTTTAGATGTGAAATCGAAACGTATAGGTTATTTTTTAAGAAAATTTATTGATTCTTTACTAAAATATTTTATTTAATTTTTATGAGTTATTAGGTATATAAAGACCGAATAAAATTTTATGAAATTTAACGAAATTTTTATAAAATTTAATCAGTTTTTTATATTTTTATCACTACAATTATAGTTCTTGTCTCGTTAGCTCAGTTGGTAGAGCATCTGACTCTTAATCAGGCGGCCGTAGGTTCGAATCCTACACGGGACACCATCTATCAAATTTTCCCCCTATTTTTAGTTTTTTGGTTTTTTTAAAAGCCCTGTTTTACGGCTCTTTCAAATTTTTTCAAAAAAATTTCAAATGCTAAAAACGCTAGATTATACAGGTAGTTTAAGAGAAACTACTATATATTAAAAAATGTATAGTAGCTCTTAAGCTTGTTAAACTCTTTGGAAGCTTTTATAATTTGTCCTATCATTTCCATATCCACCTATTAGTAAATCGCCGCCGCCTTTACCCATTAGCGTATCATCGCCATATCCGCCAAATAAAACATCGTCTTTGTAGTCGCCCGTTAAAAGTCCGCTTGGAGTTACTCCGTATGGGAAAAATATAGGTGATAGCGGTCTTGCATAGGCTGTTTTATCGGGCATTGTTACTTTTAGAATACCTTTTTGCAAAGCGTTCATATCAATATCTGATAGTCCGTCGCTCGTTATTTTGTCCCATAAATTTTGTGCCTGTTTACGTAAATCAAATATTTTCCATCCAACTTATCTAATAAATTTCCCATGTCATACCATAATGTTATCCAACCGACAACAGGGATAAATTTAGTAATTGCAATAAGCCCAAAATCCACAGCTACGCCCACGACAGTATGCCCAAAACTTTGACCCGTCAGCTTGTATCATCGACTATACCAGCCAAACCATTTGCTAATCCTACTTTCTTGATATAATCGTCTAGTTTTTCTAATTCAATTTCTGCGTATCTTTTGCCATTTGTTTCTACATATTTTTCTAAGCCACCAAGAGACATATTGGCACCAGAAAGCGCATCTTTAAATAACTCAGTTAATTATCTGGCTAAATCACTATTTTTCTAAGTCTTACTTCTGCTTTGTCTAATTCTTGTTTAGCAACCAATTCTCTACTCATGTTTTTCTCCTTTTTTAGGTTGAAAATTTCTTTTTAACCAAATTTAAATTTATATGTTTCTTATCAGAAAAATATTTTTGTAAATCTAAATAATCTTGCTTATGAATTATATAAACCATATGAAATTTTCCACTATATAATCGCATATCAATTGTAGCTAATCTCCACAAGCGTCCACCAATATATTGCGGATAATCAAAAACAATAGCTGGATACAACGAAAAATCTTTTAATTTTCCGCCTAAAATCAAATGAAAAATAAGTTTAAATAAAAAATTTAAAAGAAACCAAAGTATATAATAGACCATTATTATAAAAACATATAGCAATGATTTTTCACTAATTGAAATTAAAATAATCAAAAAAAATAGAAACAAATGAAAATATACTCCAAGAGAATACGAAAGCTTAAAATTTCTTGTAATAGGCTCTAAATCTATCAAATTTTTAACCCTTCTAACTTCCCCATTTATGATAAATTCTATCGTTTTATTTGTGAATTTGGTTTCGCATTTGTTTTTAATGATATAATAATAAAATGTAGCTACGATATGCAAAACGCCAAGCCCAAAAAAAGCCCATAGAAAAATATTGCTAACATTTGCAATCCCCATATAATCAGCATAAACCAATAAAACAAGCACCGTTCCGCAATGAGAAAAAAAGAATAAATTTGAAAGAAAAAATTCATAAGGATTTTTAATTACTATCGGCTCTTTATCGTAGTCTCTTTGATTAAAATCGTTTAAATTTGCGTTTTCGTTTGAGTTTAAATCCCGTTTTTTAACATTTTTATTCCAGTTTTCAAAATTTTCCAAATTTTATCCTTCCATTTTTTTTGCTTTTCTCGTCATTGCGGGTGAAGTTTACAAGCGAAGCAATCTGTCGATAGTGATTGTTATAAAATCTCAGTCCTCTTCTCATCTTTGATTTGGTTGCTTTTGCGAATTCTATATCCACCTTACTTAAGCAGCTATAAATTCCCCGTGAGTCTTTAGCCGCTTCACTTGCTCCAGCCCATTCGTAGATCAGCTCATCGATAAGAGAAGCCTTAGAGCCTTACTTTACGGTGTTAGAATTCTCGTCTAACGTTGTCTCTTTGTAGTTTAGATCGATACTTTTGATATTATTATCCGCAAGCGAGCTTAATTCTCCTTCGTCGGTAATGCCGTTAGAATTTCTTAGCACTCTCCCCCTATCCCCCAAACAGATCAAAATTTTATCTGCAAATTCTCTAAATTTTAAAATAACTGCAGCTTTTACGAAATAGGCAATTTAAAATTTTAAAATGCGTCGGCGCGAAAGTAAGGGCAAAATTTATCCGCCTTGCGTAAATTTTACGTTGCAGTATTCAAGCAGAAGTAAAAAATCAGGAGTAAAATTTTATCGGGTAGCGCCATTTTTATGTACGCTTAAGCAATATAATTTGCGCCAATACTTTTCCCGTGATACTACACAATCTTAAGGTCGTGCATATTAAATCGTCACCATTTTTGTGCAGCTCTATTTTTACGCAGGTATATGATGAAATTTTTTTTAAAACTTCAAATTTTGCGCCGCAAATTCCTAGCTATTGCCGCGCAATTGTATTGTTATGTATTTTAAATCGTGGCAAAATTTAACTCAGGGCGATCCTAATATCTTGGTCGAAGCGCCCATATTAAATTTAAAATTTATCTCAAAAGAAAGACCCCGTCTTAAGGACTCGATAACCGATCAGCTTGCCCCTTCGCGCGCCAAAACGACTTTGAAGGTTTTTAAGATAATAACGATGTCGTTCCAAATCGACCAGTTTTTCATATACCACGTATCCATGCCGGCCCTGGTCGCAAAATCCACATCGCTGCGCCCGCTCACCTGCCAAAGCCCCGTAATGCCGGGCTTTACGGCTAGGATGAGATCTGCATATTCACCCATATCCTTTCGCTCATATTGCGCGCATGGGCGAGGACCTACGATGCTCATTTCACCCTTTAGGACGTTGATCAGCTGCGGAAGCTCATCGAGCGAGCTTTTGCGCAAAAAATCGCCCAGCTTCGTGATGCGCGGATCGTGCTCGTATTTGTGATATTTTTCAAAATACTCCACCTCTTGCGGATTTTGCTTTAGATACTGAGCTAAAATTTCATCACCGTTTTCTTTCATCGAGCGGAATTTCAGACACCCAAATGGCTTGCCGCCAAACCCCATCCTTTGGTGCGAAAAAAATATGCGCCCCGTGGGCTCTTTTAGCTTCATCATCAGCGCGATTACGCCAAAAATCGGTACCAGCAAAGGAAGTGCTAAGAAAATTAGCGCCAAATCAAGCCCGCGTTTAAGCGCTAAATTTAAAGGGCCTTTCAGAGAATTTCGTATCGCAAAGAGGCTGGTACGCGAGGCAAAAACGCTATAAATATCTGCCTGCGTAAAATCGTATGAGCGCAGCACGGGGGTGAATAAAATTTCTTTGTTCTTTCTGATATTATGCTCGATAAGCTCGTTCAAGGCTTTCGCCCCAAGCCTGCTTCCGCCGATAAACAACACGTCGTAATCGCTGCCAAGAGCTCTAACATATCCTAAATACGCGCTTTCTAAGACGGCGTTTTCAAACTCCTCGCCCTCGCCTAAAATTTTCGCCCTCTTCTGCCATAGGCCAAATTTAAAAAGCTCCCTTTTCGTTATGAGCTTAAAAATCGGCAAAACCACCGCCATAAAGGCAAAGCTCAGAATAAAGCTGGCACGCGAAAATTCGTAATTGACTTTGATTAAAGCAAGCAACGCAAGGCTGAGTAAAAGCCCAAAAAAGCAGCTTCTCACTAAAATTCTACTCTCGTGCCAAAAATCATACCGCCTCAAATATATCCCCTGATAGAAAAATAGAAATATCATTATGACATAGGACGGCGCAAAGCCCTGATACCTGCCGACGTCCAGCAGCACATTATCGCCGTAAAGCAAATTTTTAAGTACCACGGCAAGCCCGAAGCAAAGCCAGATGCCGAAAATATCGACCGCCAAGATTATCAAAACGCAGAGTTGCTTTTTCATCCTAGCTCCTATTAAAATCGTCTTGCAGGCGCACGATATCGTCCTCGCCGGTATAGCTGCCGACTTGAGCTTCGATTAGCACGACGGGGATCTTGCCTTCGTTTGCGAGGCGATGAGCCTCGCCCATCCTAATGAACGTCGATTCATTCTCGCGCAGCAAGAAATTCCGCTCGCCCACGGTCACAGTCGCAGTGCCGCTAACGACGATCCAGTGCTCGTTGCGATGATAGTGCTTCTGAAGCGATAACCGCTTGCCGGGTTTAACGACGATGCGCTTGATCTTGTAGCCGCGCTCATCTTCGAGCACCGTGTAGCTGCCCCATGGGCGGTGCGTCGTTACGTGCACGCGCGCCAGATCGCTATCTCCGAGCCGCTCTACCACCTGCTTTACCTTTTGAGTAGAGCCTTTTTTGCATACGAGCAGGGCGTCCTTGGTATCGACGATAGCGAGATCCTCGACGTCTATGGCGGCTATCGTGCGACCCGAACCGATGATGAGATTGTTTTTAGAATTTAGAGTGATATTTTGCTCGCTTGCAGTGTTACCGTTCGCGTCTTTAGGCAGCTCGGCGTCTAAGCTATCAAAGCTTCCAAGATCGCTCCAGCCGATGTCTGCAGACACGACCTTAGCGAGGCCCGTGCGCTCCATAACCGCGTAGTCGATGCTATCTGCTGGAATCTCTTGCATATCGGGGAGTTTAATTCTAATCGGATTTTCAGCGTTAGAATTTTCGTGCGCGCGAACGCAGGCTTCATAAATTTCAGGGCTCTGCGCCTTTAGTTCGTCTAAAAATACGCCCGCTTTGAACATAAACATGCCGCTGTTCCAGTAAAAATTCCCCGCCGCTATGTAGCTTTGCGCTACCGCAAGCTCAGGTTTTTCGTGAAATTTCAACACGTCCTCGCCGCTAGCTTCGATATAGCCATAACCCGTATTTGCATCCGCGGGCTTGATACCAAACGTCACCAAAAACCCCTGTTTCGCAAGCTCGCGTGCGCGCAAGACGCTGTTTTTATACGCTGCCTCATCTCTAATTAGATGATCGCTCGGCGTTACGAAAACGACCTCCTCGGCCTTTAAGCTCAAACACGCAAGCGCGATCGCAGGAGCCGTGTTTCTGCCGACGGGCTCGAGCAAAAATTTTACGCCGTGCGCGCCCAGGGCCTCAAGCTGATCAAGCGCCAAAAAATACTGCTGTTCGTTCGAGACGACGAGCGTGCGCTCGCATAGCGGGGAGTTTCGCTCGTAGCTCATCATAAAAAGCGAGCGATCGTCAAAGAGGCGCACGAACTGCTTTGGCATAAGCGTGCGGCTGATGGGCCACAGCCTCGTGCCGCTGCCCCCGCTTAGGATTATATTAGTCATTTGATCCGTCCTTAAATTCCTCATATTTTTTCTCGACGTAGCTTTTGATCTCGGCCTCAAAGCGCGCGCGCGAAAATTTTAAAGAATTTTCTCTGATTTTTGTAGGCTCAAATTTATCATAATTTTGCTCAAATTTAGCTACGGCGGCGAGCAGCTCCTTTGCGTTTTGCTCCATAAAATACAGCCCGCTCTCGCCATCGCGCACCGTCTCGCGAGCGCCACCGCGCCCAAAGCAGATCACCGGCGTACCGCATGCCTGCGCCTCCACCGGCGTAATGCCGAAGTCCTCCTCTGCGGCAAAAACAAATGCCTTAGCCCGCCCCATAAGATCCGCCATCGTTTCATCATCTGCGAAGCCCAAAAGTTCGACATTTTTGCCCGCTTTTGACTTGATTTTCGCCATATCGGGACCATCGCCGATGACGAGCAGCTTCTTATCCGTCTGCGAAAACGCCTCGACGATAAGATCAATCTTTTTGTACGGAACCATACGTGAGGCGGTGAGGTAAAACTCCTCTTTGGCTTCGCGCAGAGTAAATTTATCCACGTCCACAGGCGGATAGATGACGTCGCTAGGCTTGCCGTAGGTTTTTTTGATACGGCGCGCGATGTAGCGGCTATTTGCGACGTAGTGATCCACGCGGTTTGCGGTGCTCGCATCCCAAAGCCTAATTTTATGTAAAAAATACTTCGCCAACATGCCCTTTAAACCGCGATCCAGCCCGCTTTCTCGCAAATACTGATGATACAGATCCCACGCGTAGCGGATCGGCGTGTGTACATAAGCGATGTGGAGTTGATTTGAGTGTGTGAGAACCCCCTTTGCGACGGCATGCGAGCTGGATAGCACGACATCATAGTCGCTTAGATCAAACTGCTCAATCGCGAGCGGAAATAGCGGCAGGTAGTTGCGATATTTGTCCTTTGCAAAAGGAAGCCTTTGGATAAAGCTCGTATGGGCGCGCTTGCCTTTTAAAATTTTATCTCGGTTGGCATCACTCAGAAAGTCAATGAGCCCATAAATTTCAAAATCGTCCCAAACATTCGTAAAACTCTCGATGCATTTCTCCGCGCCCGCATAGGTGCTGAACCAGTCGTGAATAAGGGCTTTTTTCATTTTTCACCTAGATAAAAATTAGTTTCCAGCGATTTTTCAATCGGCCATTTTATAAATTCGTCGTTATATTCTTTTGTCTTTTTTAGTAGCAAAAAGATGCTCCAAGCGGCTTGTGGAAATATTCTAGCCAAAGGCTTAGCGATAATTGGCGGAAACGGATAAAAGTTGCTTCCTTGAAAATCTACGAGCTCAAATCCTCCCCAAATTTTTATAAATTGCATTAAATCCGGCTTCGTATAACCTCTGACGTGCGCGGAGTGATTTTGTATCTGCGTAGGCTGCCTGCCTAGTAGTAGCAAGGCTCTGTTGTGAAGGCTGGCTAAATTCGGAACCGCTAGCACGAAATACCCACCTATTTTTAATGTACGGGCAATTTCATGAAATATCCAAAAAATTTCTTTGACATGCTCTAAAATTTGATTTGCGCTGACAACATCTAGGCTTTTATCCTCAAAAGGGAATTTGTCATGTTCAAGATTATGCGAAAAAACTTCAATACCCCTTTCAGCGAGTCTTGAGACATTTGGCTCATATCCTTCCAGCGCTAAAAGCTTTGTACTTTCGCATTTACTTTTATATATCATCAAATCATCGCCCTTGCCCGCGCCGATATCCAGTACGTTTTCATAGCGACCTATTTTACCGGCAAAATCTGCAATTATATGTCGTCCATAATTTAAACTTTTATTCACCATTCACTTTTCCTTAATAGTTTATTTGCGATAGCTCTTTATAAATTTGTTCCATCTTGCCAATTGCGACTCTGATTTCAAATTTATCTTTAAAATTTAGCAACGCTTCGGCTTGCATTTTACCGTATATTTTCTCATCGTTTAATAAAATTTCTATATCCTGGCACGCTTGCTGTGCGTTCTCAAACAAAAACCCGCTTTTGCCGTTTTCTACAACCTCGTTATTTCCCACGACGTTTGTCGCCACTATAGGGATACCGAGCGACTGCGCCTCTATGAGCGCATAAGGCAGCCCCTCCCACTTGGACGTAGACAGGTAGATATCCGTAATGGATAGATACGCGGGCACTTCGCCAGTAAAGCCCGTAAAGATTATATTTGCCCCGTCTTTTTGCGCCATAGATTCAAATTTTGCCCTATCGTCGCCGTCTCCGAGCCACAAAAAAACGATGTTTGGGCTGTCTTTAAAATTTTTAGCTATCTCGTACGCCAAGGACATATTTTTCGCATAATCAAATCTCGAAATAGTCGTAACTACCCTTTTTCCCGATAGATTAAATTTTATCTTGGCGTTATCGTCTTTCAAAAGAGCTTTTATGCCGTTATATACGATCTCACACTTACTTTTTTTAAATAGTCTAAGCTTTAAACAAAGGCTATTTTCGCTATTTGAAACATTTATAAATTTATCGGTAAATAGCGTTAAAAACCGCTCCAAAAAAATATATGCACTCTTTTTCAAAAAGCCGTATTCTCCGATATGAACGCCGTGTAAAGTGTGAACTATTTTTAGCCTTGGATTTAAAATTTTAAGCATCCGCGAATAGATGCCTGCACCCTTACCGTGAGAATGGATTATTTTTATATCGTTATCTTTTATAAATTTATTCAGTTCAAAGAGTTTTTTTACACTAAATTTTCTATGCGGTAAGATGAATATGTCTTTAACCTTTTTTGACTTGCTCCACAGATCATAGTAGGGCTTATCTTGCGGACAAGCAAGATATATCTCTATCTCGCTAGATAAATTATTTATAAGCAGATCAACGTGTTTTGGCCCACCGCTGTGATCGGCTCTAAGCGTGATAAATAAAATTTTCATTTTTTGATCTCAGTAGTTTTATCTATTAAAAGCGCAGAATAAATGGAATCCTGCTCGCTAATTATGCTTTCAATGTCTCTATACTCCACATTTAAAAATTTTTGATTTACGCCTATTTGGTCTAAATCATTTATAATTTTAAGTCCACATGCCAAATATTCATTTATTTTCGTTGGAGATGCGACAAAATTTATAAGATCGTCATTTCTTATAATGACTCCAAAGTCAGCGGCATTAAGATATAGAGGCACCTTATCGTAAGGGAGACTATCAATGTAAAAATTATCTAGTTTAATACTATTTTTATGACAAAAATCAAATACCCACTGTTTATTATTGGTAAGAACTATAAAGAAAAATTTTGTTTTATTTTCTTTGTTTATCTTATCAAATTTTAATAAAATTTTATCTAGATTTTGCCAATAATCAACCCCACCGACATAGACATAGCACAATCTCTCAAATATTTTAAGCTGCTTTCTTATAATATTTCTTTTTTCAGAAGAAACGTAGAATAACTTCTCGTCTACAATCGTAGGAAATACTGCACTATGCTGTTTAAAGCCGTATTTGTCCATATAGTATTTTTGCATATTATGGGATACAAAAAATAGGTAATCACAATATTTAAAAACATACCTCTCTATAATTTTCGTCTGAGTACAATAAAATTTAGACAGTAGCTTTTCCCGATTTAAAAGCTCCTCGCCTATAACGCCTCTGATATCTGCAATAATAGGCTTATCTATTTTAAGCATCTTTAATAAATTAATAGCAAAGGCCGAACTGACGTGCCCTCTGCAGTGTATAAGATCTGCGCTATTTAAAATTTTATTTAAAATATTTTTTGAAGAAAATGCCCTAAACCAATTAATTATCGGAATAAACATTTTTGGATAACGGTAGAGCTTAATTAGCTTATAAAGAGCGTCTTTCGGTTTTTCTTGTTTGATATCATGGATATTGCATAGGGCTATAAGCGTAACATTGTGTTTTTTTGAGTGATAATTGCAAATTGTGTGGACTTGACTTTTAAAGACCGAAAGACTTAAATATGAATCAGAAATATACAAAATATTCATATCTTCATCAACTTCCCATATCCGTTCGAATATAACTCAAATTTACTATAATAAAATTCCCTATTTGCCATATCGACAATCTCCAATTTGTCCTCTTTTATCTCAAATTTTCTAATAATTTTTACGCCCTTGTATTCTGCAGCTAGGCTTATAAAATTTTCTCCGAAATCCGCCACTTCGCATCTACACTCTGCAAACATTCCAAATAGTCCTATCGCTCCCTCGCCCCAACTATTTTGCTCCAAATCGTCCACGATCGGCACGTTGTGAGCCTTGACGCTTCGAAATTCATTTCTTCTGCCGGGGAGCGGCGTATAAAGATAGGTGCCGGGATCCCTCGCTATATCGCGGCCATCTATCCACAGCTCGTAGCCCAGCTTATCGTTGTGCGTATGTCCGCCGTGATCATTTTGCCCAAGCGGCGTAGCGCAGATAGCGAGGTAAAATTTGCTGGATTTGAAGATAAAAATTCCGCTGTCTGGATAAAATAGATTTTTAATCTCTTGCGAATTTGGAATTTTAAATTCCATGCTTTTTCGGTACGGTAGTTCGCCGAATTTTATGCCCAAAGCGACCTGGCTTTTGTATGTTTTATCGCCTACTTGCAGCGTGCGTCCCGCAAGAGCTCTCGTAAAACTCCTCTCAAAGCGCATATCGTTTTTAAATATCTCATCGTCAAAAATCCCGCCCATGCAGCTAATTAGCGTGGAGTGGTTTAAGATATTTTCGTCCCAAAACGGCTCGTCGCCACCCCCAAAGCCGCTTAAATTTAGATATTTTCGCGCGGCCTGTTCATTACTCAAAAACTCGCCGTTTGGGCTAAATTTAAAAAGCCTGCCGCTGTCGTTATCGCCGAATTGCGGCACTTCTCCGTTTGGCTTTGTAATGTCGGCAGTAAACCTGCCGATTTTATACAGCCTGTCCACAAACCACTGCGGCAGCGCTATTTGTCCGTTTAAAATTTTAAATTCCTGCTCCTCCGGCGGTAAAAGTTTCGGCTTTTTGCGCCAAAGCTTTACATCGTAATTTTGCAAAGATGAAATTTTATCGCTTTTTAGACCCAGTATCAAAGCCGCGGCATACGCCATCAGTTCGCCGCTTAGGCGGTGGTAACTCGTAGAGCTCTCAAAATTTCCGCCGTCTTCGTAAAATTCCTTTTTCATTTCACAGGTTATCTCTTGGATAGCAAATGCTAGCCACGCGTCTATCTCGCCGCCGCCATCCAAATACGCGCAAGCTTGCAGCAGACCTGCGATGTCGCTTAGATAGTGATTTGACGTAAGATGCGACGAATATTCCAGATTATTTACGATATGAAGAGCGTGCTCATAGACGCTATTTGAAAAGGTCTGCTTGAAATTTTGATCTAAAATTCCGCCGCCGTCCATCTGGCAAAACATATCGTAAGCCGCCAGCATATTGGCGACCCTAATGCCCACATCCATCGTGCAGGTCCAATTTACGCCCATTCTAGGCGGATTATTGCGGATAAAATCTAAAATTTGGTTTTTAAATTCCTTTAAATTTCGCTCTTTTAAACTCGGATCCGCCATCGCAAAAATAGCAAGCTGCGGCAAGTGCTGAAACCTCGCAAGCTCCCACGGCACCTTTATATCGCTGCCGGGCTTATGGGCTATGCGCTGATCTTTGTACCATTTTTTCTCGCTCCACCGAAAGCCGCTTTTAAAATCCTTTTGCCAATCGATCGGCTCGTAGCCCTCTGGCACATTCGCGGGCGCCGCGACATTCATATCGTATTTGTAGCTCTCAAGCCCGAGCACCGCGCTATCATAGCTATTTTTTACCCAGCCGCTACCGAGCAGATCAAATTTATGCTCGATGTACATTTTGGATAGGTAATCGGCAACATCGGGATTTATATTCAATATATCTAAATTTTTTATATTTATATAGCTAATTTTTATGATCGGAACGTTAAAATTTATGTGAGTATTGCCTAGCACATCGCACATTTTTTGAAATTTATTCTTTGCGATATTTAAAATTTTATTAGCTATTTTTATGGCCAACTCATCAAGCGGCATTGATCTAGCTTTTTTAAGATAATAAATAATTTTATACATTTCAATATACCTTTTTTACAATAAATGCTTGTTAATCTTTAAAAAATTTATAGAACTTATGATTAGCCAAACCCAACATCTCTCTATCGCCTATGCTATCACCATACGCATAAATATAATCAAATTTCTCCAAATCGTACGCCTCCGATATCCTCCTCGCCTTTTCATCACCATAGCAATTTCGACCCGATATTTTACCAGTTATAACACCTTTTTTAATTTCTAACTTTGTAGCCAAAAGCGCTAAACCGTTTTTTGCGCACCAGGGCTCAAGCCAGTATTTTGGCGAGGCAGATACGATAACTACCGTATCTCCTTGTTTCTTGTGCCACGATATCTTTTGCATAGCACTTTGTCTAGTTATTTTATCGATCCGATTTAATGAGTATAAATTAGCCATCTCTAAAAAAGATTCTATAGATATATTTTTAAAAAACCAAGACAGTAAATATTCCTTGACCTTGGTATTTGAAATAATTTTTAATTTAAATACAACAAGCATTGGGCCAATTACAAATATGCCAAAAGCAAATCTAAAATTTCCAAAGCTAAAGCGCAAAAAATCAAAAAGAGTATCTTTCCGCGTAATAGTTCCATCAAAATCAAAAAAAGCTATATTATTCATCTATAGCTTCTATTTTATATACAGAATTCCACATAGGGTGTTGGCCATTGTAAAGCTTTAAATAACTATTATTACTATTTAAGTCCTCACTTGTATATTCTGTTATTGGAGCCTGTAAAAATTTCGGATTTGTCAAAATCTTTGTAAACAAGTAATTATGGAATTTAATACTTTCGCCCATATTGCTATTTAGATCATGCAAATATAGCTTAGACAGAAACATATCTTTATAAATTCTTCTATAATCGAACGAATTCATGGTAACAATATATTTTATATCATGGTTCGCATTTAAAAAATCTAAAAAGCTCTGTTTTTTAATATTAACATTTAAAAAATCGGATCCTACAATAGAATCCAGGCTTATGCAATAAGCATCAATGTAATATTGCCCCTGTATTTCATATATTAAAATTTTATCATTCTTTTGAAGTATTGGGTTTAGTTTTAAACTCAAATCTTTTAATAATATATCATTTAGAGTTAAATCATTCAAATATGTTTTTTGCTCAGCCCTATCTATCCACTTTACAAAACCTATACAAAAAAATACAAATACGGCAAATGATAATAAATAAAATCGTCTGTAAACCATTAATTTATCTATTAAAAAAATGCATATGTAAAACATAAGCGGCAACGCGATACTTAAATACCTAAGTATGAGATAGCCTGGCGGGTTGATAAGATACAAAGTAAATACCAATCCGATCAAAATCAATAATATACAATTTTGCCTCCTCAAGAAGGTATAGCTAATCGCAACTATGTATATAAAAATTAAAATGATATATAAGATATTAGATCTTATAAAACTGAGGCTAAAAAATAACCTTTCTAAATAAGTTTCTTGATTCTCTATAGCCGTTATATACCTTCCATATACGCTGGTGGG
>NZ_CALKTC010000071.1 GCF_937996225.1 uncultured Campylobacter sp. | reverse complement strand
TCGCGCGCGAATAAAGTCGAAATCGAAGCAGGGCGCGGATGCAGCATAGCAGAAAAACGGCGCGCGGTTAAGCTTGCTCATGCGGGCGGATATTTGAATTCTGCGCGGCGCTACATAGCGCGATTTTGTAGCGCAGCTGTACGGCACGGCTACAAAGTAGGGCGCGAAGAAAAATTTAGTAAATTTGACTTCACAAACGCGCTTTTAAATTCCATCTACTTACCGCCGCGTAAATTTAAGCTTGCACTTTTAAAATTTACGCGCGAGGTGTCACGCAATGGATCTGAAATTTTAAAATTTGTGCCCGAGCTGCGTAAATTTAAACCCGCGTCCGCGGTGCGTTTAAATTTCGCTTTAAATTCCATTCCACCCGCCAGCGCCTCCAAATTTGAAAATGGCGCTAAATTTAAAGGTGCCGCTAAATTTGAAAGGAGCGCGCGATGAACGCTCTGCGAAAATCCCTGCTTCGAATTCGCGCGCTGATAAAAAAGGAATTTTTGGCGATGTTTCGCGACAAGGGCACGCGCATGGTGCTGATCGTGCCGGTGCTGGTGCAGGCGATCATATTCGGCTACGGCGCAAATTTCACCCCCGAGCAGGTGCGCTACGCGATTTTGGACGATGCCCGCGATGCGACGTCCACCGCGCTGGTGCAGAGCATCGCCGCTACGCCGATGTTTAAGACCGAACTTGGCTGCAAAGACCTAACCTGTCTGCGCCGCGCCGTAAGCGAGGGCGAGGCGATCATTGGGATCTATTTCGGCAGCGATTTTAAGGATACGCACGAGTTTCTGATCATCGCGGATTCGCGCAATACGACCTTGGCGAACACCGTCATCGGCTTCGTGCAGGCCATAGCGGGGGAATACAACGCGCAGCATTTTGTCAATTTAATCAGCATAAATCCGCGCTATGTTTTTAACGAAAACACGATCACGCGCTACACGATCATGACGGGGATGATTTTGGGGCTTTCGATGATTCAGGTGCTGATACTATCGGCGTTTAGCGTCTCTCGCGAGCGCGAGGAGGGGAGCTTCGATATGATGCTGATGACGCCCGCAAACCCGCTTGAGATGCTGATCGGCAAGGCTGTGCCGCCCGTGCTGATCGCGATCGCGCAGGGGCTCGCGCTGTTTTTGATCTGCGTATTTTACTTCGAAATTCCGTTTCGAGGGCACTTTACGCATCTTTTTGCGATCATCGCGATCTTTAGCGCCTGCAACGTAGGCATCGGGCTCGTGATCTCGACCGTCTGCAAAACCTCGCTACAATCGGTCGTGAGCTCGTTTTTGTTCCTGCTGCCGTGCATTATGATAAGCGGGCTGATAACGCCTGCGGACGCGATGCCGCGGTGGTTTTACTACATCGCGCACCTCGATCCGATGTATTATGCTAACAACTGCATGTGGCGGATCTATCTGGAGGGCGCGGGCCTGGGCGAGCTGTGGCATCTCATCGTGCCGCTGCTGCTGATCGGCGCGGGTACGATGGCACTGGCCGCGTCGCTTTTTAGAAATAAGCTGGATTAGGGATTTAGATCGGAATTTTATAATTTCAGCTGGAATTTTGGCTTGGATTTTGCTTCGTCGGAATTTTTGGATTGAACCTCTGCTTAAAATTTTAAATTGATCGCGGAATTTCGGCTTGGATTTGCCCTAAATTTTGCGCGTTCGTAGCGGATAAAATTAAATCAAAATCCCGTGTTTCCGCTCGATGCGCCGTGCGCCGCGATAAAATTTCGCGCCTTAAATTTTAAAAATTTTACGAAATTCCGTATTGCGAGTAGAGTTAGAATTTAAATCCGGGGTTGCCCGGGCGTCTTGCGGCGGTCGTATCATCTGCGCTCACTTTGGAAGTAGGCATATTTGCGGTATCTGCGCTCGCCTTGGAAGCGGGCTTTTTCGCATCGTCCGCGTCTGATTTCTTAAAAGCGGCGAGTTTGCTGTAAATGCTCGGTTTTTCGCCGTCCGCGCCTAGCTTGGCGCCATCAAGCTCGCTAGAATTTTCCGCGCCGCATAACCTTGCGGGGTTGAATTTTATCCATGCTATGATTAGCAAAATCCCCGAAAACGCCGTTACCAGCGACGCTGCGATTAGATACGGCAGCGCGAGGATTACGCCTATTTTAGCTAGCGCGCCCGATACTGCTTCGCAGGGCCATGCCACGGACACCACTATGCCGTAGATTTTAAATAAATCCACGCCGCTAAGTGTGGCTAGGCGGCAGTTTAATACGCCCCAGATTATCACCGCTGCGCACGTCGAAAGGACGTAGAGCAGGGTGTAGAGTAGACCTAGCATCGCGCCCTCTTTTAGCGCTACTACCATGGCGCAGTAGCACAAAATCGCGACGATCGGGATACTTTCTATCAGCCTATAGGTCTTAACGAAGCGCACGCCTAGTGCCTTTTCTAGGCAAACGAAGCAGTCGTAAAATATCGCTAGTGTCGCTAGCAGCGCTAAAACTCTAAAAATCGCGACCGCGTCCTCGTCTATGCTGCTTACGCCCACCGTGCCGCTTACGCCGATGCCTAGCAAAATCACGGCACCTAAAACTCCGCGGAATTTCGCCTTGCGAAGCAGATCTTGCTTTGAAATTTCTTTCATTTTTATCCTTTGAATTTTCTAAATTTACGCGCTATCTTGCGGCTTTGCTGCTGCGGCGGCGCGCTTGACATTGCTATAACAGCGCGGCTTTGGACGTTGCGGTTTAGACTTGCAAAAGCGCGTGGTCGCCGCAAAACGAAAGCGCTTCGGCTTAGGCGAGCTTTTCTATCTTGCTCCAAGCTAGCAGGTGCACGATGCTAGTTATCACAAGAGCGATGAACGGCAAAAATTCCTTTAATGATGTAATGACTAAAGCCACAACCGAATCGTCAGTTTGCGGCTTGGAGTTAGCCAAACCGAAGGGCCCTGCGCCACATAGCCAATTTAGCGCGAAAAAGAAGGCGCAGAGCCACACATAGGTGCGAAAGGCGCTCACGCCGCTTACTCGCGCCAAAGAGAAATTTATGCGAAGCCACGCTACGATTATGTAGATTGCGGCTGCGGGCGCTGCTAAATTCCATATTGTCTCTCCTGTTGTCTCTCTAACCATCTCTTCTCTACAAGAACTTATCGGATGAAATAATGAAAACACCGAGATACAGATGAAAACAATTATGCAGTTGCGGTAAAGCGCCGCCGCTTTTATGCCGGTGAGCGCTGAAATTTTGCTGAGTGCTCTTAACCTATAAATCACCGAGAAGCAAATAAAAGCGATAAAAATTCCACCTATGATCACGATATTATATGGATACCCCGGTATGCCCTCAAAAACAAAATCTATCGCCATCAAAACCACCGGTAACGCCGCTAAAAACAGATCGATGCCGGTGCTGATCATCCCATTTTTTCTTGCTTGAGATACGGTGTTTTGCACGTCGTATAACTCCTTTTAAAAAATTTATTTCAATATGCAAAAAGCAGATGTAAAACGCTAATCAAACCGAAAAGAGCGAAATTTTATCGCGACGAGAGGTTTGCGAAATTTTAAACCTCTGCGTTTATCTTTTCTATCTTGCTCCAGGCGAGCAGGTGCACGATGCCAGTTATCACAAGAGCGATGAACGGCAGGAGCATTTTGGATAACACGACGACGATAACCAAAGCAGAAGCCGGCTCGGCGCCCGTCTGCAACTTATAGGCGAATAAACCGTAGAGCGCTACATTGCATAGTATCATAGTATATTTAGCACGAAAAGTCCCACACAGAGCCACACATAAGTCCGAAAGGTACTTACGCCGCTTACGCGCGCAAGCGAAAAATTTATGCGAAACCATGCGACGATTATGTAAATAACGCCTGCGAAAAGCGCTAGTCCAAATATCGCCGCAAATGGATTATCACTCTGCCCGCCGTCTGCGTCAGGCTCTCTCGGATAAAGGTAATTGAGCACGAGCGCTAGCGCAAAAAAGCAGACGCAGATTATTATGCAGTTGCGATAAAGTGTCGCTGCTTTTATGCCGCTAAGCACTGAAATTTTTCGGAGCGCCTGCAATCTGAAAAATACTGAAACACAAATAAAAGCAATCAAAATTCCGCTAGCGATATAATTTATCATCTCGTCGTCAAGGCGCCATGTCTCGCTGAAAGAGACATAGCCTACTACGATAAAAACCACGGGTAGCGCCGCCAAAAACAGATCGATGCCGGTGCTGATCATCCCCTCTTTTCTTGCCTGAGATACAATGAATTGCATATATAAACCCTTTTTAAAATTTGCTTTGAAGTATATATAAACAAACATAAAACACGGATTAAATCGCAAAAATAGGAATTTTATCACGATGATATATTTGCGAAATTTTAAACTTTTACGCTTATCTTTTCTATCTTGCTCCAGGCTAGTAGATGCACGATGCTAGTTATTGTGAGGGTTATGGGGAATATCAAATGGTATAGTGCATTTAACGGAAAAAGGATGACGCAGAGCCACACATATGTCTCAAAGATCCCCACGCCGCTTACGCGCGCTAGAGCAAAATTTATGCAAAACCACGCTACGGCTATGTAAATTGCGCCTGCAAACGCTATCAAAATGCACAATATCATTGCCAAATGCTTGTGTGAGATCGATAAAGGAATCGATAAAAAGATGCTTGTTATGGCAATGACACAGATGCAGACAATTACGCAGTTGCGGTAAAGCGCTACCGCTTTTATGCCGCTAAGCATTTAAATTTTGCGGAGCGCTCTTAGCCTGAAAAATACCGAAACACACAAAAGAGCAAAAATAATTCCGCCAATGATATAGGTAGCCGTCTTGTTGCCGCTAAGTCCTAGCATATCGTCCTTAGCAATATCTAGCGCAACTAAAGTCGCAGGCACCGCCGCTAAAAATAGATCAATGCCGGTGCTGATCATCCCCTCTTTTCTTGCCTGAGATACGAGATCTTGCATAATAAGCCCTTTTAAAATTTGCCATGAAGTATACATAAACAAACGTAAAACACAGATTAAACCGCAAAGATTAAAATTTTAAAATTTCATCGCGGCAAGCTTGCATACTGCGGAATTTCGGAATTTCATCGGAGCGAGCATAAATTCCGTCGTGGAATTTTAAAATGGAATTTAGCCTATGGTTTGCAGGGTAGAATTTCGCGGCAGAATTTCAAATCTCAAGCGCGGCATACTTTCATCGCATGTTTCGAAAGCCGGCAAGCCGCAGGCAGAATTCCGCTATGAGATTTCTGCTCGGAATTCTGCGGCAAAATTTCACTATGGAATTTAGACCGGAATTCTATGGCAAAACCTCGATATAAAATTTTAATCAGAATTTCAAGACGGCATTTCAAGACAAAATTCTGCGATTTAAATTTCGCCCAGGACAAAAATCCCACGATTTAAAATTTCGCGCCGATTGATGAGTTGCTTTGTCGCGCCGCTACTTCACCTGCGCGCTGAAAATTTGCGTGATGCTGGGGATTTGCGCGCCTGCAACGTCAAATTTTGCCGTTTTGATCTGTACGCCGTAGAGCGAGCTAAGCGCGATTTCGGTTAAAATTTCGTTACTTGCGCCGTAGTTGTAGCTAAGATCATTTCGCAAGATTAGTGTGCGATCGGCGACTGCGAGGGCGTGGTTAGGCTGATGGGTGGTAAAAACTATGCTCGCATTGCTATTTGAGCGTAGATTTGCGATGAGGCTTAGCACGCGGTCTTGGTTTTTGATATCAAGCGCGCTGGCAGGCTCGTCCAAAAACAGCACGTCGCTGCCGCTAGCTAGGGCTCTAGCAAAGAGCACGAGCTGCCTCTGCCCGCCGCTAAGGGCGTTAAAGCTGCGCTTTTGCAGATGGGCGACGCCTAGCGTATCCAGAGCATCAAGGCAGATTTGAATATCCTTTTTGCCAGGTTTTGAAAAAAGCGAGATCTCGCGTACCCGCCCCATCAGTACGATGTTAAGCACGCTGTAATCAAACGCGACGTTAAAGCTCTGCGGCAAGAAAGCAAATTTTGCCTTGCGTACGATCTCGCCTTCTTTAGGCTGTAAAATCCCCATCATACACGACATTAGCGTACTTTTGCCTTGCCCGTTTAAGCCCAAAATCGCTAATGTTTGAGAGCTGGCAAGCTCGAAGTTTAAGTTGCGAAAGCAGAATTTTTCCGCCTCGTAGTAAAAGCCAGCATTTTTTACCTCAATTAGATTTTGCATTTTTAGCACTCCTTTTTAGAAGTAGGGCAAAGATCGGGCTTCCGATGAGAGCGGATAGAATTCCTAAAGGAATTTCGGCGCTACTTAGCGAGCGAGATAGATCGTCGATTGCCAGCATAAAGATCGCTCCTGCGATGAAGCAGGCGGGCATTAGCTTCACGTGGTCGCTGCCCGCGATGAGCCTGGTGGCGTGCGGCACTACAAGACCTACCCAGCCGATATTTCCGCTGACGCTAACTTGTACGGCGATCAGAGCAGTGCAAAGCGCTAGGATCGTGCAGCGCAGAAACTTAACATCCACGCCTAGCACGCGCAAATCATCATCATTTAGGCTGAGTAGATTAAACCGCCATCTCAGCGCGATTAAGACTGCAGAAGCGGGCAGGGCGATCGCGCACATCAAAATTACTTTATCATATCCTGCGCTTACGAAGCTTCCCAGTAGCCAAAAAACGATATTAGGCAGTACTTCCTCATCGTCTGCCAGATACTGCACCAAGCTCGTAAGTGCGGCAAATACGCCGTTAATGACTATACCTGCTAAAATGAGTGAGAAAATATCAGCGCGTGCTACGAATTTTGCCAAAAGATAGAGCAAAAATAGCGCCGCAAGTCCGAAGCAAAATGCAAACCCCGCAAGCCATAAGCCGCTCAATCCTAGCAAAATACAAAGCGCGCCGCCGAATGCCGCTGCAGTGCTAACGCCTACGATGTGCGGGCCAACGAGCGGGTTTTTAAATACCGCCTGCAAGCTCAAACCCGCGATAGCAAGCGCTCCACCGCAAAGGCTGGAGAGTAGAATGCGCGGAATTCTAACATCCAGCATCACACTTTTGGCGGCTTCATCGCCGCCTCCGCTAAAGAGAATTTTAAAAATTTCTTCTAACGGTATATGAAACTGTCCGCTAGCGAGCGAGATTAGCGCCAGCACTACCCAAAGGAGAAATAGGATTAGGTTCAGCATTATTTTTGATATTTGACGCGGTAAAATTTCTCGTAGAATTCCTCTACTTTTTTATCAAAGTTTGCGTCCTTAAAATTTTGCGGATAAAGTTTCATCGCAAGCCATTCCTCGCCAAGCGCCATCGCTTCGGCAGTCGGATGACCCCATGCTTTAACGAATTCGGGCATTAGATAAATTCTATCCTCTTTCACGGCGCTAAGACCTTTTAGCGCAGGGTTTGCCTTAAGTTCGGCAGGTACTTGAGGATAGCGGTTTTGCACTAAGATAATCTGCGGATTCCATGCTAAAATTTGCTCCGGCGAAACCTGTTTGTAGCCCTTTATATCTGCAGCAGCGACGTTCGTCGCACCCGCTCTTGCTAACATTACGCCAGTATATTTGCCGCTACCGTAGGTCGTAAGATCGGGATTTGCCATATAAACTCTAGGTCTTTTATCTACAATAAAATTACTAAATTTGGCATTTAAATCAGCTTGCGATTTTTTAACGAAATCTATTAGTTCAGCGGCATCCTTTTCGTGATTGCTTAGTTCGCCTAGAATTTTAACTCCCTCGTAAAAGCCCTCATCGTAAGCAGCGAAGCTATCGCGCTCATCTTTAAAGGTCGGATTTAGCTTAGCTTTTTCCTCTTGTGCAGAGCTGAAAAATGAAATACCTACGACTGGGATTTTCAACTCCTCCATTTTAGCGATATATTCTTTAGGGAAGTAGTTGACCACTACGACCGCATCGGGCTTTAGACTAAGCAGAGCTTCGTAATTGACATCTTTGATATCGCCTGGATTAGGTAGGTTTTTAAAACTCGGTGCCAAACGATTATACTCTTTGCCTAGGCGCTGCTCCCAGCTTTTTAGGATGCCTACGACCTTATCTTGAGCGTTGATTTCGTTTAAGACATTGAGTGCTTCGTGGTGTAGCACGACGATACGATTTACTTGATCCGGGATTGTGACCTTGCGACCGAGCTGATCGGTAATCGTGCGATCTGCAAAAGCCAGGCTAGCGCAAAGCGCTGCACCAAGAAGGATTGAGTGAAGTTTAAGCATTTTTTCTCCTTGAAAATTCCGCAAAATATGCGGGGTTAGAATAGCGGAATTATAGCTGATCGGCATAAAATCTAGATAAATTTTTATATAATGGGAGATTTTATGATATAAAAACATGCACTGAT
>NZ_CALKTC010000070.1 GCF_937996225.1 uncultured Campylobacter sp. | reverse complement strand
CCCCCATTTTTTCGGGGGTGTTATTCGTATCTTTTAAAACGTCCATTTTATTCCTTTATCTCATTTTTAATTTGTACTTCAAATTCGCGTCCTTTTACGGCGGCGAGTAGCGCTGCTAAAGCCGTGCGGGAGTTTTTCACTCCATATTCGCCCAAAGAGGTGCCTAACAGCACGCAGCCCTCGGTATTGCGCCCGGTGTTGCCCGAATGGATCAAGATGCAGCGAGTTTTCGGCACCAGCTCATTCCATAAAAGCGGCAGACGAACTCTAAATTTCGGACTATCGTGCCAGGCTATTTGATACCTTCCTTGCGGTATGCGTCTATCCATGCCGCTCTGCGTGGTATCGGGACCCGCAGGCTCGCAGGTATATCCTATGAGCACTACTCTTTCGCCGTCGTGCAGGACGAAACGCCCGAGCGTCATATCATCAATTTCTTTAAATCTCACGATTTCTAAAATCATCTTTGCTCCTTTATCCTTCAAATTCTATCTCTATATTGTAGGCTGACGGCTCTAGCGTATGCGAAACCGATTTCACACTAAATTTGAGATCCTCAAGCCCTGGCGCACCTTTAAATTTAACCTGCGCGCCCGCGACGATATTGGCTCCCATACACGAGCACCGCCCGTTGATGCCGCCTTTTTTGAGCTCATTTAGCTTGCTTTGCGCCAGTTTATAAGCCTCGGCATCACTTTTCGGCTCTGGGATTTGCATCTTATAGGTCTGTTTGCCTTTGCCTACCTTGATCTGCTTACGCTTGCCGCTCTCCACATCTTGCCACTCACACACGACCGAACCGTAAGCGTTACGATTGGCTTCAGTGATATTTAGGGAAGTAAGATCGCTTAAGCTGAGCTCGATTTGCAGCAATCCGCTCTCTTGCTCTGCCTCACCCGATTCATCATCCCCGTTTTTCGGCGCAAGGATCAGCGTGTCATTTTTGGTAGCAGCGAGATAGCCGAGCTCTTTGCTAAGCGAATACAAAAACTCCAAATCGCTCACCCCGTCTTGCAGGCGCGATCTGATCGCCATATCCTCTCCGCTTGTTTTGAGGCGTAGGGCATTTTCGTCCGCGATCTTGCCGGCAATGGCAAAAAGTGTGGTATTTTCCCAGCTACGGCGTTTTTTGGTCTTAATTTTGCTCGCGAAATCTACGGCCGTAGCGCGTACCTCGGTACTTTGCTCTTTGTAATCTCGCTCGCAGGTCTGCACGGCAAATTTGCCGCATAGCCACATCAGATCGGAGCCTTCCGCTCCCTCGCCCGCCCAGCCCAGCCAAAGCTCAAGCCTATCGCCGAAAGCGGGTTTTGCATAGAGGCCGTACACCTTGAAACTGATCTCGTCGCTTTTAAAGCCCTCTTTGTCGTCAAAGCCCAAAGAGATCAAATTTTGCTTGAGCGTTTCGGTAATATCTTTGCCGTTTGCTTCAAGTTTAAAGATCGGTTTTCTTACCATAGGGCGGCCTGTTTTTGCGGGATTTTTTCTTCATTAAGTTCGGGCAAATTTACGAGCGTGCCCGCCTTTAAAACAATTTCTAGTTTCGGGTTAAGCTCCAGCACGCTTTCGAAATACCGCAAATGACCGTAGTGCCGATAAACGATCTGATCCAACCGCTCGCCATCTTTTGATCTATATATCATAATCTCTCCTCAATGTAAGGCTAAATGTCTGCGTGAAAAATGCCCCGTTTGGAGCAAATACCGATCTATTTTCGCTGATCTTTTCTATCGCAAATTTACCTAGATACTTCCCAAGCCCCGTAACGAGCGGCAGGCTCTGCCGCAGTTCAGCTAATGCATAAAGCGGTTTCAGTGCTTCTTGGCCATCCTGCGCAAAGGGGAGGGTTTGACCGTTTAGGCTCACGGTTTGACTGCCGAGTTTTGCACTCAAAAGCGCTTCAAAGTTTGCGATGCGCTCTTGCGAAGCTATGCCGAAGTCCGTTTCTACCGCTATTTCGCTCGTTTGCTTCCATTCAAATTTAAAACCGCCCAAATTTAAGACCATTTTACCCTCTCACATCCGTGTTTTTCTCATTGCGCTCATTTCGCCTGATAGCCTCTTGCACGTCTTTTGAAATTTGACGTCTAAAGGCTTCCGCATCGATACTCTGCCCGTGAGTGTCTATCTTAAAATCGCCGTTAAAAACGACGTTTGTATTGCCGGCGGTGCGGCTCGAGCTAAGGGTGCTGAGTGCTTCGCCCATAGGGCGATTCGGAGCTGGGGTGAAATTTCGATCGGCACTGCTATACGCAGGCGTCATAACCGGCGCACTATTATCTCCAAAGCCGAAAAATTCCCCTACGCTTTTTACACTACTGAGCACCCAATCGATCTTTTCGCCTATCCAGCCGAAAAAGTCCGCAAATAGATCTTTCCACCATGCCACCGTTTCATCAAATACGCTGCTAAAGGCTTCTACCCAGCTATCCAGCCAGCTCTTAAAGCTCTCCCATTCAGGTTTGATTTTTTGCCAAAAATTTTGAAAAAAGGCTTTGACTCTATCCCAATTCTCATATAGCCACACGGCCGCCGTAGCAAGTCCTACGACTATGGCGCCGATGCCAGTAGTGATTAGAGCCAGTTTCATTATGCGAAAGCCTGCAGCCGCGGCGATGGTCGCGCCTCTCAATATGGCCATAGCCGCCGCTGCAGCCTTGGATGCTACGGCGTGAGCGATCATAGCGGCTCTTTGAAAAATGACTGAGGCCGTAAGGCGTTTAACGGCAAGGTTGTATAACTGCGTCCAAACGAGGGCAAAGCGTAACCTTGCGCCCACCAGCCACGAGGCCACGGCTTGTGCCTTTAGGGCCACGGCCGTAGCCGCAGCTCGCACCTTGGTTATCAGAAAAAGCGGATTTAAAATTTTAAGAATTTTAACGATGCCGATAAAGCCGTCTATGATACTAAATGCCGCCAATTTAAGCGCCAGCCATACGGGTTTAAAAATTAAAAATCCCGCTACCGCAGAACTTATAAATTTCGTTAGGGTAGGAAATTCTTTCGCCAGGTCCTGCACCCAAATAGTAAGTCTGCCCAAAGCGTTTGCAAATGCGTTTATAGCCGGCAAAAAGGTTTCGCCTATAATAGCGGCTAAATTTAAAGCGCTAAATTTAAGTCGCTCGATTGCCGATGCGGTAGTATCGAGCTTCGTTTGTAGCTCTTTTTTCATAGATCCCTTTGCCTCATCCGAATAAACGCGAGCTAAGTTTTCTTTTAGGGCGTCCACATTCATTGCAAGGGCGGCTATTTCGTCGTTAAAATTTCCGCCTATCAAATCATAAAGCAGGCCCGATCGCATTTCTTTTGGGGCTTTGTTGATCCGATCCAAGAAATCCGTTATTGTTCCGGCCGCATCTTGGCCGAGATTTTTCTTGAGCGTTTGTGCGTCTAGTCCGATTTGAGCGAGGGCCTCTTGAAACGATTTGCCTTGGCTTTCCGCGGTATCGAGTTTTGTAAACAGAGCGTTAAGCGAAGTACCGACGACGCTTGTAGCCTTTCCGGTACTCAGCATCGTCGAGCTTATGGCGGCGGCCGATTTTTCATCTAGCCCGATGAGATTAGCGTTTGCGGCTATCAAAGAGACGGCTTCGAAGACATCTTTTGCCTTCACGTTTTCTACGGTGTTATCGAGCAAATTTACCGCATCAAATAGCTCGCCCATTCGACCTAAATCCTTAATTTTAAAGCCGACCTTCATATTGTTGCTCGCCCTACTAAGATCTTCGGCGCTCATCTCAAAAGCCGTAGCGCCGGTAGCGAGCATGCGGGTATATTTCAGCAGATCTCCGCCCTTTAAATTTATCTTTCCGCCGCCCGCGGCTATCTCGCTTATGCGCTCGAAGCTCAGTCCTAAGGAGCTGGAGAGATTGCGCATCTCTGATTTTAAGGTTTGCATATTTTCGGCGCTATCGTCAACGTATTTTTTCACATTCGCAAAGGCAGCTTCATCGTTCATGGCAAGCTTGATCGGGAGAGCGAAGATCCCGCCCGAAACGGCATTTCTTATGGTGGCGAATTCCGCTAAGACGTTGCGTCTCGCTTCGCGCAAGCTATGCTGCAAATTTGTAAGCTTTTGATTGTCAAAGGCTTTTAAGGCTTTATTCGTTTGCGAAACGCTTTCGTTGATTTGCTTGAAGCCTTTTTTGAGCTCGCCGAGCTGGGTTATTCCTTTGATTACAAGCCCGATGGTGACGCCCAGCGCTTCTTCTTGCATTTTCTCATCCTTTTTGTTATACTACCGCTATGATATTAGATGCTATCTGCCTTATTTTAGGCATTCTTGCCGTATTCGGTGCCTTATCTTTGACGGCGTCGCTCGCAACAGCCTTGTTAAAAGACTTCTGCGGTATTTTTAGACGCTCTTAGATCCGTTTTGCGCTTTTAAAATTTTAAGCGCAATCTGCACGAATTCGCTAAAATCCACAATATCCATCATTAAAATTTCGCCATAGCCGAAATGGAGCACGTAGCCGAGCAACGCGATATTTTCATTATCGGCTGCGCTCAAACGTCCAAAAAACCCTGTACTGCCTTTTGCAGGGTATTAAAATCCGCAATATCCAGTTCTTCGATCCACGAAGGCGTCTTATTTGCGCAAGCAGCGCAGAGTTTTATGCTTTGCTCGATCTCGGTTTTTTCAGCCGAAACAGCTTTGAAGGTTTTTACGCTCGGCGCAAAAACCTCTACCTCTTCGCCGCATACCGGCAAATTCACTTTGATATTTCTCATAAAATTCCTTTCTATTTAAACAAATTCCGAGCCGTAGGCTCGCACCTTGAGCGTGCCGGGGTTAATTGGGGGTTTGGGGGATAAGAAGGGGGCGCCTCGCAAGTAGCTCCCTTCTTGTCCCCCGAGATTGCTAAATGACGGGCTAAATTTAAACCCAGCTTGCAAATCTCTTTACCCTAAATAACTCATTCCCCTAAATTCGATCTAACTTTCGCCATATAATCCACCCCACCGATCATTAGGATCATATTTTCGGCATCTTTTAACACCATCGGCGTCTTGTCTATATTGATATCGACAAAGTGCGCTTGAAGCGTGATCGTAACTTCCATCTCGGCGCCGCTTTCAAAATCTGCAAATTCAATCTTTGTAATATCGCCGGTAAATGCTGCACTAAACGGCTTCGGCTCGCCTGATGCTTGATAGATCGAGGCGGTGAAAAGAAACGGCACGCGCGAGCTAAAGGCATTCAGACCCATAGCAAGCCATGTGTTTCTATCTGCAATGCGGATCGTAAAGCTTACCTCGGTAGCGGCTAAAATTCCGCTGCTATAATTTGCGCTAAGCGCACCTTTGGCCTCTATCGTCTCAAACTCCATAGTAGGAAGTTTGAGCGTTTTTGTAACGCCTAAATAGCCCTGACCGTTGATGAATACATTGCATTCTTGCACTGCTTGAGGGATAATTCTTTTCATACTTTTCTCCTTTAATTTTTACTTCTCGGGCGAGCTAAGCCCGCCCTGCGACGGGGAGCTACGCTCCCTCGACCCACCTAAAGTTTCAGAAATTTTGCTTCGCAAAATTTTAAAGCTTAAGCGGTTTTTTGCGAGCTAAGCCCGCCCCTCACCTGCTGAGCGCATCCATTAGCACTTTTCCGTATGTATCTACGTAGATGAAATCCAGCGTTAGTTGCTTTACAATCGGATTGTTTTGCATGCGCACATCTAAGTAAAATTTACCAGCCGTGATATTTGCTAAAGTATTTTTCGCACTCCAGCTAAGCTCATACCCGAGTAACACTCTAGCTCCTACGAGAGCCCGCAGTAACTCATCTACGCTTCTTTTTGCGTGATAGAGTTGATCTGCTTTGCGATCTATCGCGAAAAACACCCCTTTTTGGCAAGCCTGCGAGATACGATCAAAAATCCTTACCCTGGCAAGATCCTGCCAAATGCTATCAACATCGCTAGTCTCTCCGCCCCAAGCCCTGAAGCCCTGCTCGCGAATGATCGTGCTGATATGCGCTGCTCTAAGCTCATCTGCCGTGCAGGTCTCTCCCATCTCAAAGTCCACGTCTATTGCCGTGCCGCTGATGCCGCCCATCACTCGGTTAGAATAGCTGTCGCTGTAGCCAAATTCGCTAAGGCCATCTACATAGGCGATCATTCCGGCGATACGAGCCGATTGAGGCGTCATTGTATAATCGTTTGTTTCATCGTCCCACGTCTTGACGAAAGGATAGGCGGCGAGCAGGCGAGAGGTGCCGAAGCTTCCCATCTTTGTGATAGCTTCGCTTGCGCTTGAAGCTTTGAGATCGACGATACCGGTCGCTTTAAGGCGCGTCGCCATTGTCTCAAGCGCGGATTTTATCGCGTCCTCTCCCGAAAACTCCGGCGCGATGAGTAAATTTGGGCGGTAGCCGGTGGCAGACTTTGCATTTTTGAAAGCTTCTATAGCAGCCTTGCAAGCAGTAATGTCGTCGCTATCGTCATTATTGTCGGTGCGAGTAAAGACCGATAGGATGATTTGCGTTTGTACCGCCTGATCTGCTATCGCTTTTAGCGCGCGGTAGATCGAGCCTTGTTTGAAGCTTTCAGATTTGCCCTTTTTCTCCTTATAGATCGCCTCGATCGCATCAATTGCCTTATCGGTCGTCATAAAAAAATGCAGGCCGTTTTCCAGCACCTCTTCATATCCTGCGATCCCGATGGGTGTAGTACTCTCCACGCTTATCGGTCGCGCCGCCTCTGCCGAAACGGTTATGTTTACTCCAAATTTTGCAGCCATCTTTTCTCCTTTGTTTAAAATTTCGATATCAAATATATGGCGATAAACGCCAAGTCCTGCATGGCCCCGTAAAATACTTCCTGCCTGCCCCACGCATCGCTTGCCTCAAAAGCTCGAAATCGTAACGTCCATTTCGTGCGGTATCCTAGCTCACAAGCAAGCGGAAAACCTACTGCAAGCGCTACGGCTAGAAGCGGCGCGCCATAAATGCCCGCAAAGAGCAGCGGCACAAATACCGGTAGCCACCAAAGCAACCCGCGCAAAAAGAGGCAGAGCCTGCAATAGCCTAGCCAATGCGCGCGCGGGTCTTTAATGAGCTTGCGGGCGATGCGCTCGATAAATTTTACTTCGTGTTCGTCGGTATAACTGCCGTGGGTTACGAGTGCGCCAACCCATACGCCCCAGCCTTTGCTTTCGCCTGCAAGATAGCCTAGCCCGCAGATGACCGCAAGGTAGAAATTTCCTAAAAAGGTAAATATCAAAAGCGCCACTACCAAAGCGTTGATTTTTGCAAAATATGCATATCGCCCGCGTAATCTATTGAGTATCCAAAACATCATCGCTCCTTTGGGCGGCTCTTGACTATGTCTGCAAACTCGTCGCTACCTAGATACCAGAAAGGCTTTGAGCCGTCCTCGTAGCGAAACTTCGCGAAATCGTCCGGATGCGTCGCAAGATGGGCGATCACCCTAAGGATATTCATCATATTGGAATGATCCCACTGATCGCATTTGCGCGCCCGCAAGAAAATCACGATAGGGCAGGCGAGAATTCCAAGTATGAATGCCGAGATAAAGATCAAAAGGTAGCTCATAGCGCCACCTCTATCGTATCTGTGAAAATGATCGCGTCTAGCTCTTTTTTGTTTTTGGCTTTTTCAATTTTGAGTTCATGCCCCCATTTCAGCACGTGCAGTTTCTGCCCGGCAATCTGAATGGCGCGCTTGATCTTTTTGAGATCCTCTTGTCCGTTTATCTTTTTCATCGAATTATCGTGCATTCGAAACGCCCGCACTTCTAGACTATCAAAAGTATCGATCATAGCTTCGATATTGAGCAGGTATTTATAGCCGCCGTTGACGGCACCAAAGTCTTTGATCTCAACCTTGCAGCTCTCGCCCATTGCGTTCACCCACGAAGCGAGCTCTGCGGTCTTTGCGGCTTTGAGCTCCTCAAGGCTCGGCTCAAGCATACTTTTTGCCTGTGCTTCTGTTATCTTGGTTAACCCCTCCGCTATTTGTTCTTCGCCCACGTCATCGTCATAGGCATAGACTTCGTTTTGTGAATTTTTGTAGTATTTCATCTTTATTCCTTATCTTAGCTCCGCCCATTTCCCAAAGCCCGTACCATTCCCAGCGAGCTTGTATGTCGCATTTGGCGGCACTATGCAATTTATACCGTCGTCTCCGCTACCGTGAGCATAGCCTCCGTTTGCTGCTTCTATACCATTGACAAACAAAGTTACTATTTGCCCATTTCCAGATGAAGTCTTTACATAAACCATAATAGGCCTATCTGTGGTATTTGTATAGACTACTCCGTATTGTCTTTGAGTTGTGACATCCTGCCACGTTTGGCCTATACCGATGCTAGCGTTTTTGTCCATGTATTCTTTCGCCGCCTTTTCCGATACCGCGGTATCTGCCAAATTTCCCGTGATGGAATTTTTGAGCTTTACGATGCCCGCTTTTACCTCGGTAGCATACGGGGATTTATCCACATTCGTGGCCTCAAAGACGTTTTTTACCTTTATGAGTATGATCACGCTCATATTATAGGGGCGGTTTTCAGAGGCTACAGGTACCACATTTGAAGCATCAAAAGACACTTTATAAACAGGGTCAGAAGTTCCGTCATTAAATCCATACCCCATAATTTCTGACATTTTAAAGGCCCCGTCTGCTTGTCTGACATCGTTGCTCATAACTGCGAGCCAGCCTTGGATATTCCTGATCGCATCATCTTGCGCTATCCCAAGGCTCGCCGCATTGCCGCCCGTGCCGCGGATAAATTTGCCGTCGTTGAATTTCGGCAGATTGAAGTGCTCGCCGTTGCCGCCATAGGTATAGCCGATGACATCGAAAAGCTCGATATACTCGCTCTTTGCAAGCCGTCTACCGTCGCACGGAAGGAAGCCCGCCGGTGTAGTTCGATCGCTCGACCAAAACAGATAGGAGCCGATCTTCAGCCCGTCGCTCGCTTCGGATTTGAGGGCATATTTCTCGGCAGCGAGCCCGCCGAGTTTTGCGCTATCGGCGGCAGCTTCGGTTTTGTCGAGCTTTTCTTTGATGAGTTTGCCCGTATCGGTAAACTTTTCATCCACCTCGGTTTTTGAGTAGCTATCGCTTACATCGCGCTTTGTCGCAAGCGCGAGATCCGCGCCGGACTTATTATCCTCGACTTGCTTCTTGAGATAGCTAGTACGGTTCGCAAGCTGCTTTGCCTGCTTATTACTGATGCCGTCTACTCCGCCCACTACGGGGTCGGTTACTTCGAGCTGATATATCCCTTCTTCCCAAATTTTATCTTCTTTGATATTAGCCACTGTATGCTCCATAGTTGAATTGGTCGTTGTATCTGATTTGCCCGTCGTGCTTGATCTGATTTGTTGAATGCTCGATCAGAGCTAGCACGCACCTTGCGGGCGCCGCCGCTTTTGCCGCTTCCGCTATCGCCGCCGCCTTACTCTTTGAAAGAGGAACGCTGCTTATGATGCTATATTCGGCCCAATGCGAATTTGAGCCGTAAAATCTGCTTCTATCATATTTGATAGAGCCGTCATATTTCTGTCCTAAATTTCCCTCTACTATGATCGCTCCGCTATCGATCGCATTCACCGCTTTTTTGACCGCATAGAAGGTGCCTGAATAGTAGTGAATTTTAAAGGCCTCTTTGATGAGTAACCGCGCACCGGTTTCATTAAGCCCGTCTATGTTCACATCCAGGCTATCTGCCAAAATCGCAAGAAGCGAAGCGGGGCAGCTATCCGCCAGGATATTTATCACGCCTATATCAAGCCCTGCAAGGCTCAGCCCAAAAAGGTCGTCAAGCTTCTTGTCAAATTTTGGCTTTCCACTCGGTAGGATACTCATAGATTAGCCTTTGCGAAGCTGAGCTCAAATTTGATTTTCACAAAGCTATCCACGTCCGCTTTTATATCGGCGGCGGGCTGCTTTAGATTTACGCGATACACTCCCTCGCGGTGCAGAGTAGAATAGATATAGCTTAAATTTAGATCCTCGCCTAAGCTTAGGCTTGTCCTGCTAGCCTCTATCTCGCTTTGAACCCCGGCTTGCAAAAGCATATCTTTTAGCTCGAGCTCGGCTTTTATTACGGCGTTTATGACTTTGGCGTTTTCTACGACTACGGTGTCGCAAAGCGGTCGCACCCGCTCGCCGCTTAGATAGCTTTGCACGTCCGCTCTTGTTTCTTCGCTCATATCGGTAGTTTTTAGATAAAGTTTTACGATGCCAGGCCCTCCGTTTATCGCGCTTACTTCTTCTACCTTGGCGTTGGCATTTAGCGCGTGATAGATATAGGCTTTCCTGCTTCCTGCCGTAGAAAATCGCTCCAGCGAAAGCACGGCGCGATCGCGCAGTCTCTCGTCGCTCTCCTTATCTGCGCCACCTTCAAAGCGCGATGTTTGGCGCGCCTCGAGTACGAATGAAAAAGGCGTTTGGATGAGCTCGCATTTTAGATCGCTTTGCTTGATGAAGGCTTGTAGGATGCTGTGGCCCGCACCCTTTAGCTGCCCCGCTGCGATCGTGATGTCATCTTTGATAGCGGCAAGCTCGCCGGAGCTTGCGCACAAGATAGTGCCTTTTGGGATTAGTACGTCCGAATCGCGCGCCATACTTAGGGTGAATTCCACTTCCGCTACGGGCTTTTCGCCCCTTAGCCGTTCTATACCGTACATCGCAACGATATTGTCAAGATCAGCCCCCTGCGCGAAAGGTAGCAGCATAGATTTTACGGCGCTATTTATGCGGGCGCGCAAAAGAAGCTCTCGATATGCAAGCGTTTCAAGCAAGGCCGAAAAACGATCGCTCTCAAGAAGTGAAATTTCATCATCATTTAAATTCTTTTTAAAAAGCTCTTTAACGGCTTTTAAAATTTCATCGTAGCTAAGCTGTTCGATTACATTGGGATAGGGCAAATTTTTAAGAAAGCTCATATCTCTACTCCGATCTCTTTGCCGTTTGTTAGCAAAATTTTAAAACGCAGCTTGTGATCTTTGAAGCTCACGAGCTTCACTTCGTCGATCTGCACTCTCTTCTCCCATCTTTGCACTGCTTCGATGACGAAGTAGCTCAAATCGGCTCTAAACTCATCATTGACCCGTCTATCGATCAGCTCAAAAAGACGGCTGCCATATTCGGGCAGCATTACCCGCGAGCCGATAGGGGTGCTGAGGATATCTTTTATGCTATCTTCGATACTTACTAAATATTTCATCCTTGCTCCTCGCGCGAAGCGCATAAAATAAACTCAAGCCGAAGGCTTGCACCTCTAGCGTCGTAGGGGGATGGGTGGGGCTTGGGGCGGGGAGGGGGGGGACCTCGCAATTTAAACCCCCCTTCCGCCCCAAAGAAAAGCCTTCTTGTTACTCTTTTCATCCTAATCCCTCGCTACTCCGCCGTTGGTATGGCTCGAAAGCGAGCCTCTGCCGTCGCTGATGTCGCCGCTTGCCTTGAGCGAGCCTGTGATATTGAGATCTCCATTGATCGCAAAGCTTCCGCTTCCTCCGCCGCTTCCTGCGGTCGAGATTGATCCTTGAATGATCGTATTTCCCAAAAGCTTGATATTTCCGCTTTGCACGGTAGTATCATCCGCTTTTACGTTTACGCTTTTTGCGGTCAAGCTTGCGTTTTCGCAGGTGATATTGATCTGCTTCGGACTTGAAATTTCAAGGCTGGAGCTAGCCGTATCATACGAAAAGCTTACTCCATCCTCAAAACTTGCGTGGATCTTCTTATCGGTCGCGGCCGCCTTGTGAGCGGCCTGATAGATACCACGTAGGATCACGCCTGCATTGAGCTCGCCTCGTATCGGCAGCACAAGCACCTGCTCTCCAACGCGAATCGGCGCGAAGCCCGTGGCGAAAGAATTGGCAAAAGGCTGGAATACGGGTAAGAAGTCGGTGACCATATCGCCGATCGCAACCCTTGCGCGATCTCCGCTTACTTCGCTGATGATGCCGATCTCGTTTAGGTTATTGCTCATATTGTTCGTCCTTGTTTCTATCGTCTAGATCAAATTTATTTCTTATAAATCCGACTGCCAAATCCAAAATTCCGCTACCTTTAAAGGCGCCGATCCCGCAGATCGCAAGGCTCAGGCGCATATCTTTGAAGAAAAAGAAAGATATTTCATAAACGATGTATGCGCTAAAACAGCCGTCCAATACTCGTTTGATAAAATTGCCCGCGCCACGCTCGCCATGTTTCAAAAAAGCCGTTACGCTGCCCGCAACGCCCGCAGCTAGCACATAAAGCAGATACTCCATTGCTCATACTTTAAAGGTTCTATAGAGCGACGCAGGCGAAAAAAGAGCACCCGTAACGCCTATACAAAGCGACCAAAGCAGGAGTACTAAATTTTCGCTTCGTATAAGATTGTCAAAGACTACGTAAAGCTCAAGATTAAATACCACTAAGACAAAAGCCCTCAGTAAATAAATCAAAGCTTTCATCGTTTCTCTCCCGTGCAGTCTTTGGCTATCTCCTCGCATCTCAAAAAGTACCTCACAAGCTCTTTATGCGCTTCAAAGCTGCCGTTTGCCGCAGGTTTAAGCGGCATTTTCAGATTACAGCGCACCGGCACATAGACTTGCTTTATTTGCGGCTCCTTTGCGCTGCAGCCGAGTAAACAAAGTACGCTAAAAAGCGCTATTAAGAAGTTTTTTATACGCATCGAGTTGTGCCTCACAACTTTTATCTTTGACGTAAATTTTTGAAACGTTTTTGATCTTATCCTCGTTACGGCGGCTTGCATTCACCTCAAGGGATTTGATCGCGGCGTTTTGCAGGCTTAGATTTAGCTCGCATTGCTGTAACTGCACCTTTAGCCCTGCATTTTCGGTGCTTAGCTGCGAAATATCGCTTTTTAGAAGCGCTATGCAAATTCCGCTTGCGACCAGCGTTGCCGCAAAGGCGATGCCTACAAATTTAAGATTTAGAAAGTAGTCCATTTAGCACCTTCTTTGCACGATTTGGAGTTTGCTGCGCCCAGAGGCTGCGAAGTCCGTTTGCGATAGCCTTTTCATATTCGCTAGTTCTTATGTAGTGAAGCGTCGTAACGAATTTTTTAACCTTGTTAACGTCCATCTGATAGCACATCTCTATCACTACGTCCTGCACGTTTTGCGGTTTGTCTTGAAGCCAGGCAAAGGCTTCAAATACCCTAGGCTTTAACTTTTTTAATTTCAGCTCTAAAATTTGATCCGCCGCCGCGCGGCCCATCGGCTCTATCTTTCCGCCGTTTAGTGCTAGCTCGTCTTTGCTTAGCGCCGAAACTAAAAAGCCGTAGCCGATAGTCTTGTAGCCCCTTGTGTCCTCATAAATTTCACCGCAAAAGCCTTCGTTTTCCTTGATGTTTGCGATTAGGCTCATTCTTCTCTCCTCGTTTTTTGCAGCAATAGTACGGATTTTTTCGCTCAAAATCTATCAAAGGATTTTGTCAAAGAATTTTGACAAAAAATTGTGTCAAAGAATTTTGTCAAAGGACTTTGATAGATTTTGAGATATTTTTCGCGCTATAGTTGCGAAAAATGGCGAGAGCAGGAGATGGAATGCTTGTAGAGTTTGAAAAAGAGTTGATCGAAACCATCAAAGAGGTTTGCAAAAACACTTCGCCCTATCTCGGGGAGTTTGAAAACAAAGACGAGATGGAGCTGCTCATCAAAGGCGGAGATAGTTTCGTATTCGTGGAATTCATAAGCGAAAGATATGAAAACGTGGTGAGCAAAATAGGCACTTACAATATCCATATTTTAGGGGTAACGTCTAGTAAGCAGCAAAGTTATAGGCAGGAAAATAAATATAAGGCCACAATTCTTTGCGAAGCAGTGGATAAAAAACTAAGAAATTCAGAGCTTAATAATGAATTTAGGATTGAGCCGAAAACCTTGAAGGTGACGCATAACAGCATAACCGATTACGGGTATATGTATGTTTTGACGCGAGAAATTCAGACCGAATTTCTTGAAAAAAGTGAATGGCTCAAAGAGGGCTAGGTTGTAAAGTTGTAACAATTGTATCGAAAGAGGAATAGATGAGATTTCAAGCAAATTTAATATCGCTTAAGAGCGAGAACACGGGCGATGATCTTGTAGAGTTGCTACTAGCGGTTCCGGGTGAATGGAAAGGGCATTATAGCGGAGTATTTCGTATCGATAGCGCAGATTTAGAAAAGATGAAGCTCAATTTTGATGCTCGCAAGATAGATCTCGTAATCGACTACGAGCATCAAACCCTTATGGGTTGTGAAGCACCCGCGGCGGGATGGATCAAAGAGATGCATATACGAGATGGCAAACTTTATGGGATGGCAAGTTGGACCGCAAAAGCGAAAGAATACATCAAAAACGGCGAGTATAGATACCTAAGCCCAGTATTCAATTTTGAAGCGGTCGACAAAAAGACGGGAGCGTGGATAGGCTGTGAGATCGAAAGCGTCGCGTTAACAAATACGCCGTTTCTTGATGAGCTTGAAGAAATAAGAGCAAATAAAAATTTTACGGCAAAGGAGAAAAATATGCCTGAAAACGAAAAAAACGGTGCGGATGTCGCTGCGCTAAAAGCGCAATACGACGCGCAAATCACCGCTTTAAAAGCGGAGCTTGAGACAAGTAGGAGCGAGGTTGCAACGCTAGGCGAGCAGCTTGCGGAGAGCGCGGTAGAGGGCGCCATCGTTGCCAATAAACTCGCAGAGGGGCAAAAGCAGTGGGCGCTAAGCTATGCAAAGACCGATTTAAGCGGCTTTAAAGAGTTTTTAAAGGGCGTTACTCCGCCTCAAAAAACGGAGCTGCCGAGTAACGATCTGTTTGCCAACAAAAACCAACCCCAAAACGACATCGACGTCGTTAAATTTGCATTAGGAGGAAAATAAGATGCCAAACGAAAGAAAGAAACCAAATACCATCGGAGACGTAGTCGTCAATAAAATACTCGGCGTCAATGCCAAGGTCGAGACCACCAAAGCTTTGGAGTGCGGAGCCGTGCTTTTCACTATCAACGGCGGCGAGAGCTTCGCTGCGGTAACGAGCGATAACCAAACCGCCACTATCGCAAATGCCGCCGCAGTATTCGGCGTGCTCTGCGACAATGTAGAAGCCACTGGGGATGCCGACGTACTGGTGCTTGGCGAAGTCAAGCTTGCGGACGTGGCTGCAGAGCTAAAAACCGCGCTATTTAAGCAAAAAATCGTAGTAAGATAAGGAGAAAACAATGGACGAACTTTTAAAATACTTCACAGTTGATGCGATGACCGAGATCGTCAATCAGGTCAAAGCGGACCAAAGCTTTATTATGGACACATTTTTTAAAACATGGACGCCGACGCTTTCAAATTCGCACAATATCATCATCGAAAAAGGTGCGGGCGTAATCCTTGAGAGCGTCAGCGAAAACGGCGAGCATTTGGTGACGAAAAACCCGGATCAAACGATAGTATCCGTGCCGCTTCCTCGCTTTCCGCAATACGATACGCTTCCGGCAAGCGAGATGAATTTGCTGAAAACGCTCAATACCCAAAAAGAGCAATTGAAGTCCCTTTCGGCGGCTATCGGTAAAAAGCTTGCGAAGCAAAAAAGCAACGTTACCAATACGCTTGAGTATATGGCGGCAGGAGCCATATTCGGCAAGGTAATGGATGGCAAAGGTAACGTGCTTCTTTCTTTGACCGCAAACCGCAAAAAGATCACGATCGGAAGCACTACGAAGCTAATGACGCTGCTCAACGACATAGAGGCCGCTCAAGTCGACGTATTGGGGGCCGCGAAGCCGTATATAGCATTGGTAACCAGAGAGCTTTATGCGGAACTGCTTGCCCTTGTAGAAAAAGAGGAGCTTCTCAAGTCAAATTCGGCAAAAATTACCGATAAAAACAACGTATTGACACTTGAGCTTTTCGGCAAAACCTTTATGCCTTACGATGCGACCTATGACAATACCAAGGGTAAGCCTACGCGTTATATGAGCGGCAAAAAAGGAGTAGTCGTACCGCTTGACGACAATATGTTCGAAGTGATTTATACGAGGGCTAATCATACCGCGGCTATCGGCAAGGCTCCGACCAAATTCTTTGCGGCGGCTCCGGAGGTGCTCGACAAAGGTGCAGGCTGGGGCATCGTGAGCGAGAGCAGGCCGATTCCCGTTTGTAATAGGCTTGATGCGATCGTTGAGCTTGAATTTGCATAAAAATCAATTTAAAAGGGCTCTAAGCCCTTTTAAATTAAAAACGACCGAACACACGTAAAAAATGTTTTAAACGTTTTAACATGCTTTTAATGCGCGTTAAAAGGCTTAAAAGATTTAAGGATAAAGCCCAATGATAACAAACGATGATCTACTTGAAGAAGTTTCGCACAAAGAGCTGCTGGAGCTTAGCGATTTTGAGGGAAGCGGCAGCATAAATCAAAGCATCATAGACGATAGCCTAAACGATGCGCTAGCATTCATCGCATCGTTTATAAGGATCCCGGCCAATCCCACCAAGCTTCTAAAAGATATCTGCGTCGATCTCACGATAATCGAGTTAAAAAAGCGCAACAACTTTCCGAAATACACTCTAGCCGAGCAGATCGAAAAGATCGAGGGGCTGCTTTTGAAAATGGCTGCGGGTAAAATTCCGACCGATGAGAAGAAAGATGATACGCCGAGGCTTGCTTCAAGGGCATTCAGACACTACGAAAAACGAATGGATCTAAAGGACCTAAATGGCTGAGAAACCAAATATCAAGGATTTGGCGCGAGAGCTTTATCTAAAGGGCTTTAGCGTCGAGCGAATAGCTGAAATTTTAAATAAAAACGTAAAGACGATCAAGAACTACAAAGCCGGTAGTAATTGGGATGAACTCAAAACCGTGAGCTATCTGAACCGCGGCGGCGAGGAAAAGCAAAATATCTATCAAAATTTCATCGAAGAGATGCGGCTTGCGATCAAAGATATCAGGCAAAGCGAAATGCCCGCGGGCAAAAAAGCCGATGCGCTTTCAAAGATAGGCGATAGCTTTGTGAAAATGACGAAGGTAGCAAGCTACGAAGATCCAAAGGCCTATCGCCTCAGCATCGCAAAAAAGGTTATCATGCTAGTAGTCGAAAAATTCAAGGATGACGAAAACAAAGAGTGTATAAAAAAGCTTATTGAGCTCATCGAGAGCGAGAAATTTATCAAAGCTATCGAAGAGCTTGAGGTTTAGGATCACACAATGCTTTTTTCAAAGGATGAGCTGGATAGCTTTTTGCAGGATAGCCGCGAAAGCCACAAACAAGCGGGCGCCGTAGAGCCCGAGCTTAGCAAGCTGACGCGTAAGGACTTCTACGACTGGCTGGAGGAGCTTAACGGCGAGCTTAAGGAGCAAATCCATCTCAATAGCCCGTTATCTCCTAAAGATAGGGCTGCGAGGCTGAAGCGTGCCGAGCACGATTTTCTATATTTCGCAAAAACCTATTTCCCGCACTATTTCAGCATTGATAGCTCCTGCGCGCTTCACGAGGATCTAGCACAAATTTTTGAAGCTATGACGCAAAAGAGGGGCGGCGACAAATATGTTCGAGCCGCGCCACGCGGGCATGCAAAGACGACATATTGCTCGCAGCTCTTTCCGCTTTGGTGCATTTGCTTTGCCAAAAAGCGCTTCATTGTCGAAATTTCAGATGCCGTGGAATTAGTGGAGGGCTGCCTTGAAGCGATCAAGGCAGAGCTTGAGGACAACGCCAATCTAAAAATGGACTTCCCGCATGTCTGCGGCGCGAGTAAGAATTGGAAGATCGGCGAGTTTATATCCAAAAACGGTGTGAAGCTTAAAGCATTCGGCTCCGGAAAGAGGCTGCGCGGCGTGAAATTCGGCGTTTACCGCCCAGATCTGGTTGTCCTTGACGATTTGGAAAACGACACGAACGTGCGCAGCAAAGACCAGCGTGACAAGCTTGAGGAGTGGCTCGATGAAGCGGTGCTAAATTTAGGCAGCGTAGACGGAAGCTTAGATGTACTTTATATCGGCACTATCTTGCATGCAGATAGCGTTTTGGCTCGGAAACTCAAGCTTAAATTCTGGAATGCTAAAAAATATCAATCCGTGATAAATTTTCCAAGGCGAATGGATCTATGGGAGCAATGGAGCGAGCTTTATCGCAATATCTCAAAGGACTCCAGCGACGAGTTTTATATGCGGCACAAAAAGCAGATGGACGAGGGCTCGCAGGTGCTTTGGCCCGATGCGCTACCGATCTTAAAGCTCATGCAAAAGCGCGCCGAAAATTTAAAATCCTTCAACAAAGAGCAGCAAAACGATCCGCGAAACGAAGCTCAAATTTTTACAAAAGAGGCTATGCATTTTTATCGCGAGCTTCCGAGGTGCGATTATTTCGTGATGTATATCGACCCGGCGGGCGAGAAGAAAAAGAGCGACTATACGGCTATTACGGTACTCGGCGTCAGCAAAAGCGAAGCTAAAATTTACGTCGCTGAAAGCATCGTAGAGGTTATGAAAAGCAAGAAAACGATCAAGGAGATCCTCCGCCTAAACGACATATATCGCCCGAGAATGTGCGCAATAGAGAGCAACGGCGGGCAGGAGTTTTTTAGGCAGTGGATCAGAGAAAAGGCTTTTGAGATAGGCGCAAAGCTACCGCTTAAAGGCGTCAATAATACGGCCGCCAAGGGGCAGAGAATAGAGGAGCTCGAGGTGCCGATCGATGATGGCGAGATCGTGTTTCATCAAAGCCAAAGCTTGCTTATAGAGCAGCTTTGCGAATATCCGGAAGGCAAGCACGACGATGCGCCCGACTCTTTGGCGGGAGCGTATGAACTTACGAGGCTAAAAAGAAAGATAAAAAGGCGTAGTAGATGAGCAAGAAAAAATCAAATTTCAAACGATTAAAATTAAACAAAAGCGAAGCCAAACCTCAGGCGATGCCTATAAAGCGCAAAACAGCTGTAATATCTCAAAATAGCACACTGATCGATCTGATAATCAACACCGGCGTTTCCAGCATCAGCGATAGCGATATGGATATGATCCTAACCGATCTTACGGTTACGCAGTGCGACGTCAGCCGAAAATCGGTCACCGAGAAAAAAGAGATCCAAATCATTTGCGATGATGAGGAGATTGCCAAAAATTTTAAAGCCATTTTTAACCCGGATATCGTTAGCCAAATTTTAGAGACCTATCTTTACGGGCTCAATGTTTTTGAGGTCAACTACAAAGAAAAGGACGGATTAATTTACCCGCGCTTGGTGCAGCGAGATTTCAGACAGTTTAAATTCAACGATGCCGGCGAGTTTGTATTCGTAGCCGGCGGAAGCGAACAAGAGATCCCGCCGCTTAAAGTTATTTACGCGCTCAATCGCGCAAATTTTAGAAAAACTTACGGCGACGGGCTTATTAAAAAGCTCTACTTCCCCGTCAAGATGAAAAATGCGAGCCTCAAGTTTTGGTTTCGGTTTTTGGAGCGTTTCGGCTCGCCGTGGGCGGTTGCAAAAACCAGCTTCGATCCGGACGAGCTGGCAAATGAGGTACAGGCTATGCTTAGCGGCGATAGCGCGGTCATCGATACCGAAGAGGAGCTTACGCTGATTCAGCCAAGTTCAAACGTAGATTTTACAAAGCTGCCGACATACCTCGACAATCAAATCAGCAAGGCGATTTTAGGCGCAAATTTGACGAGCGACATCAAAGAGGGTAGCTACGCCGCGGCAAAAACGCACAACGAAATCAGAGAGGATCTTGCCGCAAACGACGGCAAAATTTTGGAATTCGTAATGAACAGGGCGATCGCCTTTTTTAAGGAGATAAATAGCTATAAAGGCGAGATCGAAGCTAAAATTTATGATGAGGACGCCCCGAATGCGGAGCGCGCAAGCAGAGATAAGACGCTATTTGATATGGGCTTTGTGCCGACCGCAAAATACATCAGCAAAATTTATAATATAGAGCTGGACGAAAAGGCTATTAAAGAGCGTTTAAATAGTGATTTAAAGGCGAATAAACGGGTTTTAAAGAACGCAAATAAGCCGATAGATCGCTTCGAAAAGGCTACTAGCGAATTAAAAATCGATGACGGCGAGATAGAGGCTGCATTAAACGAATTGATCGCGCAAAGCGAAACCTACGAGCAGGCGTTTGATAGGCTTTATGAGCTTTACGATCTGCCTTTTGATGAGCTTGAAAAATATATGTTTCGAGCTATTGCAAACGCAGAGATGATCGGATATGCGGATGAATAGCGGCTTTAGCTTTCAAAAAGAGCCTACGGCGGTATATGAGTATCTGCAAGGCAAAAACGCTGAGATCCATTTTGATTATGATGAAATCATGCACGATGCGCATAAAAAAACGTTTACGATCGCAAAGATGACCGATTTAGATCTTCTAAAAGATATGCAAAACTCGCTCGCTCAAGCTTTTAAAAATGGAATCCCGTTTGAGGAGTGGAAGCAAAGCGTAAAGCCTATACTAGCCAAAAAGGGCTGGCTCGGTAAAATAAAGGTTAAAGACCCCAAAAGCGGTCAGGAAAAAGAAATTTATGTGGGCAACCGCAGACTAAAAACTATCTACGATACTAATATGAGGACCGCATACGCAAAAGCCCGCTATGAAAGCCAAATGAAAAGCTCGGGGGAGTATTTTCGCTACACGGCGGTTCTTGATAGCAAAACAAGGCCTACGCACCGAAAGCTGCACGGTACCACGCTTCCAAAAAATGATAAATTTTGGGATACGAACTACCCGCCAAACGGCTGGAATTGTCGCTGCAAAGTGCAAGTCCTTACGGAAGCCGAAGTGCGAGCGCGCGGCATTACGCCGCTTGCAGACGGCTCGTTTTTGCCAAGCGTAGCGCAGGATGATTTTGCTTACAACCCAGGCAAAATGGATCATTTGGATGAAATTTTTATCGAAAAGAAACAAGAGGCGCTAGGCGCCGTTACTGCGGAGACTGCGCGACAAAAGTTAAAAGAGCGTTTAGCGGGCTTTGGATACGAAAGAGATCTGCATGTATGGAGAAGCGGGCTTGAGGATGCGATAGATGAGATCATCGTAAAAGACAATCCAAAAACGCCGATCAATATGGTGCAGGTGGGCTTTTTGAATGCTTTTTTAGCAAAGAAAGCAAGCGAAATTTTAGGCGCAGATGTGCAAAGCGGCGGCATAATCATCACAAAAAAGCATCTGTCCCACGCATCCCCGAAGCGTAAAGAGGGCTACGATCATGCCCTTAGGATAGAGGAGATGCGCGAGATAGTTTCGGTGCTGGATAACGAAAACAACGCTTATATGGATCTACGCAAAAAGCACAAAAATATTCTGTTTATTTTTGAGGACAAAAAAGACGGCTCAAAGATAAATTTAATCCCCATCGAAATAAGTAAAATAATTAAGAAATTCAAGCAAAGCAACTACGTAATAACGCTTGATAAAAATGATAAAAAAACGATTGAGGATCTGATTGAAAAGGGTGAAATCAAAAAGATAAAGTAGCTCGGCGGGAGTCGAACCCGCGATAACCGCTATGCCAACGCATAACGTCCGTCTACGCACACTGACGCCATCGAGGCTACTTTTACGGGTATTATAATAAATTTTAAAGGCAAAGTCAAATGATAGAGATTACGGGCTTAGAGGCGGTGCAAAGGAAGTTAAAGGGATTGTCCGAATTGGGGCACAATACCGAGCCTTTGATGCACACGATCGGCAATATCATCGCAAATTCTATCGAGGATAGCTTCGAGGATGAAAGAAGCCCGTTCGGGCAGAAATGGGCTGCGCTTAAGCCAAGCACCGTTGCGCAAAAGAAGCGAAAAGGCAAGTCCGATAAAATTCTACGTCGTGACGGATATTTGGCGGATAAATGGGTAGTGGACGCAACTAGCAAAAGAGTGATCGTATCAAACAACTCAAAGCACAAAGGTTTTGCCTATGGGCTGGTGCATCAATTCGGCACCCATAAAGCGGGGCGCAGCAAAAACATTTTTATACCGGCTCGCCCGTTTCTACCCGTAAACAAAAGCGGTAAACTGCAAAGAGATATACAAAAAATTATAAAAACTGAAATGATAAAATTCATAAAAAAAATTTAACGGAGAGTACGAAACAAGGAGTTAGGCCTATTTTAAAGGAATATAATCAAGCTCACAAATTTGTATAAAAGGCTCTATCAGATCCACTTTCAATCCGAGCTTACCAAAATTTTTGGCAAAAAATTCACTTTCAAGTATCTCGTCGGTATTTAAATTTGAACTATCTGTAGTGATGGTGTATCCTTTTGCGGCTACCTCGGTATCTGTTAAAACCTGAACTTGGCATCTGCATTTTAACCCGTTCGGCGGATAAAATCTATCCCAGAATGGATCCATTTTAGGCAAAATAATGTTATGGATACTTGCATGCGCTTGATTTGTTAAATTATCTATAACGGCTACGTATCGAAAATATTTTCCGAGACTTTTCATTTGGCTATCATAGCGTCTTTTCGCATAATATAATCTATTGGCGAAATTAAATAATATCTCTAATCCGTCTTGGAAAATAAGTTTTTGTTTGGTTTTCCCATTCTTTTGCATTATTTTTATATCTTTTGCGAAACCAAGAAACGAAAGTAGAGCAATCTCCTTCTTTATCCACTCGTCAAAACCGATATCATCATCTATTGCATACATAAAGGATTGAGCAAGAGTGCTCGCTTTTCTCTGTTTCGCATCAAATTTACTTTTTAATTTATTTTCCTCGTATTTGTCCACGGGCAATCCTTAAATTTTTCCCGTAGATTATATACTGTTTGAAGTTCGGCGTCAAATTTCGCGTATTGCTGCTTCTCTTATTATGCTACAGACACCATTGTAGCTTAGCCCATATTTAGCGGCGATCTCTCGGATTATTACGGCGCTTTGCTTTCCTGCAGTCACCCCCTCTTCATACTCTTTGATTATGTCGCGATTACGGAATGTGCTCTTATAGCTCGGAACATAAATATTGGCTCCGCCGTATTCTTTGAGCACGTCGGCCATACTTTCGCTATCTTTAACGCAGTTATAGAATTCAACGAATAGATCGAAATTATTTATCAGCAAAGTACGCTCCTTGCATCTTTCGTAGAGCGATAATCACGTCCGTGGCTTCCTGGCGGCTGAGATACCAAAGGCAAAATACCAGCCTACCGGTTATTCTCTCAATAAAAAGTCGCAACGCAAGCCCTGTTTTCACTCTTGCAATCCTGTTCCAAATACCCACGATGGTATCGAGCTGTCTTTGCGTAGCCTTTAGGGGGTCTTTTTTGGCGATTTCCCTTGGCACTCCGTCCGTTTGCGCGGCCGTATCTTTGGCACTGTTTCGCCTCAATTTAGGCTCAAATTTGCTTTTATATCCGACGAGAGTCAAAACCTTTCTGAGCTCATCGATATTGAGGTCTTTTAGGCTATCCTTGCCGAATTCCGCCTGTAGATATACCCTGCGACATTCATCATCCACGAAATAGTTATGCTTGAGCGTGTGGATCATTTTGATATAGTATTTTTTTAGCTCGTCTTTCTTATTTATCTTCATCGAAAAGCCCCCTATTAGCCTTAGTTGTAATAGTTGTATCGGTTGTAGCCGGTGGCCTGCAACTATATATTACGCTCTTGCCAGCCTTGCGGCTATACCACAATTTGCCGTCAAATTTATCCAAGCAATCGCGGGCGGTTTTATCGTCCTTTGCATAGCCGGCGCTACCGAGAAGCTCGGTTTTATTTAGCTCCCCAAGCTCCAGCGCACGCCTGATCTCAGCGGTAAAGCCGAGCTCGTATTCGCTCATCCTCGCAAGCTGCAAATCAAGCTCTTTTAGCTGCAAATTTGCGAGATCCACGCAAAAGCCGCCGTCTTTTACCCCCGCGCGTTCCTTTGCTACTTCGCATAGAAAATTGAGCTCGTTTTGCGGGCTGGGGCGCTTGATGAGATGATACATTACATCGAGCGAATTTCTGATATGGTTGCTGCCCTGGTAGTTGCGCCCGTCCTTATTGGAGTGATGCAAAATCAAGATCGTGGCCCCGGCTTCGCGCAAATTTTTAAGCGCCACAAAGAGCCTATTAACGCGGTTGTCATTGTTTATGTCGACGAAATCGCGCAGGCTATCAAGTATGAAAACGCAGCCCTCATACGCTTTGCCGATCGCGCTTTGTTCCAGCTTCATCACGAGCTCGAAGCCGTCCATTTCGATACTTGAGCGCTGAATGTAGCTGAGATTTGGAAAGCGATTTATGAGGAGTCGGTCTACTCCGCGCTGCTTTAGCACCCCGACGGGATTATCGTAATCAATGAAAAACACCCTCTGGCTTTCCTCGCAGAGCTTTTTAGCCAGCGCGAATGCCATATAGCTTTTACCCGTGCCACCATCGGCATAAATCAACGTAATAAGCCGCTTAACCAAAAAATCCTCTATTAAAAATTCGATTTTCTCGTTAAAGCTTTCACTTTTTAGACTCGAGCTTTGTAAAAAGTCGAATATATCGTTTTCGTTCATATCGGTGCCCGTCTTTCTTAATCTTTCAGTATTATTAGCGCTACTATCGCCGTGATGCTAAGTGTGATAAATATCGTGCTCTCAAATATCAAAAAGAGCTGCATTATTTAATCTCCAAATTTGGGTTCTCCTACTTCGCTTCGCTTGTGTCGCGTTGCCTATTCTCATATATGTTGCCGACGACTATAAAATAATCCGATATGACGTCATCTTTAAAATTAAAAATGAAATCGGTGAATAGCCCCGCTATACTTTTTATAGCAAAGCAAGCTTTATCCTCACACCAATAAACACGAGCCTCATCAGGTAAGGAATTATCCGGCGCAATAATATACCCCTCGTAAATTTCCACGCCATTTTTGTCATTTATTCCTATGTATTGCATTAGCTCAATTTCGTCAAAATCTGCTTCAAAGCTAACGCCAGTTTCTTTATCCCAAAGCGTCACTTCTTCGTTTGCGAAGTCGATACTTAGCACTTCGTAAATTCGTCCATCAACTTTAAAAAATGCCTTGAATTTTAACCCTGTCATCGCTTGTCCTTTACTTTAAATCCCAATTTATATCTTTTAAATAATCTTTGGCTTTTTTGGCTTCTTTTTCGCCAGCTTTTGAAGAATAAAAGAAATCAATATACAAGCCCACATCACTACGAGGCATGCGTAAAACTCCCCAAAAGCCTATGCGTCCGCCCCGCTTTCTTTCTTTTTCAAAAATTTTCGATGTAGAAAATGAGATATTAATATTGCAGCCCTCATTTTTGCAAAACTTAAAGATTGGAAATTTCTCTTGAATATCTTTAGAAATTTCACTAATAAAACGCGCATAAGCATCCTCTTTTTTGTCGTATAATTCGCCTATATCTTTATCAAGTTTGCGAAATTCCTCTAAGCTTCTATAAAGCGTTTCTGCGTTTTGTATTATTTGCTCTTTCATTTCTCATCCTTTCTTTTCAAATTTTGCAAAAGCAATCTTTTAGCGATTCGTCGTCAAACGCCAAAGAGCCTTGCCTGCTTAGGCGGATAAATTCTGCCTCCATATCCGTGCAGGTTAAATTCCCTGCAAACCACGACGTATTCAATACTGCTTCGCCGCTATCTTGCAAAGTCAAAAGCTCAGCTTCGATCCGCTTCATATACTCCCATTCGGGCTTGAAATTTTTCCATACTTGATAGAAAGCGCGCTTTGACTGCGCGGGGCAAAAGTAGCAGCCCGTGCGGCTGAAAAACCTATATAGTGGATTTTCCATCTCGCGCTCTTTCAGATATATCGTGCAGTCTGCTTCGCTCATATCGTAGTCATCTATGAGCGGATAAAGAAACTCATTGCCGTCCATTCTGCGGCGGGTTTCGTCTGTGGTGTAGCCGATATAGATCTTATACTCGTCGAAGTTCTGCGCCTTTAGCCAACGCTCAAACGGTGCAACTTTCGCCTCTCTCCGCCACGCACAAAAGCCCTGCGTCTGCGGAGCGGGGAGGCCCCGAATGGCACCTTTGTTTTCGCCTCTGCTTATGCGCCCGAAAATGCACTCCTCAAAACTCATTGCAGGTCTTAACTTTGTGATCTCTTTGCCGTAGCGCGCCTTGAAATACTCGCCGAGCTTGGCGATATATTCATACATAACCGCGAATTCGTGCAAGGTGTCGTAAAAAACAATATGATCGAGTGGCTTTTTGTCGCGCAGTAGCAAATCTAGCATCGCTGTGCTATCCTTGCCGCCCGAAAGCGTTGCAATATAGGTCATCTCTTTCCTTTAAATTTAAACTCTTTAACAAGTCTTTAAAACCAGCTTTAAAGGCTTGTTAAAGGGCTTAAAGCCCTTTAACAAATGTCTTTAGTTTCGCTCTTCTGACATATCTAGGCAAAAGCCTATATTTATTATCTCTTGAGCCTTTAAATTTGCTCCAGTATATTTGAAACATGCTCTCTTTTGAAGTTAGCGAGTCGTTTTTCATCTACTATCCTTTTTAGACATTTGCGCTTTGCAAATTCTCTATCTTAGTCTCTATGCGGAAGTTATCTTTAACCGTGCGCTTTAGCCCAAGCTTAACGAGGCTTGCGTCATCGAGCTCCACGATAGCTTCTTTGTTTATAGTCTCTTCGTACGTGATGCAATCATCAAGCTTATAGCTCTTTAGCGCTTTGATGAGCTTTTCGACCTTTTCTTTGATGCGCGGCAAGCTTACGCTCTTGCTTAGTTTGTATCCGATCTTGCCGAAGGTGAAATCCTTGCTTCGCTTTTCGGCAAACTCCGCCTTATTGCTTTCACAAAAAGCCGTGATTTGAGCTTCGATATATTTCTTTTCGCTGTCTAGCTTCTCAACCCGGGCTTTTTGTGCGTCCTTGATCTCGTTGCACTTTAGCGTTATCTCTCCGTTTATATCGGTCAAAGCCACCTCAAGCTCACATACTCGCTTTAGCGCGTTATCGACGTCTGCAAAATTATTTATCTGCATCTTTTTCTCCTTCTTTTAAATTTTTGATTTTTTCAAGCACAATTTTATAGGCATGAATCGAACCGTCCATTCGCATTTGAATGAGTGCTAGCGGAGCATTCGAAAAGACATCCGCGGGCTCGTAATGATATCGCTCGTCCGCCTTGATTTCCGCTATCTCGCCTTTCACGAATTTTTCAAGTTCACTAATCGTCTCTTCTTCCTCTGCTTTGAGACTATTTAGGATTTTGCCCGCCGTCTCTATGGTGGCATCTGCCGTCGCCTGTGCTACTGCAAGCACAGGATCATCATCGTATGGTGGCTCTACTCTAGCGCTAGCGTAGCCGTGGCTGAGTTCTGCTTCATTTATCATGCGGCATATGAGCTTTTTTGTTGCTTCCATATCTTTTCCTTTCTAAAATTTTAAATTTTTTGGCTAGTCCATATTTTATTACGTAGCCGTATCGTAAGCAGATCGGAAGTTTATTTTTATTCTTCTTTACGATCCGCACCGCATGCCTCTCACTCATCGAAAAGACTAAATTTCAGCTCCCTCGCGCCGAGCTGCCTTGCAAGCTCTCGCTCGTATGCCATACCCTTGCTATTCTCGCTACCCTCGCAGGCAAAAAAGTAGTAGTAGCTGCATACCGAGAGGAGCTCCTCGCAGTTTTTCATTATTCGCTCGCGCTCTAGCTCGCTATACACCCCCATCCATGCAAGCACGGGCGATATAGGCTCGTAGCCGTTAGCGCGCACGATGGCGCAGGCTTGCTCGGCAAGCTTGCGGGCATAGTAGTCGCGATCTCGCTCATGCTTGCACGGGATACTTGCATACGGCGAGCTTACGAAACAGAGCCTTGCCGTTCGTTTGTCCATATTTTCTCCTTTCGCTGACAAAATTTACCTGCATTCGGTATTCGAGAAAAGCCCTCCGATTTCCTGCTGTGCACAATTTATAATCTGCTG
>NZ_CALKTC010000069.1 GCF_937996225.1 uncultured Campylobacter sp. | reverse complement strand
GCGAAACGGAAATGTGATTATACAAGAGCGATGCTTAAAGGGGGCTGAATAATTAGTAGAAAAATGAGGAGTTCTTAAGCAAAGAAAAATTCACAAAAAAGGTAAAATTTTAAAGAAAACCGCCAAATGGAAAAGCGAGGAAATTCAAAAATAACCAAACTCAGTGTGCTTTCGCATACAAAATTCTACTCTTAAAATTCCCTCATAATTTAAAATTTTTAAAATTCTAATACGCCATCAGCTTGGCGCCGAAGGCTCCGCGCACTAAGCTTTCGCTTTTATTTGCCAGCTTATCCATCATCTTTTCATACGCCGAGGGCTCCTGCCAGATCGGATCTGCTACGCCGCTAGCCTTTACGAGCGCGCTTTTAGCGTCATCTAAAGAGCCCACCTCGTCGATGAGGCCGACGCTTTTGGCGCCGCTAGCTAAAAACACTCGCGCATTCGCCCACGTATCGCGCTTCCTAAGATCCAGCGAGCGCGCCTGCGCTACCTCGCGCGTGAATAGCTCGTAGCTCTCATCCACTAAAGCTTGCAGGCTCGCGCGCTCCGCGTCGCTCCATTTTCGCATCATCGTGCCCGCCTCTTTGAGCTCGCCCGCTTTGACGATCTGTTCGGCAAACCCCAATTTAGCGGCCGCTTCGCTCACGTCAAGCCCCTGCATGATCACGCCAATGGAGCCGATGAAGCTGCCCGGATTTGCATAAATTTTACTCGCCCACACGCCGCCTAGGTAGCTGCCGCTCGCCATCGTGCCCTTGGCATAGGCGACGACCGGCTTGCGCGAGTTTAGAGACTTGATGGCCAGCGAAATTTCCACGCTCGGGCTTAGCGCGCCGCCGGGACTATCGATCAGCAGAAGCACTCCTTTGATCGCCTCGTCGTTTTTCAGGGTTTCGATCTTTTCTAAAATTTCGCTATCGTCCATTATCGCGCCGCTTAATGAAAGCTGAGCGAGATTCGCGCCCTTTTGTTGTGCACTTTCGCCGTCTGCGAAAATCAAAAACAAAATAAGCAGAAAAATCAGGGATTTAAAGTATTTGTTGATAAATCCGAGCACGGCGCCGATCGGCGCAAAGATGTTCTTTAGAAATTGCATTTCATTCCTTCGATAAAAAGTGATTTTGCGTTTTTGCTCTGCAAAATGAGCTGTAGCGGCAGCTGAGCTTCGTCACACTCAATGCCTTCAAAAACGGCGATGTCGGCGAGCTTACCGGCTCTCAGCTCACCTAAATTTAACCCAAGCGCGGCTGCCGCATTTCTCGTCGCGCCTAAAATCAGCACCCGCGCCAGTTCCGCCAGGCCCAGCTCGTCGTGTATCATTAAATTTGCACGCAGCTCGTCTAAAAAGCTTAGGCTAAAATTCGAGCTAAGCCCGTCGGTAGCGATGTTGTAATTAAGCCCGCTTGCGAGCAGCTTTTTAAAGCTTAGCCGCTTTTTGCTAAGCAGGCGGTTGGAGCGCGCGCAGTGCGTGATCGAGTGGAGCTTCGGATCAAAGATACTAAAATCATCCACCCAAACGCAATGCGTAAAAAGCGTGCGAAGCCCGTTAAAATGCGCTACGAAGCTCTGCGGCGAGTAAAAAGGCGCAGGCGTTGGGTTAAATTTAGCAAGCCAGGCTTTAAATTTGCCGCGACCCGTGCGCAGCCACTGCCGCTCATACGCGCTCTCCATAAAATGCGTGCTTATAGCAAGCCCGTTTTCGCGGGCAAGCTTCGTCGCAAACTCCGTAATCTGCGGGTGCGTCGAGTACGGCGAGTGCACCGATACGGCGGGGATAAAAAGCGAGCTTGCAAGCGCCTTTGAGCGTTCAAAACGCTCTTTAAATTTCAAAATATTTTCCGCCGCAGCGTTCTTGCTCGCGCCTAAAATTTCATTAAAAAACACGGTTCTAATGCCGCTTTGCGCGCAAGCTTCAGCCTCGCCGCCGAAGCTTGAAATTTCGCCGATCGTACCCACGCCGCTTCGCATCATCGCGACGATCTGCTCCAAGGTCAATCGTCCGCGCGCCGCGGCGTCCAGCTGCTGCCTTGAGGCGATGACGCTACCTAGCCAGTCTAAAAAATCGCCGTAGCGCAGCGTGCCTTTGTTTGCACTAAATTCCAAATGCACGTGCGGATTTATAAACGCAGGCATCACTATGTCGCCGCTAAAGTCCAAAATTTCGGCTTGCGGATATTTGCGCGCCGCGCTCGCAAAGGCGCAAACCTCTATTATCTTTTTATCAAAGACGATCGCGCCCTCTTTTAAAATTTTAAAATTCTCATCGCAGGCAAGAATCCACTTCGCCCTTAAAATTCTCATCGTTTTCCTTATCTAAAACAGCGCGTGATTTTAGCATAAAATTCTATTTCGCGCTAAATTTAGAGATAAAATTTTATCGCTTGGGCTTGAGCGGACAAATTTGGCGCCATAGTAAAAAATAAGCTCGCTTTGGTTATAATTTTTGCTTAAATTTCAAAACAAGGACGTAAAAATGAAAATTATGGTGATTCAAGGACCGAATATCAATATGCTCGGTATGCGCGAGCCCGCTATTTACGGGGTTATGAAGATGGAGGATATCCATAAGCAGATGAAGGCGGTCGCCGATCAGAGCGGCAACGAGATCGAGTTTTTCCAGAGTAATTTCGAAGGCGAGATCGTCGATAAGATCCAAGAGTGCTTCGGTACCTGCGATGGCATCATCATCAACCCTGCCGCCTACACGCACACTTCGCTCGCTATCCGCGATGCGCTCGCCGCAGTCAGTCTGCCCGTGATCGAGGTGCATATCTCAAACATCGCCCGCAGAGAGGAGCTTAGACAAAAAAGTCTAATAGCGCCTGTGACTGCGGGTCAGATCATCGGATTCGGTCCAGTGGGATACCATCTGGCGATGATCGGAATGATTCAAATTTTTGAGCAGATCAAGGCCGCCAGAGCCGAGCAGAAAGCCAAATAAGTTTGGGATTAAATTTGAAAAATTTTATCCTAAAGGACGAAAACGCCGTATTTCACGAGTGCGGATATAGCTGCGACAACGCGATATTTCTAAGTCTTGGTGGGCGCAAATTTTTCCTCACCGATGCGCGTTATAGCATCGAGGCGCGCGAGCTTTGCAAAGATACCGAAGTGATCGAGGTCGAGCGAAATTTGATAAAAGACACGCGGCTGTTTTTGCGAAAGGCGGGCGTAAAGGAGCTTAGCTACAACCCGTACGATTTTAGCGCGGGCGAGTGGGGGGCGCTTAGTAAAGGGCTTGGGATAAGATTTAAAGCGCGGGCGAATTTTTCGCAAATTTCGCGCATAGTAAAATCAGAGGATGAGATAAAAATTTTAAAACAAGCGGCGCAGCTAGGTGCCCAGAGATTTGACGAATTTGCCGCGTTCGTGCGCGCTAACGGCGAAGGGATGAGCGAAGAGGAGCTGTTTTTTAACGCCGAGCTCATCTTTAAGAAAAAGGGCAAGCTCGCGCTTAGCTTTTCGCCTATCGTCGCGATCAACGAAAACGCCGCCAAGGCGCACGCATTGCCCGGAAAGAAGCGTTTGCGGCAGGGCGATTTACTCCTGCTTGATGCAGGGGTTAAATTTGATCGCTACTGCTCGGATAGGACGCGCACAGCGTGCTTTGACGAAAATTTTAACTTCGGCAAAGAACAAAATTTTAAAAACGCCAAACGGCAAGAAATTTACGAGATCGTAAAAGAGGCGCAAGCTCTGGCGATCGCGGCGGTTATGCCTGGCAAAAAGGCGAGCGAGATCGACGCGGCGGCTAGGGATTTTATCGCCGCTCAGGGCTACGGCGAAGCGTTTTTTCACAGCACCGGACACGGCGTCGGAGTCGATATCCACGAGCTTCCGTTTATCTCGAAGCGCGGAGATACCGTGCTACAAGAGGGGATGGTCTTTAGCGTAGAGCCTGGGATTTACTTACCCGGCGAGTTTGGCGTGCGCATCGAGGACGTCGTGGTCGTACGCGAAAACGGGGCCGAAATTTTAAGTGAGCAGATTCGATGAATGTGCGACTTAAGAAAAACGGATTTTACGAGTGCGCGGACGCGCTATGCGTCGTAAAAAGCGCAGTTTTCCCGATGAGGCGCCGCGAGCGCGGAAATTTTAAAAATTTATACCTGCTCGGGCTCGGCGGGAATTTAGGGGATGTCAGGCGACACTTCGAGCGATTTTATCGCGTTTTGCAAAGCGACGCGCGCTTTTTCGTAGCGCAAAATTCTCCGATCTTAAAAAACAGGCCGTTCGGCTTTTTAGATCAGCCCGATTTTTTAAACGCCGTGATGCTAGTGCAAAGTTCCCTAGCGCCGTTTGCGCTGCTTAAGATTATGCAGCGCGCGGAGCTACGATTTGGGCGTAAACGAAGCTTTAAAAACGCGCCGCGCACGCTGGACGTGGATATTTTATATGCAAGCGCGAAAGTGCGTGCCTGCGAGCAGCTCGTGCTGCCGCATCCGGGTGCCTGCGAGCGCATAAGCGTGATTTTGCCACTTGGAGAGATGAAATTTAAAAGAGGACTGATATGCAAACTAAAATCGTAAATTTTTTAAGCGCCAAGGGCGGAGTCGGCAAGAGCGTGATTGCAGCAAATTTCGCCGAAATTCTAAGCGAGCAGGGCTACCGCACGGCGATCATCGAAGCGCCAAATTTAAACAATCAAGAGATCATCTTAAACGCTTTGCAAAGAAAGAGGATTTCGCTACCAAGCGCCATCGCAATAAAAATTTCTCAAAATTTAACGCTCGTTTCGCCCGCGCTTGCTTCACAAAATTCTGTAAATAGCGCGAATTCTATGGCGCAAAATTCTATCAAAAACGCAAGCTCTAGCGCGGACGATTGCGTCATGCAAAATTCTATGGATAGCGCACAAAACCGGGAAGGCGACGAAAGTAGCGGCTCGCGCAATTATGTGCAAAAGCTTACGAGCTCTGATGACAAAAACAACTCAGAAAATTCCGCCGCTTCAAATTCAATGGCAAACTCTGCAAAAAATTCTACGAATTGTGCAGCCAAAAAGCCGCAGAATTGCGAAGATGGATGGAATTTTACAGAATCAGAAAGCCTAGAGAATTTTAAAAGCAATGATTTCACCAAGCAAAATTCAATCCCTGACGAGAATTCTCAAAATTCCGCAAGTGAAGATGAAATGAAAAATTCCGCCCGCTCATCAAATTCCAAAAAAGCCGGAAATTCCGCAAACGCAAAGGCTCACGAAAGCCCTGCTTGCTTCGCAAGCGAGCTAAAAGAGGCGGGAATCTTCGATTTTATTTTGATCGATGCGGGGCTTGAGTATCTTGGAGATTTTTTGAGCATCGGCGACGAAAATATCGTGCTGTGTGCGAACGAACCCTGCTCGATCAGCAACACCTACGCGCTTTTAAAGACGCTTGGAGCGAGCAAAAAAGAGGTTTTGTTTTTGCTAAATTTCACCGCGAGCGAGGATGATGCTGTGATGATTTACGAAAATCTAAAGTCGGTTGCGCACCGCAATATAAGCGAGCTGGGCTTTAAACTGCTAGGCTTTGTGCCGTTTTGCAAACAAGTAGCCATCTGCTCACAAAATCGCGCGCTTTTTAACTCGCACTATCCGTTTTCGCCCGCTACCATCGCGCTTAGACAAAGTGTCTCGCGATTTTTAAGCAAACAGGGCTGCGAGCCGATCGATATGAGCGCTTATCGCGGCGTCGGCGGATTTTTACGAAAGCTTAGCAACCTAGTATGATTTACGATGAAATTTTAAAATAGCTACAATCCGCTATTTTAAGGCTAAATTTAAAAATTTAATGCTAAGCTAAAAGCCAAAATTTTAAAATATATATGAAAAAGATAGATTAATCATGCAGATAAAAGAAATTTTAAAATATACAGTTTTGTATATTTTAACGGCTTTTATTAATTCTCAAGTAAACAAATATACATTATTACTATTTGGAAATGAAATGTTTGCTTTTTTATGTGCAACAGGAGTTAGTACCATATTAAATTTT
>NZ_CALKTC010000068.1 GCF_937996225.1 uncultured Campylobacter sp. | reverse complement strand
GAGGTCAAGGATGGCTACGGCAATAACTTCCTAATCGGCAAAGGTTACGCCAAAGCCGCTACGACGGAGGTTTTGCGTAAATTTGAAGCGGATAAGAAAAAGCAGGCCGAGCTAGAAAAATACGAGGTCGCAAGCTTGCAAAAACTAGCCGAGGAGCTAGCCAAGATCCGCGTAAAGATCGTAAAGCAGACGGGCGAGAGCGGCGCGCTTTTCGGCTCTGTCACGAAAGATGAGATCGCAACCGCACTAAAAGAGCAAAAGGGGATCGAAATTGATAAGAAAATTTTAGAAACCGAAGCCATCAAAACGACCGGGATCTACGACGTAAATGCCAAGCTAAAGCACGGCATAAGCGCTAAATTTGAGATAGAGGTGGCTAGTGTTTGAAGCGACTACCATTTTAGCCTACAAAGGCGCGAAGGCCTCTGTCATCGGCGGCGACGGGCAGGTTACGTTCGGAAACACCGTCCTAAAGGGCAACGCGACTAAAATTCGAAAGATCGGCAAAGATGGGGGCGTCCTAGCGGGCTTTGCGGGTAGCACTGCCGATGCGTTTAATCTTTTCGATATGTTTGAAAAGTGTCTTGACGGCGCAAAGGGTGATCTTTTAAGGGCCGTGATAGAATTTAGCAAGCAGTGGCGCAAGGATAAGTATCTGCGAAAGCTCGAAGCGATGATGCTGGTACTGGACCGCAAAAATATCTTTTTGCTTAGCGGCACGGGCGACGTGGTAGAGCCGGACGACGGCAAGATCGCGGCGATCGGCAGCGGCGGAAATTACGCTCTTAGCGCGGCGCGAGCTTTGGATAAATTTGCAAGCCTAGACGAGGAAGAGCTCGTAAAGCAAAGCCTTAAAATCGCGGGCGAGATTTGCATTTACACGAACGAAAACATCAAAACATACGCAATTTGGGACGAAAAGAGATGATGACGCCAAGGCAGATTGTAGAGAAATTAGACGAATATATAATCGGACAAAATAGCGCCAAACGTACGATAGCGGTGGCTTTGCGAAATCGTTACCGCAGAATGGCGCTCGAAGATGAGATGAAAAACGAGGTGATACCCAAAAACATCCTAATGATCGGATCTACCGGAGTGGGTAAGACCGAGATCGCGCGCAGACTTTCGAAGATGTTTGGGCTTCCTTTTATCAAGGTTGAGGCGAGCAAATATACTGAAGTAGGCTTCGTGGGGCGCGACGTGGAGAGCATGGTGCGCGATCTGGCCGCCGCGTCGGTAAATTTAGTGCGCGGCGAGGAATTTGAAAAGAACAAAGACAAGATCGATGATTACATCAAGCGTAAAATTTTAGAAAAAGTCCTTCCGCCGCTTCCGCGCGGAGCGAGCGAGGAGAAGGTCGCAGATTACGAAAAAAGCTACGAAAAGATGGCTGCCAAGCTCGAGCGCGGCGATCTGGACGATCTTAGCATCGAGATTGAAGTGAGCGAAAACGCGCTTGAGTCAAATCCGAATTTGCCGCCGGAGATGGCGAATATGCAGGAAAGCTTCATCAAAGTAATCGGAATTTCGACGCGTAAAAGCAAAAAAGAGATGAAGGTCAAAGACGCCAAAGTTGCCCTTAAAAGCGAGGCTAGCGAGAAAGTTCTCGATATGGAGAGTATCAAAGCCGAAGCCGTTAGGCGCGCGCAAAACGAGGGCATTATCTTTATCGACGAGATCGATAAAGTGGCGGTTTCAAGCGGCAATAGCGGCAGGCAGGATCCGAGCAAAGAGGGCGTGCAGCGCGATCTGCTTCCGATCGTGGAGGGCAGCAGCGTAAGCACGAAATTTGGCAATATCGACACCGATCACATCCTTTTTATCGCCGCGGGCGCCTTTCATATCAGCAAGCCGAGCGATCTCATCCCCGAGCTTCAGGGGCGTTTCCCGCTTCGCGTCGAGCTTGATAGCTTAGATGAGGCAGCGCTGTGTGAAATTTTAACTAAGCCCAAAAATTCGCTTCTTAAGCAGTACTCGGCGCTTTTAAAAACCGAGGGCGTCGAGCTGGAGTTTAGCGAGGACGGGGTTAAAGCGATCGCGAAATTTGCGGCGAGCACGAACGAAAAGGTCGAGGATATCGGCGCTAGAAGGCTGCATACGATAATGGAAAAGGTGCTTGAGGATATCAGCTTCGAAGCCGATAAATTTAAAGGGCAAAAGATCGTCGTGGATGAAAAGCTCGTAAGCGAAAAGCTCGCAGGCATCGCAAGCGACGAGGATTTGGCGAAATACATTTTATAAGGCGGCGCGGCAGTTGCTCTTAGAAAACTGCGGAGCCGCGGAATTTTACGGTTTTTAAATTTGCAAAGCAATTTAGAATTTTAAGTATGAAATTTAGCGAAATTTTAAAATGCGCAGAACTTCGTCCTTTTAAATTTGACGATGCTTTAAAATTTTAAGTTTGTAAAATTTCAAGGATGATTAAATTCTGCGCGGTGCGAGCTGTATGTCAAGCCGTAGCGCATGGCAGGATAAAATTTAAAATTTCTCGATCAATTTATGAAGTCGCAAAATCTATGGCGCGCAGAATTTGAAGTAGATAAAATTTTGCGCCGAGGCGAGTAAAATTGAGCGCTACCGTGCAGCTTGAAATTTTAAAATTTCACCTGTTTGCGCGGCGTGGGAATTTTAAAATTTCTACGCTCGTGCGGAGTCGGCCTGCACAAAACGAGATTTTAAAATTTACTCGTAAGGGCTTAGCGCTGCGGTTGCAAGATAAATTTATAAATTTAAGGAAAATATGAAAAGCGGATTTGTAACGCTCATCGGGCGAACGAATGCGGGCAAGAGCTCGCTGTTAAACTATCTCTGCGGCGAGAAAATTTCGCTCGTCTCACACAAGATCAATGCCACGCGTCGTAAGATTAACGGCATCGCGATGAACGGCGCCGATCAGGTGATTTTTACGGACACGCCCGGGCTGCACGAAAGCGCCAAGCTGATGAATAAACTGATGGTCGAAGTGGCGCTCGGAGCGATTGAGGGCTGCGATTTGGTGCTGTTTTTGGCGCCCGTGCATGATGGTACCGCGGAATATGAAAAATTTTTAAATTTAAACGCAGGCACCAAACATATCGTGATTTTAACTAAAATTGACGAAGCAAACGACGAAAAGATCGTGCAAAAGCTGCTGCAATATCAAAAATTTACCGATAAATTTGAGGCGATAATCCCCGTTAGCATCAAAAAAAAGGTCTATAAAAAGCAGGTTTTGGACGAAATTTGTAAAATTTTGCCCGAGCATGAGTATTTTTACGATCCTGAAATTTTAAGCGCGACTAATGAACGCGAAATTTACCGCGACTTCATACTTGAGGCGATCTTTGAGAGCATGAGCGACGAGATCCCGTATTGCAGCGATGTCGTGATGGAAAAAGTGGTGGAAAAACCCGGTCTAATCTCGGTATATGCGCGGATCATAACGGACAGCAATTCACACAAAGAGATGTTGATCGGCAAAAACGGCGAGGCGATCAAGCGGATCGGAATTCGAGCCAAAAAGTTAATTTCAAATTTTTCTAAGGTCAAAATTTACTTAAAATTAACAGTTTTTGTAAAAAAAAGCTGGAAAAATGACGAATTTAGGGTAAAAACCGATTTTATCTATTGACATTTTATTTTATTTCTATTAGTATTAGCAGCGTAGAAAATTTCATTTGGAAGTGGAGTGTTATGGCAAAGAATAGTAAAAATGCTAGTTCGATTGTTGCGATTAACAAAGTCACGCAAACCATATTCGGTCTAAGTGAGAATGAAGTTTTCGAGCACGACTTCTCAAAAGCGAATCGTGCGAAGGAAACTTACGTCTCATATATTCCGTATAAGGATATAATGACTGCGACGGTCGAGATAAGCAGATCGGTAGAGGACGCGGATCTTTTAGATGCGATCGTCGTTAAGGTGTATGAGGAGCTGGGGCTTGACACCGCTTTGGATTACAAAATCACCTATAGTGAGGTAATAGGCGCTGGCGGCGATGATAGAATTTTCAATGTCTTTGTCGTAGATAATGCCAAACTCACTTCAGAATTCGATGCGATCGCCGCTAGGACGAACTACATCGACTATGTGGCTATGGCTCCGTTTTTATACGAGGGCTTGTATAATAGAGGCGTCCTAACTCGCGACGGAATCGACTGCTTCATCTACTTGCAGCGCGACGATGCGTTTTTGGTAGTGTATCAAAACGGCGAATATTTTCAATCTCGTCAAGTAAGATACAACCTAAAATTCTTACATGAAAAATATGTCGAGCTAGTCGGTAGCAGAGTCGATGAAGAGAGCTTTTATAGACTGCTCTCCAAACAAGGAGTAAATTTAGAAAATCCGACCGAACGCGATTATATGATCCAAATTTTTGACGATATGTTTTACTATATCAACGACGTGTTGAACGGTATTAGTAAAATTTACAACGTCAATATTCAAAATGTCTATATCGGAACGGATATCGGTAAAATTCCTGCGATCGAGGTTTTTGTAGAAAATAATCTAAAGCTAAGATACAAGGATTTTAATTTTAACGTTGCAATCAACGCAAAAGATTATCCGCTCACTCAGCTAGATATTTTGATGTTCTTGGTGGGTCAAGATTATTTGGTTACCAAAGATGACGATCACAACTACTCGCCGTTTATGAGACCTCCGCCTTTGACCCAAAGATCAACCGGCAAGCTGATAGGCTATATGTTGCTAGGCTGCTTACTTGGGGCTGTGTATCCTGCGTATAACTTCGGCTATGGATATTATAATAATATGGTAGCTAATGATAAAACTAGCGAATATCAAGGTTTGGAAGATCAGATGGTTCCTGCTAGAGCAGAAAATGCGCGTTTGGATAAAGAGACTAAAGAGGTAAATGCCCAGGCTGCTAAGAGTGGTAAGGAGCTTAACGACAGGCGCGATCTAATTAATGCCATCTTAGACAAGAAAAACAATTACGCTATGAAGGGTGTTTCTATTTTTGAGCTAACCAATATGGTCGTTAAAAATAAGGGCAATATGGTTAGGATCGGTGATGAGAATAGGACTCTAACTGTTCAGGTGCGCACCAAAAACGATAAGCAGATGACCGAGCTTTTAGAGGATATCAGTAAAAAAGAGGTGTATGGCGTGGATACTAAAACAATCGCGCTGCAAGAGGGTAATAAAACCGTCTTTTACGATAGCAACATCAGTGTGGAGGTTAAATAATGAAAAAGAAAAGTTCATTAGATCAACTTGATCAATGGTTTGCCTCCAAGGGAAATAGTGCAAATAACTATTTTTATATAGCTTTATTGTTTGTAGGTGTGGTAGCTTACTTTATTTTGAGTGGCTATGCGGATCCGTATTTAGAGGAGAGCGAAACAAATCTAAGTACTGCCACGACGAAGCTTGAAGGCGCACAAAGAGAGTATAACGAGTTTTTTGGCGGTGATCCTAAAGCTTTCGTTGATAATAAACGCAATATCCTCAATGGTGCTAGGACCAACCTTAACAATATCATTGAAGAGCGCGGGTATCTAGACGGTAAGCTAAAAGAAATTTCAAAGCTTACCTATAATGAAAAGAACTGGGCTAAATTTATGGATAGCCTCTCAACGATCGCAGAGAATAACAATATTAAAATTTATGCTATTCACAGCGATAGAAGAGAGCCTAGCATCAAACAAATTTTTCAGCCTGAAGCTTTGCTGGATATAGATGTGAAATTTGAAGGAGCATTTTCGAACGTCCTTAGGTATATCAACCTTATCGAACAATCGGAGATGATCGTAGATGTAAATAAGATGGATATCAATGCCACTAAAAACGGCAAAATCGGTGGAAGCATCGGTATATCTATCTGGGGAGTAAATTACTAATGAAAAAGTTAATTTTATGCTCTTTGCTGCTTTCTACTGCTCTATTTGCTGTAGATAATAATCAAACGGTGGCGCCTAGTAATGGCGCCTATAAAGCTAAGTACGATGCGATATTCGATGATCTTAGTAAGCCTAGAGTAGGTCTTAGCGATGAGCAGATAGCTTCTTTGCAGGATCCGTTTTATCCTAAAGAAGCTAATGCGCCTAGAGAAGCTAATCAGCAGGTGGATCTAGGTTATCAGCTAGTGGGTATTATGGGTGATAAGGTTAAGCTAAACGATAAGTGGTATGGTTTGGGCGAGTATGTAGGCTCATATAAGATCGTGCAAATAACGGGTAATAGCGTTATTATTACCAACGACGATGAAAATAAAGTCGAACTAACACTAAAACAAGGAAGTCAAAATGTCATTATTACATATAAGTAAAAAGCTTAGCATAGCCGCTATGCTTGCTTTGTCTGTTACGGCTACTAGTCTATATGCCGCTCCCGCAACTGCAGGTAACTGCGATAGGAAGGCGCTAAATATTAAGATTAACGATACCGTTACGCTAAACGAGATGCTAACTCAGCTATCCGATATGTGCCGCTTTTCAGTGGTAGCAAAAGACGCTATCGCTCAAGAGGAGATGAGTAAGCCACTGCAGGGCGTAAGCATCAAAGACCTTTCTTTACGCGAAGTTTTAGATCTACTCATAAAAGAGAATAATCTAAGCTATGAGTATTCTCATGGCATATTAAAAATTTCAGCGCTAGAGACTAGGACTTTTAAAGTGGATTACATCACCTCTATTAGAGAAGGCACTGCTGTTACTAAATCTTCTGTCGATTCCGCACCTACGAAAGTGGATGATAGCGACGATAAAGAAAATAAAGAAGATAATAAGATCACTACCAAAGAGAAATTTGATTTTTGGGAGAAGATTAGCGAGGAAATCACTTCTGTTTTAAATAACGGTACCGAAAAATACGTCGCAGTCGCTCCTATTATAAATCAAAATGCCGGTTTAGTAACCGTTACTGCTATGAAGTCTCAGATAGCTCGTGTCGATAGATATCTAAGCGGTATGCAAAAACGCCTTAGTCGTCAAGTCTTGCTAGATGTAAATATCATATCTGTCGAGCTAAATAATGAATACACTACCGGTATAGATTGGAGTAAGTTCCAATTGGGATTTAATACCTATGTAGGTGGAGATCCGACTAAGCTTTCAGGATATCACATAGATAACGGAAATAGAGGAAAGGCTAGCGATACTCACGGAACTTGGACGATAGGGGCTAATCTAAATTTTAATATCGACGGTTTAATTAACTTCCTAGAGACTAAAGGTAAAACCAAGATTATTTCAAGCCCTAAGGTAACTACGATGAATAATCAGCCTGCTATTATCTCTGTAGGTGATACCATTAACTACGTATTAAAATCCACTACTACAGGTGATTATCAAGGCGGAGATACTCAGTCGGATGATCAGTATTCGATCTTTGTAGGTATTCTTTTGAATATCTTGCCTGAAATTTCAGATGATAATAGGATTATGCTACGAATCAATCCATCTTTAAGTTCTCTTAAATATGCAGAAGATAATGTAAGAAAAGAAAACGGTAGAAGAGATATCGCACCTGATACTTTGCAAAAGAAACTCTCAAGTGTAGTTTGGGTAGATGATGGCGATACTGTAATTTTAGGCGGTTTAATCGGCGCAACTAAGTCCAAGAATAACACTAGGGTGCCTGTGCTAGCTGAAATTCCGCTAATCGGAAATCTTTTCAAAAGCACTGCCGATGTTTTGAGCACGTCGGAGTTAATCTTCGTAGTAACTCCACATATCATCGACAATACCGGCGCACCGCTTGCTACTTCGCTTAAAGAGCTAGGTTACTCAAAATCCATCTACGAAAATGAGTAATAACTATACGGCGATCAAGGAGATCTTTATCGAGGATAACGAAGTCTCAGACTTCGTTAATCTCGATAAATCTACCCTTGCTTATCATAAAATTTTAAATGCTTTGCAAAAGCCGTTAAAACTTATACTTTTTTACGGCAAACCGGGCTGTGGCAAGACATTTTTGCTTAATAAGATCAAGGTCGATCTTGAAAAAAAGGTAAGAGTAGTATTTGTGCCACAGCCGTTTTTTGATGAGAAAGAATTTTTCTTAGAGCTTTATTCGCAGATTTTTCATTCAACTCCTAGCGAGCCGATTGATAATTATGAAAATTTTATGCGGGTTTACAGAGAGAGATTTGGAATTTCTACGAACGTGGGCGCGGTAGAGCAGGTCGTTATTTTGCTTGACGAGGCTCAGCTGTATCCAGGAAATTTAATAGAAAAAATTCGTCTTATGGCAGATACTAGATTATTTAAATTTTTATTTACAGTGCATAAGACTGACGAGGAAGATCGCCTCGCGAAGGATTATTTTAAAACTAGAATCTGGGAGAGCATCGAGCTTCCTAATTCAAATTTAGGCGAAGTCAAGCTATATATTGAAAAAAAGCTTGTGCTTCATGGCTTTCAACAATACTATTTTATGTTTAGCGACGATAATTTCGATTTGATTTTAAATTTAACGGACGGCAATATGAGGAATATCAACAAGCTTATGTATAAGATGTATGAGCTTTTTGAGTATTACGAAGTAAATAAACCTACGGAAATTAGTTTTTCGCAGATTAATAATAAAATTATAGAGATGGCAGCGATAGGCTCGGGGATAATAAATGCTTGAATTTTACGAAGTAAACGAACTTGAAAAAAAATGGGAAGAGTATAACAAAAATAGAAAGCAGTTTTCTTTCCTGAAATCTAAGCCGAATTTCGTATTGAGATTCGACAAGACGATTTTGGGGCTTTTGATATTGATCTCGGTTGCGATCGGAGCGATATTTTGGCTGCTTAAAGATAGTGATAGCGTCAGTATGGCAAGTATCAATCAAAATATTGAGGACAAGGGCGGTGCTTCAAATTCTGCTAATGATGCCGAGCAGCAGGCGGCAGATCTTGCAGTGCAAAATAATATTTCCAAAGAAGATTACAATATCAGCGCGCCGAAAGTTGCCCGCGCCTCTAAACACGAAAAGGAACGCCCAAGCTTAAATTTAAACGACGTGGGTGTGCTATCCAGCGAGGATTCCGGTGGGTTTAAGATAACCAATAATTACGAAAATGGCGGAAACTATGGCGGGCAGGCTCAGGCTCAGAATTTCGGCGGTCAAAATTTTGGCGGACAGAATTTTGGCAATCAAAATGCTCCTACATTTAATGTACCTAATACCAATAACGCAGCTTTTGCAAATCAG
>NZ_CALKTC010000067.1 GCF_937996225.1 uncultured Campylobacter sp. | reverse complement strand
TCGGCCTTACGTTTTTGCTCGGCTTCGTACTGGCGCAAAACATCGGGAGTCGCAGCTTTAGCAAAGCCTTTGCCGATTAGGAAGTTGTTGCCGTAGCCGTCCTTGACCTCCTTTACCTCGCCCGCCTTTCCGAGCCCCTTAACGTCTTTTATTAGTAATACTTTCATCCATTATCCTTTTAAATTTAGCTTTAAATTTATAAAATTTTATAAGCGGCGCGGGCGGATCTGAAATTTAGTGAAATTTCATGAAACCTGCCCGCAGCCGCTCGCTACTTTCTCGATAAATTTTAAAATTTCATCCGCGCTTACGCTCTGCCGCTTTAGGCCTGCGCGGGTGATAAACTCGACGCCTCCCTCAGCTAGGGCTTTTCCCACGAGCACTGCATACGGAAAGCCCATTAGCTCGAAGTCGTTCATCTTTACGCCGAAGCGCTCCGCGCGATCGTCGAGCAGTACGCGAACGCCCAGTGCGCGGCACTGCTCGTACAGTTTCTCGGCAAATTCTACCGCAGCTACGTATTTGTGGTTTGAGATGATGATCTCAAGCTCGAAAGGCGCCAGCTCGCGCGGCCACACGCAGCCTCGCTCATCGTGGCTGCTTTCGATCGCCACGGCGATAAGGCGGCTTGCGCCGATGCCGTAGCAGCCCATGAAAAACGCACGAGCCTTGCCGTTTGCGTCCAAAAATCGCGCCCCCATCGGCTCTGAATAGCGCGTGCCGAGCTGAAAGATATGGCCTACTTCGATGCCTTTTGTGATGCCAAGCTCGCCGCCGCAGCACGGACACGCGTCGCCTGCGCCCACGGCGGCGAGATCTGCAAAGCGCGATTCGTTAAAATTTATCACGCTAGTGCCCACGTAGTGGTAATCGGGCTCGTTTGCGCCCGCGATCATCTCGCGCGCTCCTTTTAGCTCGGCGTCGATGTAAAATTTCGCCCCCTCGCCGAGCCCGAAAGGTCCGCAAAAGCCCGCCGTAAAGCCCGCTTGCGCGATCTCCTCTTCGCTAGCATCGACTAGCTCCAGCGCGCCGCAGGCGTTTTGCGCCTTGGTCTCTTGCAGCTCGTCGCAGCCGCGGATAAAAAACGCTACGATCTCGCTGCGATCCTCGTATAGCGCTTTTTTGATCACCGCTTTGATGGTGTAGAATTTATCCACTTTGAAAAAATCCGCCACCGCGTCGATCGTTTTCATCGCGGGGGTTTTAAATTTCATCATACCGTCGGTCTCGGGCGCGGCGGCGTTCGTGGTTTTGGGCGCACGGCGCGCAGCCTCGATATTTGCGGCATACTCGCAGCGCTTGCACACGACGATATCGTCCTCGCCGTTATCCGCTAGCACCATAAACTCCTTACTGCCGCTGCCGCCGATCGCGCCGCTGTCCGCATCGACCGCGCGAAAATTTAACCCAAGTCGCGTAAAAATCCGCGAGTACGCCTGCCTCATCACCTCAAACTCGCGCTTCATATCCGCAGCGTCTGCGTGGAAGCTATAAGCGTCCTTCATCGTAAACTCGCGTCCGCGCAGAAGCCCGAAGCGAGGGCGTGCCTCGTCGCGGAATTTCGTATTGATCTGATAGATATTTAGCGGCAGCTGCTTGTAGCTCGTGATCTTATCCGCTACCATCAAAACCGCCGCCTCCTCGTTGGTTGGGCTTAGCACGAAGTCGTTATCCTTGCGATCTTTGAAGCGCAGCAGCTCCTTGCCGTATTTGGCGTAGCGACCGCTTTTTTTCCACGCATCCGCAGACGTCACGACGCTAAAAGAGACCTCCTGCGCGCCCGCGGCATCCATCTCCTGCCTGATGACGGCGCAGATCCGCTCCAGCACTATCCTTCCTAGCGGCAAAAAATTATAAAGCCCGCTGCCCAGCTGCTCGATAAATCCCGCGCGGATCAAAAGCGCGTGGCTAGGTAGTACCGCGTCTCTAGGGGCCTCTTTGAGGCTCGGAGCGAAAAGCTTGCTAAATTTCATTCTGTTTGTCCTTTTTCTCGTTTTCTTGATTTAAAAATTTTTCGTAGTTTTCTTGCAGTTCAAAAATTTCGACCAGCGCGTTTACTGTGCCGTCAGCATCGTCCGCTTCGCCGAGGTTTTTCAAATTTACCGTCGGAGCGTGCAGAAACGCTTTAAAAACCTGATGGATCAGTTTGCGCGCCTCCTCTGCATCGCTGTGCTTTAGATAGCCCTTTTTAAGCGCTTTGGCTAGCTCCAGCTCGGCTACTTGCTTCGCGCTTTGGCGCAAGGCCTTGATGATCGGCGTGGATGCCGCCGCCTTGAGCCATTTGAAAAATTCATTCGTGCATTTTGCCACGATCGAGTAAGCGATCTGCGCCTGCTCCTCGCGAAGTAGCAAATTTTTCTTTACGATCTCCTCAAGATCATCGACGCTGTAAACTTCAATATCCTCACTCTGACTAAGCTCCACGTCGCGCGGCACGGCTATATCGAAAAAATATCGCTTAAAGCTTTTGGGTTCTAACAAGCTATCGGTAATGATCGGCTCTTGCGAACCCGTAGCGCTGAAAAATAGGCTATTTACGTTTAGATATTTTTTGAGATTATCAAGGCTATCGATTTTAATACGGGATTGTACCTGCGCGGAGGAATTTGCGCAGGCGGTGGAATTTTTATCGTCCTTGGGATTTTCGCCTGCTATGCGAGATTCATTGCTGTCTGTAAAAGTCTCTTTATTAAAATTTACGCCGTCTTTGGAATTTTGTTTTTGCGCGGGATTTTCGCCTGCGAAATTCGCGACATTTTTGGAATTCAAGTCGTCTGAATTCTTGCCTGTGCCGGGATTTTCATCCGCGCAATCTTTCGCATCCAAGGAATTCTCGCCAAGTAGCGAGGCGGCTAGCCTCTGCGCGCCGGCTAAATTTCGATTTAAAATCGTAACGTTCGCGCCGTTTGCGAGCAGGTGTTTGCACGCTAGCTCGCTCATCTCTCCCGCGCCCACTACCACGGCGTCCGCGCCCTGCAAGGAGCCCAGCCTGTCTTTTGCCATCGCTACGGCGACGCTTGAGACCGAGATCGGATTTTTTGAAATTTCGGTTTGGTTGCGGATGCGCGCCGCGCACTTTAGCGCTTCATCTATCGCTCTTGCGATCTGCGCGCCGGCGCGAGCGTTTTGCATCGCGAATTTATAGGCGTCTTTGAGCTGGCCTACGATCTGCGTTTCGCCCACTACGAGGCTATCAAGAGAGGCTGCGACGGCGAAAAGGTGGTGTATCGCGCCGTAATCTTCGTAAATATCGGCACGCTCGGCTAGCTCGTCGTAGCTCACGCCGCTAATGCGCGAAAGCGCCAAAAGCACGAACTTTTGCGCTTCGCTAAAGTCGCTTACGACGGTAAAAATTTCTACGCGGTTGCAGGTGCTTAGCACCAAACACTCCTCTATTGCGGAGTTTGAAGCCAAAAGGCGTAAAATTTCTTTCTTGCGCACGTCGTTTGAAAACGAAAGTTTCTCACGAACCGTGATATCCGTGTTTTTGTGGGTGAAGCTCACGCTCATATACGCCATCAAAACTCCCTATCTATCATATCTCGCACGATTTGCTCCAGCTTGTCGTTTTTAAATTCCGCCACGGCTTCGAGCGCCTTTTGCCCGTAGGCACGAGCTTCGTTTATACAGCGCTCGATAATGCCATGCTCGCTAAGCTTCGCTTTGATCCATGAAATTTCGCTCTCGCGCAACTGCTTTTTAAAAAACGATTTTAGCTTTTGCCGCTGCGCATTATCTAAATTTTCGTATAAATAGATGTAGGGCAGGGTGGTTTTGCCCTCCGCAAAATCGCTCAGGCTCGGCTTACCGAGCGCTTCTGAGCTTTGCGTGACGTCTAAAATATCGTCGATGATCTGAAAGGCAAGCCCAAGGTTTTTGCCGTATTCGCCGAATTTTGCGCTTGCGCTTGAAATTTTATCGCGATCTTTCGCGGCATTTGGAATTTCGCCACCGTTTTTTGCGCCGCTCATATCTGAAATTTCGCCGCGATTTTCCGCGCCGCCGAATTTCAAAAACGCCCCGCAGCGCGCGACTTCCTCTATGAGAGCGGAGGTTTTTAGATAGATCATATGCAGATATTTGCTCGCATCGTCGTTGAAATCGTTGCTTAAGCTCACGTCCATCAGCTCGCCCACGGCAAGCTTCGTGACGGCGCCCGAAAGCGCGGCGGCGATGCGGCTTTCAAATTTAGAAAGCTCGAAGTATGCCTTGGAATAGAGTATGTCGCCCAGCATCACGGCGTTTTTGGAGCCGTAGGTGGCGTTTATCGAGGGCTTGCCGCGGCGCACCGAGCTTTCGTCGATGACGTCGTCGTGCAGCAGGCTTGCGGCTTGAATGAGCTCGATGATCGCGCACAGACGCAGCGATTTTTTATCTTTTTGCGCTATGTTTAGTAGCAGCTTGGAGCGCAGTTTTTTGCCGGGGCTTAGCCTATCAAACATCTCGCTAGCGGGCTCATATCCGCAGTCTGCGATGAAGCTTTTCATAATTAAATCGATTTGATCTTGCATTATTCGTTGTTGCTTAGGATATTTCCGCTCATCTGCAAAAATTTGTCGTTTAGCTCGTCTTGTAGATTCTGCTGCGCGATGAAGCTTTCGATCTCGCGCTCGCTAATGCCGTGCGCTTCGCAGAGCCGCTCACAGGCGATTAGGCGGATTAGAGCTTCTTCGATTTCGTTTTGCACCAAAGTAGGGCTTGCAGCGGATAAAATTTCAAAAAATTTCTCTCTTGGGCTACCTTCAAAAATATCCATTTACCTTCCTTAAAATTTCGCGATTATAGCAAATGTAAAATTTAATTTAGGTTAGGGCGCGGCAAACTATCGGGGGCTTTTAAACATGAGTAATTGCGCAGATTTTGCGCTTGCGTGTGATAAATTTTAAGCTTAAGCGCGGGATTTTGGGCTTTGAATCTATAAATTTTAAAATTTTACTTGTTTGCGAGATAGGCAGAGCGAGTGGAATTTAAAAATTTAATCTTGGTAGCGTGGCGGATTAAACGCGAAGCTTTGCAGATAGGCGGAATTTTAAATTTACAGATAAGCGGCTTGATTTTGCGGAAATTTTAAAATTCTTTGGTGCGAGTGAAATTTCAGGTTTCGCTTGAGCGGATAGAATTCCGCTTTGTTTAAGCGGTAAAATTCTTGAATTTCGCACAGGATTGAAATTTCATGTACACAGTAGAATGCTAAAATCGCGTTTAGCATTAAATTTTAAGTCTGGTTTTCGAGGCAAATTTTAAATTAAGCCGCGAGAGGGTGTCTTTAAATTTTAAAATTTCGCCACCTTTTATAGATAAAATTTCATTTTTCGCGCAGATAAAATCGCGCACCACAAGAGCTACTTTTAAAATTTCAAATTTACTCTCGTAAATGAAATTCCTATTTTTGTGCTAGCGGAATTTTTCGCGCAAGAATTATTTTTAAATTTTAATTTCGCTTACGTTGCGCGCGAGGATGAAATTTGCTCCGTTTTAAGAGCCTAAGCGTGATTTTACCCTGCTACAATACTACTTTTAATTAGCTATGCCTCAAAAGCCAGGCTACTTTAAATTCCGCCGATGATTTCGCGCGCTTGCGTGATGCTTAGGGCATTGCGACTTAGTTCGCTAGGCTCGCCAAACCCCCAGCATACCTGCAAATACTCAAGTTTTGCGCCTCTTAGATCTGCCAAGTTTGCCTGAAAATATCGCGCTGCTGCAGCTTGTGCGCTTTCCGTCGCTTCTGCTTTTGCGGAAATTTTGGCACCTTTAAAACTTAGCGTTGCCGCCCCGTCAGCATCTGTGTCGTTAGGGCGGAATTTTTCATCTGCGTTAAGATTTTTGCCGCAAGAGCTTAAGCTTCCGCTGCTAGCGCTGAAATTCTTTCTACTAGTGTCACGGCTGGCATTTAAGCTCTCGCCGTCATTGCTGCCTTGAAATTCTAAATTTTGTAAAAATTCTGCGCCACGGATCGCGGCTAACTCATCCTTTTTGCTATCGCCTAAAAAAATCGCGTTTTTGTGCGGCGAGCATGCAATTACGTGTAGCAGCATCGCAGGGTTGGGTTTTGATGGCATCTGCTCGTTCGCGCCTACGACCAGATCAAATAGCCTGCGCACCCCTGTCTTTTCTAAGATCGCGCTTAGGGTATAGGAAGGCGCATTAGAAGCGACTGCGAGAAAAAATCCTGCTTTTTTGCACGAGTGCAAAAGATCTTCGATACCTTCGTAAAGCACGGCGAAATCGCGGTAATTGCTTACGAATTCCTTCTCGAAAAACGCAAGCTCCTCGGCGCTTGCTTCGGTTTTGCCGTAAAATTCCAAAAAGGCGTTTTTGCTTGGATCGTTGATGGTGCGGACGATGAAATTCTTTTGTAGCGGCGCTAGTCCGTAGAGCTCGCGGCGAGTGTTATTGACGCTGATTTCGATCGCGCGCGAAGAATCAAGCAGCGTGCCATCCATATCAAAAATCACGGTTTTCATCTAATAATCCTTTAAAAAATCGATTTTGTGCTTGTCTTTTTTGTAACTCTTATTATTTTTGAGCTTTTGCAGAGCGTTTGCTTCATGCTGTAGCGCTGATCTAAACGCAGCATCGCTGGTCTGTCCTGCCTCGCTAGCATCAAGGACGTTTTTAGCAAAGCTCTCAAGCGCCTTGGTGTATGGGCTATCGAGATTCGTAGCGGCCGCTTTAGATAAAATTTCATAGTTTTTAGCTATTCGCTTCGCAAAAAGCTCTGCGTCGAAATCCTCGCGCTTTAGCAGCGCTACGGCGGATTTTACGAAGCGTTCTAGTGCGCGGATATATTTAACGCGCTCATCTTTTTCTTTGATTTGCATGATCTTTCCTTAATTAAAGCGCGCATTATAGCAAAATTCGAAATTTTGGCAAAATTACGCATATTGTAAAACTATATTTTAATAATATTTTTTCTATAAATCCCGTATTATAGGCATTTTAAAATCATATAAAAATACTTGACTTTATTTTAAAATTTCGCTATTATTCGCCAAATTTTTTACAAAGGACAAAAATGCAAAAAGAAACCCTCGCAACTCATTTTGGTTACGACTCCGTCGCCGGCTATGGCACGATGGCAGTTCCCATTTATCAAAGCACCGCGTTTAACTTCGGTTCTAGCAAAAAGGCCGCTGATCGCTTCGCGCTGCGTGATCTAGGACCGATTTATGGGCGTTTGACAAATCCTACTACTGATGTTTTTGAGGCGCGACTTGCGGCGCTGGAAAACGGCAAAGCTGCAATCGCGGTCTCTAGTGGGCAGGCGGCGATATTTTTTGCGGTGGCAAATTTAGCCGCAGCGGGCGAAAATATCATCATCGCCGAGAAAATTTACGGTGGCGCGACCACGCTTTTGGCGCACACGATCAAGCGTTTCGGCATCGAGGCTAGAATTTTTGACTCCGAAACTGCGGATAATTTGGAAGGTTTAATCGATGATAAGACTAGAGCGATCTTTTTCGAGACGCTTTCAAATCCTCAAATTTCAGTTGCAAATACCGCTAAAATCGCTACAATCGCAAATAAGCACGGCGTAGTAACGATTGCGGATAACACGATCCCAAGCCCTGCGCTTTACAATCCGCTTGATGACGGCGCCGATGTTGTAATCCACAGCGCTAGCAAATATATAAGTGGACAGGGGCTTAGTATCGCTGGTGCAATCGTTTCGGGCAAAGGATTAAATTCCAAACTCAAAGGCAATCCGCGTTACGCACATTTCAACGAACCTGATGAGAGCTACCACGGCTTAGTTTATGCAGATTTAGTAGATAATTTCGACATTTATACGCTTAGGATTCGCTTGTCCCTGCTTCGCGATATTGGTGCGACGCTATCGCCGTTTAACGCGTTTCAGCTCATCCAGGGGCTTGAAACACTGCCGCTTCGCATGCAAAAACACTCGCAAAACGCGCTAAAGATAGCAGAATTTTTGCAAAATCATCCGAAGGTAAAGCAGGTCAATTATCCGGGGCTTGCAAGCTCGCCGTTTAATGCCGCAATCAAAGCTAAATTTAAAAACGGCTATGCAAGCAGTCTGATGAGCTTCATCGTAGATAGCGAAGAAACAGCGCTAAAGGCGGTTAGTCAGGTTAAAATTTTCTCAGTCGTAGCAAATATCGGCGATACGAAGTCGATCATCACTCATCCTGCGAGCACGACGCATTCGCAGCTAAACGAGGAGCAGCTAAACCGCGCTGGCGTGCCTGCGAGCTTAATCCGCCTAAGCGTGGGTATAGAGGACGCGAACGATTTGATTTCCGATCTTAGTGAGGCACTGAAATAATGGCACTTTTAAGCACAAAGGGCGTTTATGGGCTGGCTGCGATTTTGCAGATCGCCAAAGCTAGCGAAGTAGCGCCGATAAGTATAAAAGAGATAGCCGAGCGTACGGGAGTTTCTAAGAATTATTTGGAGCAAATTCTAAATACCCTTAGAAACGAGAAACTAGTGTGTAGCATCAAAGGTAAAAACGGCGGTTATCACCTAGCCAGAGATGCTAGTGAGATAACTTTTGGTGAAATTTTTACCGCTCTTGAGAAGGATCTGCGGATGACTAGCATTCAGATGAGTGATCCCGGACTGCGGGCGTTTTTTGAGAAATTCGACGTTAAGCTGGCAGAGATATTTAACGAGCCTCTAAGCAGCTACGAGGAGATGATGGCGCGAAGCGTCCAGTATTTAAATTTCAGCATTTAAAGGAAAAATATGAAAATAGCAAACGATGTTACGGAGCTCATCGGCAATACTCCGTTAGTTAGAATCAATACGTTTGGCAAAAATGCCCTCATCCTAGCCAAGGCGGAATTTTTAAACCCAAGCCACTCTGTCAAAGATCGCATCGCGTGGCAGATCGTAAAAGACGCGCTAAGCTCGGGCAAAATCGATAAAAATAGCGTTTTGATAGAGCCTACCAGCGGAAACACGGGCGTGGGGCTTGCGATGATCGCGGCGAAGCTCGGTATGAAGCTCATCCTAACGATGCCAAGCTCGATGAGTATCGAGCGCCAAAAGCTCATAGCCGCATTCGGCGCTAAAATCGAGCTGACCGATCCGAAATTCGGAATGAAAGGCGCGGTAGATAGGGCAAATGAGCTGGCTGCGAGCACTCCAAATAGCTTCATCCCGAGCCAGTTTGATAACCCGAGCAATCCAAAGGCGCATTTTCAAAGCACTGGACCTGAAATTTGGGAGCAAAGCGGCGGTAAGGTAGATATTTTAGTCGCGGGATTTGGCACCGGTGGCACGCTCAGCGGCACGGCGAAATTTTTAAAATCTAAAAATCCAAACCTCAAAGCCTACGGCGTGGAGCCTGCTAGCTCGCCGCTTCTTACGTGCGGTAGTGCAGGCGGCCACAAGATACAGGGGATCGGCGCAAATTTTATCCCAGCTAATCTCGACAGAAGCGTCATCGACGGCTTTTTGAGCGTTGAGAACGACGATGCATTCGCCGCGGCCAGACAGCTGGCGCAAAAAGAGGGCCTGCTCGTGGGCATTTCAAGCGGTGCGAACGTTTACGCAGCCGCGCAGATCGCCGCCAAGCCCGAAAACAAGGGCAAAGTGATCGTTACGATCCTCTGCGATACCGGCGAGAGGTATCTTTCTACCGAGCTTTTTAAATAGACAGCAGTTTTGCACCAGTGCGGCGTTAGCGCGGTAATTTTACGCATTTTACGCTGGCGTACAGCTTCGCGAGATTAAATTTTACGCAGGCGCCGAAATTGGCACGACGAGTTTTGCGCGCCCGCGCGGGTTATTGCGACGATTGCGCGACGTTACGTAGGCGCGAGAATTAATACGATAGTTTCTCTGCGCGGGCGGGGCGATATTCGCGATGGTTGCGCGATGATTTTATGGGAGCGAAACGATTTTTTAGCTTTGCTATTTTGCGTTTATTGATTTGCTAATTTAGCGGCTCATCGCCCGCCGCGAGATAAAATTTAGTCCCAAAATAGGGCTAAATTTTAAAATTTCATATTACGCAATCTTACGCGCCGAGCTGATTTCGGGCGCGCTATGTATGACGGCGCGACCGCGCAACGCAGGGCATAAATTTAAAACTGCTAAGGCCGCTAAATCTGCGCGATTCGTACGCCGCAAAATTTTATATCGCCAGCCCGCGCACGCGGCATAAAATTTTAAAATCCTATTCTGAAATTTTTAAGCTCGCTCGTGCGGCTAAAATTCCCAATTCGCGCCGTGTATAAATTTCAAACTCCGCTGTAAATAAAATTTCAAAATTCCGCCCTTTAAATTTAGCCGAATTTTAAAATTTAATCATAAAAACGCTATCATCGGGGCAAAATTTTTAAGGTTGCAAAATGAGTTTGAGCTTGGAATTTCGCCCCAAAAGCCTTGATCAAATCGTGGGACAGGGCAAGATCGTGGCGGTTTTTAAAAAATTTGTCGCCGCAGGCAGCATCCCGCACAGTATATTTTTCGGCGCCGCAGGCAGCGGCAAAACGACGATGGCGCGCGTGATCGCAAGCGAGCTGAACTACGATTTTTACGAGCTTGACGCCACGAGCCTGAAGGTCGAGGATATCCGCAAAATTCTATCCTCGCACGCCGGCTCGCTCATCAAGCCGCTCATTTTCATCGACGAGATCCACCGCCTCAGCAAGACGCAGCAGGAGGTGCTACTAATCCCGATGGAAAACTACGCCGCGATCATCATCGGCGCGACGACGGAAAATCCGCAGTTCGTGCTAAGCAGCGGCATCCGCTCGCGCTCGATGATCTTTGAGTTCGAACCGCTTAGCTATGAGGATTTGGAGGCGCTTTTGGCGCGGGTACAGGGCGAGATCGGCTTTGAGATGGACGAGGAGGCGCGAAAATACTTGCTAAACTCCAGTAGCGGCGATGCAAGGAGTATGTTAAATTTGCTGGAATTTGCGCTTTTGGCAGACAGCGCCATTACGCTGGATACGCTTCGCACGCTGCGTGCAAATGCCGTGGCTGCGGGTGTTAGCAGCGACGACGTGCATTATGAGCTCGCAAGCGCGATGATAAAAAGCCTGCGCGGAAGCGACGCCGACGCCGCGCTGTATTATGTCGCGAGGCTGATAGATGCGGGCGAGAGCGCGGATTTTATCGCGCGCAGGATGGTGATCCTAGCTAGCGAGGATATCGGCAACGCCAATCCAAACGCCCTAAATATCGCCGCTAGCACGCTAACTGCCGTCAGCAAAATCGGCTATCCCGAGGCTCGCATCATCTTGGGGCAATGCGCGATCTATCTGGCGCACAGCCCCAAATCAAACGCCGCGTATTTGGGCATCAATGCCGCTTTGAAGTTCGTCCGCTCCGCTGCGCCGCTGCCTACGCCGCGCTATCTCATCAACTCCGATAAGCAGATCGCAGACTACAAATACCCGCACGACTTCGGCGGCTGGGTCGAGCAGGCCTATATGAGCGAGGCGGCGAAATTTTACGAAAGTAAGGGGATCGGCTTTGAAAAGACGCTGGATGAGTGGCTGGCGCGATTGCGCAAAGAAAAGATCGATATTAAGGAATGAGAATGAACTTCAGCAGCGTCCTAAAGCTAATGAAGCAGCGCTACGGCGCGGATGGCGAGTATCTGTGGGATGAATATCCGAATTTTGCGGTTTTTCGTCACACAGGAGGGCAGCGCAAGTGGTTTGCGCTTCTGATGCGCGGGCTTGCAAACGAAAAGCTCGGTCGCGCACTTCCTGGCTCAAGCGACGTGATAAATTTAAAAGTTTCGCCCGATTTGGCGGCAATTTTGCGCGATGGAAAAGGGATTTTTGCCGCCTATCATATGAATAAAAAGCACTGGATCAGCGTCTGCCTTGATGCGGTGTCGCGCGAGCAGATTGAGGATCTAATCGAGCATAGCAGGGAGCTTACGAGGTAGAATTTGCGCCTGAGCTCGGTTTAAAACTACGTGCGGTAGAGGCTAAATTTGAACCGAGAGGGCAAATTTTAGCGGCTTGCGGGGTTTAAATTTTAAAAATATTCGCAAGGAGCGTGGATGAATGAGCAAAATTTGAAGTATATCGCAAATTTAAAAGCGCAGGACGTGCCGTGGAGCAGGCTCACGACCGCTTACGGCAGGGCGAGCGAATTCCCCGAAATTTTTAAAAAACTCGCGCTGGTAATCGAGGCATGTGATGCGGCGCGCGGTTCGGGCGGCGAGCAAAATTTAAAAAGCAAGTCCAGAGCAGGGCAAAATTTAAAAAGTGGGTCCGGTTGCGGGCAAAATTCTACGGATGCGGCAAGATGCGGCGCAGCGCAAAATTCCGTAAATTTAGCGCAAACGAGCGAGTCCAAATTTCAAAAGGCGGATAACGAGGCTGCGAAATTTAAAGCGGGCGGAGAGACGGAGCTTAAAACAGACGCGGCGAAGTGCGGCAAGGCGGAATTTAAGAGTGCGGATAGCGCGGCGATAAAATTTAAAGCGAGCCAGGCTAGTAAATTTAAAACGAGCGCGGCGGATAAGAGCTCGGATGCGAGCGAGTGGGAGAAATTTGATAGCAAAGCCCTCCAGGACGCGCTTAGTAAGATTTTTAACGAGATAGAGCATCAAAGCACGCTTTGGCACGCAACCCCTTTTGCGCTGCTGTTCTTAGCGCGCTTCTTTATGCAGGCGCGCGCCGTGGCGGGCAAAAACGCGAATAAAAATAATCAAAACGCTGCGGCAGATAAAAAGCAAAACGATGCGGTGAGTAGAAACAGCGAAAACGAAAACGGCGAAAACGAAGCGGTAGGCTTTATCGCGGCTCGGCTCGGCGGATTTTTTGCGTTTATGATTGAGATTTGCGATGATGCCGATAAGATTTCGCACGTAGCGCCGCTGGCGAACTTTTCGGATATGCTTGCGGAAAAATATCTGTGGCCGCAGAGCGATGAGAATGACGAGGAGCGCTGGGAGGAGCATTTTTACGACGATGAGCTATTTTACAGCCTCTATTTTTATTCGCGGGCGGTTTTGGACGCGACTGGAGTGGACTTTGCGCAGTTCAAGTCTGGGCCGGGCTGGCGTTTTTAGGCGCATCGCTTGAGCGCTATGTTTAGGCCTCTTTCGCCGCCATGTTTAAATTTATCGCGGCGCGCTTTGGCGACACTTTGTTTAAATTTAGACTTCAAAATTTTAAAATTTCGCCCAAAAGTCGCGGCAGACGGAATTCGCAGACCGTCTGTTTAAATTTAAAATTCGCGCGATTTTTTTTGATCGGCGGTATGGTTAAGGCGCGGGTAACGCTTTTAAATTTAGATCGCCGCGAAGCTTCAAAATCGCTTGCGGCGCGGCTTTTTATGTGGTTTTAAAAAGATACCAATTCGGCGCAATTTTTTCTATCATTATAAACTCGCTAGGACTCATTTGCGGCAGGTCTGCTTCATCTTGCACTCGCAAAAAGCCCACGGAGTTATCGGTGATCCCACCGATGAGCAGCATAAATCTTTTGCCCTCCGTCTCGGCGTGAGAGAGATGCAGGCTTTTGATCTCCGCCTTTGCGCGCTCGGACTCGCCGCCGGCGTAAAGCTCGTAAATTTTTTCAAATGCCGCTAAGTTTTGTTTTCCAAACTCCATAAGCTCTTTATCGGGCGCTAAGATTAGCTTTAAATTATGATATCTGCATCGGTTCTTTGCTCAAATTCGCGTTTTTGCGCCTCGCTAAATTTTTCATATTCGCTTACGATAGCCTCAATAATGGCGGTTTGCGCTAAAACTCGCACGGCGTAGATTCCGTCCTCCTTAGTATAGACATAAAGGTCGAAGTGCTTCTCTTTAGAGCCCAAAAATACGTGAAAAATTTCGCTAAATTCGTCGCTGCGTCCAAGCGGAGCGACCGTGATTTCGCTATAGTTATTCGCCGCGTAGAATTTGCGCTTCAAATAGCTTTTCATCTCGCCTTTGAAATAAAGATTTTTATCGAAGTTTGCGTCGCTAAATAGCGAGCGGACGAGCTCTTCATTAGAGCTCGCGTTTAGGTTTAACGCGCAGCTTGCACAAAGTATGAGCGAGGCAAAAATTTTTGGAAATCCCGCTGTTTTAAAAAATCTGAATAAGCTCAAAATTTAACCTTTGGAAATTTTATAAATTTAAAAAGTCCATAAATTCTAGAAATTTCAAAATTTTGCAAATTTTAAAACTACGTAAATTTCGCCTTTTATAGGCTCGCCATCGCTTCGGCGCGCGCGAGGAGCTGCTTTGCGCCTTTTTCTATAAAAGCGCGCGCAAGCTCCGCACCTACGCTTTGGTATTGCGATTTTTGCGCGATGATGCTTTGGCGGATGCTCTCGCTGCCGTCGGGTAGGCCCACTATCGCGCTGATATAGATATTTTCGCCCTCAAGGCGCGCGTTGATGCCGATCGGCACCTGGCAGCCGCCCTCTAAAACCCTGACAAAATCCCGTTCCACGGTCGTTTCGATGATCGCGCGTTCATCTTTTAAAAATTCTATCGCGCGTAGAATTTGCGGCTCGTCCACCGCCTCGATGCCGAGCGCTCCTTGCCCCATCGCAGGGATCATCTGCGAGACCTCAAAGGGCGCTACGTGCTTTACCTCGGCGCGCAAATTTAATCGGTTGATGCCCGCCATCGCCAAGATAATCGCATCGAATTCCCCGTCTTTGAGCTTTCGCAAGCGGGTTTGGATATTACCGCGCAAGGAGATTATCTCTAAATCAGGCCGCATGCTAAGCAGCTGCATCTTGCGGCGAAGGCTCGTAGTGCCGACTTTTGCGCCGTGTGGTAGTTCGTTAAATTTAGCGTATTTTTCGCTGATCATCGCATCGCGCACATCCTCGCGCGCGCAGATCGCCGCTAGCACGAGCCCCTGCGGAAACTCCACGGGCACATCCTTTAGGCTATGCACGGCGATATGTGCTTCGTCGCGAAGCATACTCTCCTCAAGCTCCTTCGTAAAAAGCCCCTTGCCGCCGATCTTTGCAAGCGGCGTGTCTAAAATTTTATCGCCTTTGGTTTTCATACTTTTTAGCTGCGCTTGGATGCCATGTGCTTCAAGCAGCGATGCGATATGCTCGCTCTGCCACAGCGCAAGGACGCTGCCGCGCGTAGCGATGATCAAATTTTTCATTTTTCCTCTCCTATGCTTTTTCGAATCTCGATTTCGTTCTCTTCGATCACCTCTACGTCGATGACGTCGTCATTTGCGCGGTGGCGTCGCCAGAATTTTCGTTCGCTTTTTTCGGAATTTTCTCTGCTCGTGTTAAATTTAGGCACGTCGCTGGTGACGCAGTAAAACGACGCAGTGATTACGCAAACGCCCAAAATATCGCCGAAAATGCCAGGCGCAATGAGAAAGACGCCGCCTACGACGAAGCCCACGCCGCTTAAAATTTCTTTCGGCGAGATTTTCATTAGATTAAAAAAGCCCATCCACGAGCGGTTTGCTACGACGTATCCGCCTAAAATCGCGCTTATGACGATCTCTACCGCATACGCCGCGAAGCCGTTTGCGCTTACGAAATAATAGGTCGTAAATGCCTCAATTATCAGATATGGAACGATCAAAAGCCTAAACATATTTTTCCTTGAATCATCACTTTAAGCCGCGCCTTTTTAAAGACGCTAAAATTTAATCGCGGATTTTAGCAAATTCCGTCTGAATTTTTAATGTATCGCAAGAGTCCCTCGCAGCCGCGTTTGATATCTGCGTAGCAGCGCTCAAAATCGCGCGTGTAGTAGGGATCGGCGATTTGTAGGCGTTCGGAGTCGGTTAAATTTAAACCGGCGTCTTTTAAATTTAAGTCGGTTTGTTTTAGCGCGCCTTTAAAATTTAGCGCATCGCAGTCTGTAAAATTTTCCCCTGCAAATTCCAAAAGAAATTTTACCTTAGCCATATCCTTGCCGCGAAAAATTCGCCCCAGCGAGCGCATATTTTCATCATCCATGCAAAGGATTAGATCGTAGCGCTCGTAGTCCGCGGGCGTGACCTGCACGGCGCGATGCGCTACGAGCGGTACCTTTTGCTCTTTTAGCACGCGCTGCGTCTCATAGTAAGGCGGCGAGCCGATCTCGTCGGTGTGCGTCGCCGCAGAATCCACACTCACGCGCGCACTTAGGCCGCTTTGATTAATAAAATTTTGCATCACGGATTGCGCCATCGGCGAGCGGCAGATATTGCCGTGACAGACGAAAAGTAGCCTCACGCGCGCCTACTGCGTGATAATGTCGTAGTTTTTTGGGATTGCGGGCTTGAAGATCGCCTCGTTTACCGGCGCATTTTTGCGGACGTTGCTTAGATTTATGACGACCTTATTGTCCATTTTATCGGTGTAGCTGATCTTACTCGGCAGATCATCCTTTAGCTCGATGAGATATTTCACGTCGTCGAAACTCGCCTCATAAACGCCGTTTTTATTGGGTTTTGCGTTCGCTAGGATTGCGGTTAAATTCGGCGTTTCTTTGATATTCGTGACGATAGCTTGCTCAAGTTCGGGCTCGATTACGACGACCTTTGTGAAGCTAAAAAATATATTTTTTATCGTAGGGGTCTTATAATGCCACACGGCGTGCTCTTTCGTGGCGCTAAAATCGCCGCCGTAGCTGATTTTCGCATCGTCGCTCTGCACGGTTTGCGAAAAATTTGCGCTCAGAGTGTTGAATTCTATCCCGCTTGCGAATGCAAAAATGCAGCTTGCCGCTAAAGAAATAAGAGTTTTTTTCATAAATTTTGCCTTTATTTTTGAAAATTTGCGCGTATTATAGCCGTTTTTCTAGGATTTAATTAAATAGAAACTAAAAATATGTTAATATGCGCGGTTAAAATTTTAAAACTAAGGTTTGAGATGTTTAAAAAGGTCATCCACGGGATTTTCGGTACTAAAAACGATAGGATCGTCAAACAATACGCCAAGCGCGCAGCACAGATCAGTGCGCTTGAAGAAAACTACGCGGCGATGGACGATGCGGCGCTTAAGGCCGAATTTGAAGCGTTAAGAGCGCAAATTCGCGCGGGCGAAAAGAGCACGGATGACGTGCTTAACGAAGTGTTTGCTATCGTGCGAGAGGCGGGAAAAAGAGTGCTAAATATGCGCCACTTCGACGTTCAGCTGATAGGCGGTTTGGTGCTAAACGACGGCGCGATTGCCGAGATGAAAACGGGCGAAGGAAAGACCCTCGTAGCGACTTTGGCGGTAGTGCTTAATGCGATGGAGGGCAAGGGTGTGCATGTCGTGACCGTAAACGACTATCTAGCTAAGCGCGATGCCGCGCAAATGGGCGAGCTATATGAATTTTTAGGGCTTAGTACCGGTGTGATCGTAGGCGGCGAATACGATGACGCCAAGCGCAAGGCTGCGTACGCGTGCGACATCACTTATGGCACAAACAACGAGTTCGGCTTTGACTACCTGCGCGATAATATGAAATTTAGCGCGGATGAAAAGGTGCAGCGTGGGCATCATTTCGTAATCGTCGATGAAGTTGATAGTATTTTAATCGACGAAGCCAGGACGCCACTTATCATCTCTGGCCCTACGAACCGCACCCTGGACGGCTACATCAAGGCAAACGAAGTAGCTCGCCAAATGATCCGCGGCGAGGCGCCAGCCGATCCGAAAGGCAAGGCGACGGGTGATTTTACCGTAGATGAGAAAAATCGCGCCGTTTTGATTACCGAAGCGGGAATTTCAAAAGCCGAGAAGCTTTTCGGCGTAGATAATCTTTATAGTCTCGAAAATGCCGTGCTTAGCCACTACCTTGATCAAGCACTTAAGGCGAATTATCTATTTGAAAAGGACGTGCACTACGTCGTGCGCGACGGGCAGGTCATAATCGTGGATGAATTTACGGGTCGTCTTAGCGAAGGTCGCAGATTCAGCGAAGGCTTACACCAGGCTCTTGAAGCTAAAGAGGGCGTGCAGATCCAAGAGGAGAGCCAAACTCTTGCCGACATTACCTTTCAAAACTACTTCCGTCTTTACGAAAAACTCGCCGGTATGACGGGTACGGCACAGACGGAAGCAACGGAATTTTCTCAAATTTACAAACTCGAAGTAGTCTCTATCCCTACGAACGTGCCGGTCATCAGAAAGGATCAAAACGATCTTATCTACAAGACCGAGCGCGAGAAATTTGACGCCGTCATTAGCGAGATCAAGCGGCTAAATTCCAAAGGTCAGCCCGTGCTAGTGGGTACGGCGTCGATTGAAAAGAGTGAGAAGCTGCACGAGCTTTTGGTTAAAGAAAACATCGCGCACTCCGTGCTAAACGCCAAAAATCACGAGCGCGAAGCGCAGATCATCAAAGACGCGGGCGTAAAGGGCGCAGTTACGATCGCTACGAATATGGCGGGACGCGGCGTGGATATCCGCATAGACGACGAAGTGCGCGCTTTGGGCGGGCTGTATATTTTAGGTACCGAGCGTCACGAAAGTCGCCGTATCGATAATCAGCTCCGCGGACGAAGCGGGCGCCAGGGAGATCCGGGCGAGAGTAGATTTTTCTTAAGCTTGGAGGATAACCTGCTTAGAATTTTTGGTAGCGACAAGATCAAAAATATCATGGATCGCTTGGGGCTAAAAGATGGCGAACATATTGAATCAGGCATGGTTTCGCGCGCAGTAGAGAACGCGCAGAAAAAGGTCGAGAGCTTGCATTTTGAAGCGCGTAAAAATATCCTCGAATACGACGACGTCGCAAACGAGCAGCGCAAGACGATCTATAAATATCGCAACGAGCTTTTGGACCCCGACTACGATCTGAAAGATAAAATCATTCAAAACCGCGAGGAATATATCTCTAGCGTGCTTGAGGAGCTTGAAATTTTCGACGGCGCAAATATCAAAGAGGTCGATAAATTTCCGATCGTCGCTAAAATCGCTCAAGAAACGGGCGAGGTGCTCGAAAATAGCGAGCTTGAGAAGGTCGATGATTTCAAAGAGCTGAAAGAAAAGATCATCGGCGCGCTTGCCGTTTCGTATGAAAACAAGATGGCGCCGATCGATCCGCAGCAGCGCAAAAGTATCGAAAAGATGCTTTATTTGCAGATCGTCGATCGCGACTGGCGGGAGCATCTGTATCAGATGGATATCCTAAAGGCGGGCATCGGACTTCGCGGCTACAACCACAAAGATCCGCTTACCGAATATAAAAAGGAGAGCTACAATCTTTTTATGGAGCTTGTAATGCGCCTCAAATCCGATAGCATCCGCTTGCTGCATTCGATCCAGTTTAAATCTAGGGAGGAGATCGAAGCTGAGCAACGCGCGATGCAGGAGCGCATGGAGAGCTCAAACGCCAAAGAACTCGCCGCCGCAAGCACGAATGAAGCGCAGCTAAAGGGCTCAGACGAGTTTGGCGACAAAAAGCCTAAGCGAAATGATCCTTGCCCTTGCGGCAGCGGCAAAAAATACAAAGACTGCCACGGCAAGGGCGGTCCGAAAAAAGGCGGCTTTGCGAGGTAGGCGCGGCGCTCGGTCGTAAGTATCGCACGATCGGTGATCTCGATTGCGAGCATTGCGCGATCGGCGCTTTCGACCTTGCTTTGCTTTTGTATTTAGCGGATCGGTCGAGGGCGGAGCGTCATAAAATTTTAAAAGAGGCTTGATCGCGAGGCGATATAGAGGGCGCACAAAGCTGCGCGAGAGGGTGGAACTTTGGTTTTGAAATTTTAAAATTTAAAAGCGCACTTGGTGCCTTTGGCTACTTGTTTTCGCAGCGCTGTTGTGGCGCACCGTGCTTCAAAGTGCGATCGGCGGCGTTGCGATATTTAAATTTGGTGCGCTAAGATACGGCATGCATTTAAATTTTAAATTTATGCGATTACGGGCGAGCTTGCAAGCGAAATCTGCCTTTAAATTTTTAAGAATTTCAAAATTCTAAAAAAGTTTTAAATTTCTAAAAATTTTAAAATTTTGAGGCATTTGAAATTTTAAAATTTAGAATTTGAGTTTAGAATTCCGAAGTCTCGGCAAAGAGGTCTGTTTGATTTGCTGTATCCGATATCTCTTGGGGACTAAATTTCATGCGTATAAAATAGATTTCGTCGCGATTTTAAATTTTCAAAGTCCGCTGAAGCTTTCATATTTGAAGGCACAAAACTCGTTTTTGGAATTTTAAAATTCCTAAATACTTAAAATTTCACATAGAATTTAGCGCTAAATTTTATGTGAAATTTTACAAGGACGGCTTTTTGGTAAAGTATTTATTATTCAAATATCTCAGATTCGACCGCTCTCAGCCCTTCATTACGCTTTCGGCGCTGCTTGCGTTTTTGGGCGTCGGCGTGGGGCTTACGGTGCTGATCGTCGCGATGGCGATAATGAACGGCTTTGATAAGGAATTCGAGCGCAAGCTCTTTACGATGAACTACCCGATCACGATCCACAGCCACTTTCGCGGCGGTATTTCAAAAGATGACGTGGAGGGGCTGCGGGCGGACTTTCCCGATCTGATCTTTAGCCCTTACATCAGCTCGCAAGTCATCGCCAAAAGCGGCGAGAAGCTCGAGGGTGGGCTGATTTTCGGCGTAAATTTAAACGACGAAAAGCGGATCAACTCCGTCGTCGCAGCAGGCGTCAAAGACGCCAATCTAACGGATTACGGCATCATGATAGGGCGCGGGATCAAGGACGAGTTTATGCTGGATGAGGGCGGCAAGATTACGATGATCTTTACGAAGAGCGATCCGGGCGGGTTTGCGCTGATCCCAAAGATGAAGCGCTTTGATGTGCGCGCGGATTTCAGCTCGGGGTTGATCGCCTACGACAAGGCGTATTCTTACGCGGACGCGAGCGATTTAGCCAAAATTTTAGGCTATGACGAGGGGACCTTCGACGGCGTGCATGTTTTTTCAAACGATCCGTTTAAGGATCTGGAGCGCATCAAAAAAAGCCTCCCCGGCGGTGCTAGCGCCGTGGGCTGGTGGCAGCAAAACGGCAATTTTTTCAGTGCCCTTGCGCTTGAAAAGCGCGCGCTTTTCATCGTGCTGATGCTAATAATCCTGGTCGCGAGCCTAAATATCGTAAGTTCGCTTCTGATGACCGTTATGAACCGTCGCCAAGAGATCGCGCTTTTACTTAGCTTGGGAGCCAGCAAAAAGGAGGTTAAGAGAACCTTTTTTGCGCTCGGAGCCACGATCGGCGGCGGCGGCATCATATTCGGGCTCATTTTGGGCCTATTTGGCGTGTGGCTGCTCGGAAGCTTCGACATCGTAAATCTGCCGGCCGACGTTTACGGAAGCTCGAAGCTACCGATGGAGCTCTCGCTAGGCGATTTGGCGATGATTTTAATCGGCGCGGTGCTTATCGTAGCGCTATCGTCATGGTATCCGGCCAAAAAAGCCACGCAGATCGACGTGCTGCAAACGCTGCGCAACGAGTAAATTTAACGCGGTACCTTTAAAATTCGGCGAAATTTTAAAATTCCAAAGCGGCGCGGCTGTGTTCGGCACGTTGAGCGCGGTATTTCGGCGAGCGGGACGGAGGCTGCGCGATCTTGTGCGACGTGGGTTTGTGCTGCATTAAATACCGCACAAATACGATTAGCGACCTTAGAGCTGCGCTCTTTGCGCGAGATCGCAACCCGCGCAAAGCCTAAATTTGATAAATTTGCTCGTTCAAATTTATTCAAAATTTTAAATTTCAAAGGGGAGCAAATTTTTATGAGCGCTTTTCTAAATTTTGTAAAATTTCAAAACCACTCGAAGATGAAATCATAAAAATCTTGAAAGGATTTATGGTGAAAAAGATCGTTTTATTGCTGTGCGTGACGCTGTTTCTGTGCGGCTGTTCTAGAAGCGGGCCGCAAGACTCCCCCGCCGAGCAAGATACGACACCAAGCCGCCATTATATGGGCTACTATTATGCATAAAACGGGCGCTGCGCAGCAAGCCGCAATACGGGTGCTATAGCGGCGGGGAAATAACAACGTCGCAGTTCCTACTCGCCCATGGATAAAAAAGGCTCAATCCCGCAATATTGGCTGTACGAACGCCAAAACCTGAGCGTGGCGACGCCAAGACGCCTATCCGCTTATGATGCGACGATAAAATTTCATCTTGTTTAAACGGGCTTAAATTCAGGACGAAATTTTTTTTAAAATTCTTTCAAATTCCCATAAAATCCCGCTGAATAAATCTAAATTTTATAAATTTTAGGGTAACATTCCCTATTTCTCAAAAAGGCTTTAAATGACTTTAATCGACGGCAAAAGCATAAGCGCGAAGGTAAAAGAGGAGATCAAATCGGTCGCTTCAAACCTTGCCGCAAAGGGCGTAGAGCCCGCGCTGGCGGTGATTTTGGTAGGCGAGGACGCGGCTAGTAAGACCTATGTCGCGAGCAAGGAAAAAGCCTGCGCCGCCTGTGGGATCCGATCCGTAGCGCACCGCTTGAGCTCCGACGTGAGCGAGGCGGCGCTTTTAGAACTGATAGAAAATTTAAACGAAGACGAAAGCATTGACGGCATCTTGGTGCAGTTGCCGCTTCCAAAGCACATTGATACGAATAAAATTTTAGAAAAAATAAGCCCGCAAAAGGACGTGGACGGATTTAGTGCGATAAACGTAGGCAAGCTTACTAGTGGGCTTTCGGACGGTTTTGTGCCTTGCACTCCGCTTGGCGTGATGCGCTTGCTTGAGGAATACGGCGTGCAGATTGCGGGCAAAAATGCCGTCGTGCTGGGGCGTAGCAATATCGTCGGAAAGCCGATGGCGAGCCTGCTGTTAAATGTCGACGCCACCGTCACTATCGCTCATAGCAAGACGAAAAATTTAAAGCAGCTTTGCGCAGACGCCGATATTTTGGTCGTGGCGGTCGGCAAGGTGCATTTTGTGGGCGCCGATATGGTAAAACAAGGCGCGGTAGTGATCGATGTGGGGATTAATCGCGGCGGCGACGGCAAACTAAGAGGCGACGTCGATTTTGATGCGGTCGCACCAAAATGCTCGCTAATTACTCCAGTACCCGGAGGCGTGGGGCCGATGACGATTGCGATGCTTTTGAGTAATACGATAAAATCGGCGAAAAATCGCTTAAGACAAAGAGCCTAAATGAAAATACTAAGTAAAATTTACAAATTTTTATCGAGTTGGACGGGGACGGTCATCGTCGTTTTATTCGTCATTCTTTTTGTTGCGCAAGCCTTCGTGATCCCCAGCGGATCGATGCGCACTACGCTTTTAGAGGGCGATTTTTTATTCGTTAAAAAATTTAGCTACGGCATCCCGACCCCGCATATTCCATTTGTAGAGTGGCAGGTAGCTCCGGACAGCGACGGAGATGGGCATATCATCCGTGGCGAGGGTCCGAAGCGCGGCGACATCGTGGTTTTTCGCTATCCGCTTAATGAAAAAATGCACTTTGTAAAGCGAAATTTTGCCGTAGGCGGCGACGAGGTGATATTTGATCTAAATAATTTCTATCTTCGTCCGCATGAAGGCGACGAGTTCATTGCCGCAAACTATGATGCTCGCGACATTGTGATTTTGGGCGGCGAAAAATATGTCAAAGAGCCGTATAAATTTAAGGGCATTCACTACGACCCTAATGCTAGAAACTCAATGCTAACAAATGTCAAAATCGCACTTGAGAAGGGTGAATTTTCTATGAAGCCCATTAGTCTAAGCGAAATCCCTCACAGCTTCGAAGCTGCGGGGATAAGCTTCAATGCCTTTTACATCAAAGTGCCGCAGGATGAGTATTTTATGATAGGTGATAATCGCAATAATTCCGCTGATAGCCGCTTCTGGGGTCCGGTACCTTATCGTCTGATCGTCGGTAAGCCGTGGTTTACATATTTTAGTATCGACGCCGATCGCAAGATCCGCTGGGAGCGAATCGGGCGTTTCGTCGATACCTTGCAAAACGATGAGAGCCTAATCTACGAGCAAAAATAAGGAGCGGTAATGCAAATAAATAAAATTTTCATAGCAAGCGATCATGCGGGCTTTCATGCCAAAGAGCAAGCCAAAAAAGCGCTCGCCGCTTTAGGTTACGAAGCGGTCGATCTTGGCACGCATAGTGCCGAAGCGAGCGTGGACTATCCCGATTTTGCGGACACGTTGGCGGATAAAATTTTAGCCGAATGTGAAGCTTGCGCGCGAAGTGAAAATTTTAAAGAAAGTAGCAGCAAAAATTCCGCCACGGCCGCGGAAAATTCCGAAGCGGGCGGTAACGAAAATTTTGTCGCAAGTATAAACGGCTGCGGAAATTTTAACGACGCCGTACAATGTAGCGGAAAAAATGAAAATTTTAACGCTGTTAAAAACGCTAGTCGTCAAAATTTTAACACTAGCGAAAGCATGACTACCTGCGTAAACGCAGCCATAAGCCAGAATGCGAGCAAAGATAAAATTTTAAATTCCACCGACTACGGCATTTACGGCGTTTTGATTTGCGGTACGGGCATCGGTATCAGCATCGCCGCAAACCGCCACGCTCACATCCGCTGCGCGCTGTGTCATGACGCAACGAGCGCTAGACTAGCTAGAGAGCACAACGACGCCAACGTCCTAGCCTTCGGCGAGCGATTGATGGGCGCGCTAGTTATTGAAGATATGATTAGGGCGTTTTTTAGTACCGATTTTGCGGGCGGCAGGCACATTAAGCGCGTCGCAAAGCTAGGCGTTTGCGGTAGTGCGAATTGCGCGCATGGATTTGATGGGGAGAATTTCATGCAGAATTCCGCTCAAAATTTTACGGAACAAAGCTGTGGCGCTAATTTAAATGGGCGGAATTCTAAATTAAGCTTCGTAGGCGAAATCCCTTCTAGCAAAAATCCTATCGGCACGGATTCCGCGTCAAATTTTGCGCGGAGCCTTAACGATAAAAATTCCTTCTTTACCGGCGAGAATTCCTTGATAAGCTTTGGTGGTGCACATCATATAAATTTAAATTCTGCGCACGCAAAGATAATCTTTGATGGGAAAAATCCATTGGGTAAAAATTCTACTAGTGCAAATTTCGCGTTAAATTTTGCGCACGCGGGCGTTTGCGAGAAAAATTTCGCTCAAAAAGCTAGCCGCAAAGATTTTGTCGGTTTGAACCCCACAATTATAAATTTCAAGGTTACAAATTCCTTCTTTATGAGCGTTAAGCCAGAAAACGCAAATTGCGCTAGTGCGGGTTTAACAGATGAGAATTCTGCTATTACGAGCGTAAATTTAAAGGGAGCAAATCTTTCTAGTGCGTATTTTAATGCAACACTCGCTACTATGCGCTTTGCAAATCCAAATGAAGGAGGCGAGCAATGAGCGTAGCATTAGGCGTTTTAGCGCTATTTTTTGCAGCGCTACTTATTCTATCGATCCGAAAAAATTCTAAAATTTACGCCTTACTTCGAAAGAGCGAAGAAAGAATTTCAAAGCTTAAAAGCGATAACGAAAAGCTTAAAACTGCCCTTCGCTTCGGCATTGAGGCCCTGCAAAATGAGGAGAGCGAAAACTGCAGCTTAAAAATCCAAAACGCAAGATTGAAAAGAGGTAAGCTATGAAAAGTCTAAGCAACGAGCAAAAAAGCTATTTATTTCGCTCGATCCGCACCGTGCGCGACTTCCCAAAGCCCGGTATTTTGTTTTACGATATCACGACGCTCGTAGGCGATCGTGAGGCGTTTAATTTCCTGCTTGATCATCTAGCCGAGCGCTACGCCGATTACGGACTTGATTATATAGTAGGCATAGAAAGTCGCGGATTTATTTTTGCAGCGGCGCTTGCCGCGAGGTTGAGGGTCGCTTTTGTGCCGATTAGAAAGCCAAAGAAGCTCCCTTATATCACGATTTCGCAAAAATACAGCCTTGAATATGGCTTCGATCAGGTCGAGATGCACGTGGATGCATTCTCTGGCGTGCAGGATGCCAAGGTGCTGCTAATCGATGATCTAATCGCCACCGGAGGCACCGCACGAGCGGCATTAGATCTCATCGCACAGACGCAGGCTAAGTGTGTCGAGGCGTGCTTTTTATTAAATTTGCGCGAGTTAAACGATCTAGGCGAGTTTTCGCGTCGCACAAACGTTTATTGCGTTTTAGAGGCGTGATTTTGGAAGAGCTACTTAAAAATTTACTGCAAGAATACCACCAATACGCCTATATCGTGCTTTTCGTTTGGTGTATTTTAGAAGGCGAAATCGCACTGATTTTGGGCGGTATCATGGCGCACGAGGGGCACATAAATTTGCCGCTAGGTATCTTTGTCGCGGGTCTTGGGGCATTTTGCGGCGATCAGTTTTATTTTTATATCGGTCGCTACAATAAAAAATATATCAGTAAAAAGCTCGCGGCACAGCGTCGAAAATTTGCGATTGCGCACCTGCTTTTGCAACGCTACGGCTGGCCGATAATTTTAATGCAGCGCTATATGTATGGCTTCCGCGTCATCATCCCGATGAGTATCGGTATCACTCGCTACAGCGCAAAGAAATTTGCGATTATCAATCTTTTTAGCGCTTGGTGCTGGTCGGGCGCGACGATGATTTTGGCGTGGTATTTTGGCGAGGAGATCTGGAGCGGGCTGCGGCTAATCGAGCAACACTGGTATTTTGCGATACCTATCATAGGCGGAATTTTATATCTATTTTTTAGGCTATTTAAACGTATGGAAAATCACTTTATGAACTCACGAAAGGAACGAGATGAAAGTAAAACTGCTAGATCGTAAAATTAACGAGATAGAGGCGGATTTTGAAGTTATTTTAGTTGTGGATAAAAATTTAAATCACGAATTTATTAAAGACACGGATAAGTTTGCGCTTTTTAATTACAAAGGCGAGGGCAATCTGCTGCTTGCCGAGAGCGGGCGGCTGTACGTGGGGATCAAAGAGCTTAGCTTCGATAGGTTGCGAGCGGCGCTTGCGAGCGCATACAACGCGCTTAAGGGCTACGCGATCAAAAATTTTAAAATCGCCTTTTACAAATGCGGATGCGACCGCAGAAGCACGATGGCGATGGTCGAGGGCGTGCTTTTGGGCGGTTATGAGTTTAACAAATACAAAAGCGATAAAAAAAACTCCAGCTTGAGTGAAATTTTAATCTCGACGCAGGAGTACGGCGGCAGTAGCCCCGACGTGCAAAAGATGAACTATGGCGTGCAGCAGGGCACCGTGATGGCAAACGCCGCAAATTTTGCGCGCGACGGCGTCAATGAGATCCCTGAAATTTACACGCCCGAAAAGATGGCGAGCGAGGCTGAAATTTTAGCCTCGAACTACGACGACGTGAGCGTTAAAATTTACGACGAAGACTTTTTGCGCGAGCAGAATATGAATGCGTTTTTGGCGGTCAATCGCTCCAGCGCTCATCCGCCGCGCCTCATCCATCTGATCTGTAAGCCGCAGCGCTGCCTAAAGCGCGTCGTTTTCGTGGGCAAAGGGCTTACTTACGACAGCGGCGGGCTAAGTTTGAAGCCGAGCGATTATATGCTTACGATGAAAAGCGACAAAAGCGGCGCGCTTGCTGCGATGGGCATCATCAAGGGCGCAGCCGAGCTTGAGTTGCCGTTTGAGATACATGCGGTCATCGGCGCTACCGAAAATATGATCGGCGGCGATTCATATAAGCCCGACGACGTGCTACTTAGCCGCAGCGGCGTAAGTATCGAGGTGCGAAACACCGACGCGGAGGGCAGACTCGTGCTTGCCGACTGCCTAAGCTACGCGCAGGATCTTGAGCCTGATCTGCTAATCGATATGGCGACGCTTACCGGTGCTTGCGTCGTGGGGCTCGGCGAATACACTAGCGGCATCATGGGAAACAGCGAGGAGCTAAAGCGTAAATTTAAAGATCTTAGCGGATCAAGCGGCGAGCTATTTAGTATTTTGGAATTTAACGATTATCTGCGCGAGCTAATTAAAAGCAGTATTGCAGACGTCTCCAACTGCGCTTCCAGCAGATACGGCGGCGCGATAACCGCGGGGCTGTTTTTGGATAAATTTATAAAAGATGAGTATAAAGACAGGTGGCTGCACCTTGATATCGCAGGTCCTGCGTATCTGGAAAAGGCGTGGGGCTATTACGCGGCAGGCGCGACGGGCGCGGGCGTGAGAGCAAACTTATATTTCTTGCAGGCTCTAGCCAAAGAGCTGAAGGACGCGTAGATGGGGCTGTCAGTAGGGATCGTAGGGCTTCCGAACGTCGGTAAATCCACCACATTTAACGCTCTTAGCGGCGCGCAAAACGCACAGGCGCAGAACTATCCATTCTGCACGATCGAGCCCAACAAAGCGGTCGTGCCCGTGCCCGATGCCAGGCTCGGCAAACTTGCACAGATCGTTAAGCCCGGTCGCATCGTGCATTCGACTATCGAGTTTGTAGATATCGCGGGTCTCGTACGCGGAGCTAGCAAGGGCGAGGGGCTGGGAAATAAATTTCTTTCAAATATCCGCGAGTGCGAGATCATCCTTCATATCGTGCGCTGCTTCGAAAGCGGCGACATAACCCACGTCGAAGGCTGCGTCGATCCCATCCGCGACATCGAGATCATCGAAACCGAGCTGATTTTAGCGGACATCGAGCAGCTTAGCCGCAAGATCGAGCGCCTAGGCAAGGAAGCCAAAGCAAATCAAAAGGGCGCTAAAGAGGCGCTAGCCGTGGCAAACGAGCTTTTGGCGCATCTAAATGGCGGCAAGCCCGCTTCAAATTTTGCGCTCAAAGAGGACGAAAGCTACATCGCTTTAAATCGCGAGCTGCGCCTGCTTAGCGCCAAGGACGTAATCTACGGCGCAAATGTGGATGAAGACGGCATCGCGCAAGATAACGAATATGTCGCGCGCGTAAGAGAATACGCAAACACCCGCGGCGCCGAGGTGATCAAGCTCTGCGCCAAGATCGAAGAGGAGCTGATAGGCTTAAGCGACGAGGAGACGCACGAGATGCTGCAGAGCCTGGGCGCGCAGCAAAGCGGGCTGGAGCTCATTATCAAGCGCTCCTTTGCGAAGCTCAGCCTCATCAGCTACTTTACCGCGGGCGAGATGGAGGTGCGCGCGTGGACGATCACGAAGGGCTGGAAGGCTCCGAAGGCCGCGAGCGTGATCCACAACGACTTTGAGCGCGGATTTATCAGAGCTGAGGTGATCGGATTTGATGATTTTATCGCGTGCGGCGGCGAGAGCAGGGCGAAAGAAGCGGGTAAAATGCGCCTTGAGGGCAAGGACTACGTCGTGCAAGACGGCGACGTAATGCATTTTAGATTTAATGTTTAATTTGCGCTGCATTCGAGCGAAATTTAAAATTACAGGGTTTTAATTTGTGCTGAATTTGCACATCCGATTCAAATTTTTAAATTTGCGAAATTTGAATTTCTATGGCGTGTGAGAATTTGAAAATTTAAAAATTTTAGTTGAAAGCAACGATTTAAAATTTTTAAATTTCATAAAAAATCCCCGGGATCGAACGTATGCTCGGGTTCGGCTCGATTTTAAAATTATATAAATTTAACTTGCGCAGGACGGAACTTTAAACATTATCGTAAGTAAGCTCAACTTTACAATATCTATGCATTTTAATTCGCCGTACCTTTCGGTGGGCGAATTTTGCGCACGGACTATAGATATGAATCTTTTGCCAAAATCCGAAGCTAAAAGCAAAATCACGGGCAGAATCGAAATTTGCGCCTCCATACATTGCGCAAAGGTATCGACATATTCGCGCTTTTTGAGATTAAGGGCGTGCGTTTTCGCATACGCTGCTCGGTTTTAGCGAATTTCTATGATTGCGTATCGTTAATATTTATTTTAATGGGGCTTCTCGCCTATCTTAACGCGAGTGTGCAAAAATTAAAATTTTAGCGCGAACGCCACAGAAAGTAGTGTGGATTTTACGAAATTTTACCGAAATTTGGAGGAAAATAATGTGGCATTTAAAAAAGAAAGCTTCAAGTGAATTGAAATTTTTCACAATTATCGGCAAGATGGAAAACTTAGAAACAGACTGGGGGCGAGACGGACTGTATATAACATTTGAGGTAAAAGGAATAAGATTTTTCGACTATCCCGATCAATGGTTTGCTGATAACGGCGATATAGTCGAGGTAACGTATTGTTATCTTTCCCCTGAGTCGCCCAGCATAACGCATATTTCGATTTTAGCTAAGTATTCAAATTATATGAGAGCGAAACAGGCTCTAGCTATAATTTGGGATTTTATATTAATAGCCTTTTTAATCGTAACGTTTCCCATATGGTTTTACGGTATTAGTAAGTTGTCTATTTTATTATATATTGCCTTGGGGTTCTGTATCTTACAAAGAGCTTGTAAAAAAATCAAAATTTTATATGAAATCGAGAAAAATAGAGGCTAATTCGTCTTTATTTTTCCGCGTATTAAATCATAAATAAAAAACATTTGTCTTAAGCATCGTCTTGTGCGCCTTATCGTAGGTCTCATTCTGCCGCCGTAGTTTTGCGTGCGGTTGTCAAACGCCTTCAGTGTTTTTAACTTATCTTTGTTGAGATTGTATGGCGCGCAAATTTTGGTGATATAAAAATTTGCCTTTGACCTTCGTAAAAAAGCTTATCGATAGAAATGTAAAATTTATACCGTACGGCGGTAGGTTCTGAGCCAAAACCGCATAAACGAAAGCAGCGATATACAAATTTAATGCGCGCGCAAAATGTTACCGTTCGGCAAAAATTATATCGCTAAAAATTTTATCAAAATGCCAAAAATACGAAGTGATCTTGCTCTTGCGTTGCAAAGGCTCATTGGATATAAATTTAAAGCGTAAATTGCAAAGCAGGGCTCAATTCGATCAAATCGAGACTTCGATCCAAAATTCGTTTTAAATTTTGGATCGAAACATACCCAAGACCTAAAACGTTACCTCCCAGTTAAATCTAAAATTTCTGCGCGGCGCATAAAACCTACCGATGCCCGCACCCGTCGCTTGATCGATCATATTGACCGTTCCAAAAGCCCTGATCGAGCGCGCGCTATCCCAAGTGATATATTTGGCGTTGGTTAGGTTGTAAACGCCTAGACTAAAGTTAAAATTTTTTTGCGGCTTTGCATAAGCAATAACGTCCACTACCGTATAATCACCGCTTCGCCAACCTTTGGTATTATCGGTTACGGGCTCTCCGTTTACTATAGAAGCATCGATGTGCCCCCAATACGGATCCGTTCTTTCGACTTGGCTTTTCCAATACATATTGTAGGTATCTTTGCGCTTCTTGGCTCCTACGTCAGTTATGAAAAGATCAATGCCATATTTGTCGCCGGGCGTAGAATAGCCGATATTATAGACGGAAGTAGGCGGTTGGATCGCATTCATAGGCACCTCTTCGCCCCTGCTGCATCCGGAGTTTGAATTATTGGCGTTTGAGCCGTTGCTGGCGCACGACATTCTGCCCTTTTGTCTGCTATATTTATATCCCAGCCTAAATCCCTCCAGGCTCTCCGATACATCGCCGAGCTCCAGATGGGTATTTATCTCAAATCCATGCACTTTGGCGCTATCTCGGTTTACGTTTTGATAAAACGGATAGGGTATCTGCTGATCTACGACTTGTAAATTTCCCAAAAATTCAAGATCGATAAAATTTTTATAATCCGTCTTAAAAACATCGAAAGTTATGCGGCTTCTCTCGCTATAAAAAGTAAGAGCGATCTCTTTCGTCCTTGCAATTTCTGGTTCTAAAAATATATTAGGACGGATAGAAAAGTCCGGATGCTTAAAGGTCATATACGCCTCATCCGATGTCGGAGCGCGGAAGCCTTTGGAGCCCTTTAGTTGTATCCTCATCCAATCCAGTGGGTCTAAATTTAGACCTAGTTTATATGAGTTGCTGTTGTATTGTTTTTCTCTTAGTAGGAATTTTAAATTTTCCTGATAATTTTGTTCTCCGTAAGGAGTGTAATAGCCATGCACTCCATCGTAAGGATTATAAGGATACGGCACCCATAGACCGGTTATGATGCCTCTTGGCACTTCAGGATGGCCGGTATATTTTGGTTTATGGTTTACAAAATCTAAGCGATAACCGAGATCGAAGCCTACGTATTTAGTTATTTGAATTTCATCCCCGATATAGCTTGCTACAGTCGTAGTTTGCACTGGGATCAGATAGGTACTCACCGCAGTGGTATTGCTTCTTTGACTACCATTCATATGGTAATTAGGGTTTGGCACGCCACCTCCAGGAGTTCTACCGAAGAGTATATTATCCCACCATTGTGAATCACCCGAGTAAAATCCATCTTTATTAGTCATAGATTTATCTGTTTGATCCAAAAGTCCGCCGTATGATATAGAATTATCTATCAAATTAAATAGACTAAATTCTTTTTCTAAGTCTAGATTAACCTGAAATGTCTTAGTTTCTAGAGTCCTATCAGTGTATTGGACGGAATTGTAACCATCGGTATATGGAGTTAAATGAAATAGCTTATAAGCCTTTGTCATAGTATCCATATCGCTCGGATCTCTTTTTATAGTCCCGTAAACTCTGCCGTCAGGAAGAGTATGCTTTTCTATCTCTCTTTCCACTAATTCGTAATTATACTCCCAAGTATCTCCATCGTATGTTTCTTTTAATACTTTGAATTTTTTATTACAATTTACTTTGGAACAATCCAAATAATATCCTTCACCATCCCTTTTTTTATAATCACTGCCCCTATTTAGAATATTGCCCGAACCATCTTTAATAATTTCTTCGCCTTCTTCGACAGGTCGCGGATCAACGCTTAGGGGTCTATTGTTTTTATCTACGATATCATAACCGCTTGAGCTTTCATTTAGATGCATCCCAGAAGGATTTTGCACATTCTGGCATCTATTGCCTTGGCAACCCTCTTTATTTATTGCACGGTTCTTAATATTTTGCCAAGAATACGAAAGTTTGACACTGTCCCAAAGTGGAGTATCTCCGACATATTCGTAGCTAAACTGCACGTTTTTTCTGGTAGAGCTATCGTGGTTTGTCCTATTTCCATATCGTTCCGGAGCATCCGGACGGCTACCCATTCTTAACGTATAAGAAAGATCCTCGCCGTCGGAATTTTGCTTCGAGTTATCTATCGCGATAGACAATCTATGGTTATCGCTCGGCTGAAATCCCACCTTTACGAGCGTACTTTTTTTGGTTATGGTATATGGGTCTGCTTTTTCGCGAGTTTTACCTATGTGAAGTTTGTCCTCTTTACTATCATATATGTCGTAGAAATAGTTTTTTCTTTCATGTCCGTGCCTATCGGTGTTTATAACCAAAAGATCAAACCAGCCGTACCTAGCTGCGCCGGTGAAGGAGTGGAAATTTTGACTATCGACGCTTTGATAGCCCTGTTTAAAGCCGAAACGATAGTTCTTTTCCGTCAAGAAATCCCTGGCGTCTTTGGTTTCAAACATAACCGATCCGCCGAGTGCGCCGCTTCCCGCTTTTATGGAATCGGCTCCTTTGGTGATATTGGCCGTTTTGACGTTTTCCATCTCTACGCCGTTTCTTGTGTTGTTAAAATTTCCATACCCTTCAAAGAGGTCTTTAAAGCCCTGCGAGCTCAAGGTCTCTGCCTGACGAAGCCCGTCCACCGTGATAGCCACGCGGTTTTCGTCCACTCCGCGAACGGCATATCCGCTAGCGCCGAATCTGCCCGTC